>NZ_CP073015.1:2012500-2363079 GCF_018080005.1 Flavobacterium sp. CS20 | reverse complement strand
TTGCAATGCAACAATAGCTTTTTTCCATACCGCTTTCTGCACTATCGAGTTGCCATAAACCAAAGTCATTCATGCCAAGTGGACGCCAAAAACTTTGGCTCAAATATTCAGATAAAGATTTATGAGTTGCTTTTTCTATAATCATTCCGAGAAGTTGCGTATTCCCGCTTAAATATTTAAAAGATTGACCTGGTTGGTCTTCAATAGCTAAGCTTTTTATCAATGTTCTGATGTTATTGTCATAATAGGACTTTGCCGTCATAGAAAATGGACTGTAATATTGCTCATTCCAATTCAAACCGCTTGACATTGAAGCCAAATCGCCAACTGTGCATTGTGAAGCAAATTTGCCTTTAAATTCTGGAAAGAAATCTGTTATGGGTTGATCTATACTTGTAATGTAACCCTCTTGAATGGCTTTAAAAAGAAGGCTGACTGTAAAGCTTTTAGCTACAGAAAAAGAATTGGTTTTTGAAGTTTTGCTATAGTTTTCAGCGTAGTTTTCATACCAAATTTTTCCGTCTTTTATGATAAGAAAAGCTACAGTTCCTAGTTCATCATTGATTTCTTCAAGTTTTTTAGATGCAGAAACCGAATTGTATTGGTCAGACAATTTCCACGGTTGTGGTGTTGATGTTTCTATAGTGCGGTTGTCAAAATAAGGATAATCATCTATAAAAGCTGTGGTGTGCCCAGTGAGATAAACCACTTGAATCCCTTTAAATATATAGCCGTAACCTAAAATATAAAGTCCTACGACTAAAATTAATATGCTGACAAGAATCCATTTTAAGGTTTTAATAAATTTTTTCACAATTCTTAAAATTTTCGTTTATTTCAAATCAGTGTAAGGAAAATTAGAATACTCTAAAGACCAAGATTTGCCTTGTGTTAATTCTTGTAAGTTGCCACAATAATAAGTTCCTGGAATAGGGTCATAGGCTAAGACTTCTTCTCCAATTTTTTCGGTTGTTAAATAGGCTAATATACTAAAGTTTTTCAAGACGTCTAAGCATTCAGAAGTGGTTAAGCCTTTAAAGTCAGGGTTGTTCTCTCTTTCTGTGTCTGTTTCTCCTTTTACTTTTAAATGTTGATCTAAAAACAATTGAATATCTTTAGCATCAATTTTATTGATTTCTTTTTTTGATTCATCTTCAAATTTTAATAACACTTTGTCAAAAGCCAGTTTAAAGCGTTGCTGGTCTTTAATTTTAAACACTTCATTTATATAACGGTCAATAAACTCTGGGACATTTAATTCTGTAGCAGATGGTAAATCGGTTTTAGGTAAAAACACATTGACTATTTTTGTGAGAAATTGTCCTTGTGGAATGCTTAAGAATTTTGGTGTCCACAGTTGAGGTTCTGTAGTACAACTATTTAATATACTCAACACTGTTGGTGTAGCAACCACGGTCGCTGATGCAATACCTATACGTTTTAAAACTTCTCTACGATTCATGAGTAATAGGTTCTTTAAATTGAATTCTTTTTAAGTTGTTTAGCCGCATGATTGGTCGCTCTTGCTGTAAAAGCCATATAGGTCAACGAAGGGTTTTGGCTTCCTGATGAGGTCATAAATGCACCGTCGGTAACATAAACGTTTTTACAAGTATGCACTTGATTGTAGGCATTGAGGACAGATGTTTTTGGGTCACGTCCCATTTGTGCACCACCCATTTCATGAATACCTAAGCCCATTGCTCTGTTTTCTTTAACATCATAGCCTTTTACATTTTTAAAACCAGCAGCTTTCAGCATTTTGACGGCTTGGTCTTTCATGTCTTTTCGCATAGCCAGTTCGTTTTCTCCAAAATCAGCATCGAAAGTTATAGTAGGCAAGCCCCATTCGTCTTTTTTATCATAATTCATAAATAACCTGTTATTATGATTAGGTAAAGTTTCTCCAAAACCAATGAGATCTATCTTCCACTCACCTGGTTTGAGAATTACCTCTTTCAGTTTAGGTCCATATTTTAGTTCGGCTACCATTTCAGAAATATTTGATCGTGTAGCACCGCCTTGGTAGTTGTAACCACGAACAAAATCTTTGGAGTTGGTTTTGCCCCCAATATTTCTAAACCGTGGAATAAAAACTCCATTAGCACGGCGTCCTTTGTAGTATTTATCATCAAACCCATCAGCAATTGCCGTAGCACCAACCCAAAAATGATGATCCATAAGGTTTCGACCAACCAAATCATTATCGTTACCTAAACCGTTTGGAAATCGTTTTGATTTTGATTGAAGTAAAATAGAATTAGAAGCCATTGCAGAAGCACAAAGGAAGATAACTTTGGCTTTATACTCAATTTTTTCATGAGTTTGTGCATCTATAATTCTCACACCAGAAGCTTTTTGAGTAAGTTCATCATAAACAACTTCATAGACAATAGAGTGTGGTCTTAACGTCATATTACCTGTTGCTTCTGCTGTTGGTAAGGTTGATGCATTGCTACTAAAATAAGCACCATAGGGGCAACCACGCATACATCGGTCTCGATATTGACACGTGGTTCGTCCAGCTCCAGGTTTTGTGCCTTCGGTGATATGTGCAACTCTACCAATAGTTAGCAATCGACCATCATCAAAGCTTTCTTTTATTTTTTTCTTTAAATGTTGTTCTACACAATTCAAATTCATAGGCTTGAGCAGTTTTTGGTCTGGCAACTGCTTTAATCCTAAATTTTCGCCACTAATGCCAATAAATTCTTCAACTTTATCATACCAAGGTTCAATATCTTTGTATCGCACAGGCCAATCTATGCCAATGTTTTCCTTTTTGTTGGCTTCAAAATCTATATCGCTTAAACGATAGCTTTGCCGACCCCAAACCAAAGATCGGCCACCTACGTGATAACCGCGAATCCAGTCAAATCGTCTCTTTTCGTTGTAAGGATGTTTGATATCATCAACAAAAAAATGTTGGTGAGGTTCTTGAGTCGTATAGCCTGTTCGGTGTTGTTTAAATTTTCTTTCTTTTGTTTTTCGCGTTGTTGCTATACCGTTAGGAAAGTCCCAAGGATCCATATGAGCGGTTTTGTAGTCTGTGATATGTTCTATATTTCTACCGCGATCTAATACTAAAGTTTTTAAACCATTTTCACATAATTCTTTAGCCGCCCAACCGCCTGATATACCTGTACCTACAACTATAGCATCAAATTGTTGTGGGGAGACTTTAATATTGTTTTTGCTCATATAAATTCTGATTTTTGAAATAAAAATTAAAAATACATTTTAAATTTTTATTTCAAAGCTGGATTTAAGTTGCATATGCAACTTTTTCGTTAAACGATAATTTATCCTTTATAATTATTAGATTTTCATAATTAAATCTTTTTCTGTAAGAGAGGTTGCTATGCGTATATAATTTAACGTGAGTTCGACTAACAACATATATTATGACGAGGGCGAGTTTAAAACTTAAATACAATTCCAGAATAGACGCCTAAAAAATAGGGTTGAAAATCGGTTGTTCCGCTTTGAAAAGTATTGATTTGATATTTGAAAGTCGGTTCAAAATTAAACATAAATCGCTCTGTGAAGTTGTATTCTAAACCGATAGCAAAGTTGGTTGAAAAACTTAGATTGTTGATATTGTTGGCTTCACCTAATGAAGTTGTTCCGTTTTGGTTTTTTACATCAAGGTTGTTATTGTTTAACAAAAGTGTGCTTGCACCGCCAATGAGATTGATATCGATTTTACGGTCTAAGACTTTATATTCTATCTCCATAGGAAATTCAATATAACCTAATTCTTGTTGAAGTTCAGACGGCACAGTTTCAGACCTGTTAAAATTACCGTTTGTTGAGAGGTTTTGCAATTGTTGCCTATTCAAAACCGATGCTGTAAAGTTGGGGTTAGTCTTGACGTTGTTTAAATTGGCTGTGCCTTGGTTTGGCACTAAAAACACGTCGTTTGTGGTATAGTTAAGATTGACACGATTAACACCAGTTCGGAGTTTTATTTTATCGTTAATTTGATAGGCCACATTTATACCGTAAGACATATTGACTTCGCCTTGACCGTTGTTTTGGGCAAAATTGGGGTCAACGGCACTTCCACTGCCTAAATTACCATAAAAAATAGGGGAGATTTGTGGTTTAATAAACCAAGCGTTTTTTTCTGAGTTTGAAATTTTTAATTCATCTTCATTATTGAGGTTTTCAGCGACTTCTACCAAAGATTTTTTTGGAGATGCCACTTTTTTAATGATTGGATTTTGAATTGTTGAAGCATCAATAGTAGTAGATTTTTGAATAGAACCTTTGGAAGAAAAATTTGAATATGCTAAAGCTTCATCAGTTGAAGTGCTATTGGCTTTTAAAGATTTATTTTTCCTTTCATCTTGTTGTGTTTTGCTGATAATGTTTTTGTTAGCCTTGTTTGACAAAGAATTACTGTTGGTATTTTGAGCTATGCTGGATTTGGGTTTATTAGAAATAGTCTTGTTTTTATTAGAAATACTTGACTCATTTAGAGGGTTTTTATCTTGATTTGAGCTTGTAATGATTGTATTGTCTTCTTGATTGTTTTGTGTGTTTTGTTGAGATGAATTTACGACAGGAATATTATTGAGTTGAGTTGGGTTAAAAAACCACTGCGAACCAGCTATAATCAAAATGGCAATCACTGCTGCAAAGACCACTGAGTTTGAGCCAAAGTGGAACAACGCGTTTTTTAGACTTTTGAGTCAATCGTTTTTCAATGCCACTCCAAGCAGATTTTGGGGCATCGACTTCAAAATCTTTAAAAGATTCTTGAAACAACCGGTCTATGTTATGCTGATCACTCATAAAGTTTTGGCTGTTTTATTCAGGTTTTTATTATCGATTATTCTGTTGACTTTATCTTTTAAAATTTGTCTTCCGCGGGCTAAATTTGATTTTGATGTGCCTTCGGATATATTCATCATTTCTGCAATTTCTTTATGTGAATGTCCGTCAAGCACGTAAAGGTTAAACACCATTCTGTATCGATTAGGCAATTCTTGAATACATTTTAAAAGTTCTTGCAGACTTATGTTGTTTTCGGTGTAATCATTATCGGGTTGGATTAGGTTTTCTTCATAATTCAAAGAAAACACCTTTTGATTGCGATAACGCTGAAGTGCCGTATTAATGGCTATGCGTTTCATCCAACCTTCAAAAGAGCCTTTGTGTTTAAACTGATGAATGTTTTCATAAATGCTTATAAACGCATCTTGAAGATTGTCTTGAGCTTCTGCATAATTTTTTGAATACTTCAAACACAAGCTAAATAATTTTGAACTGTATATCTCATACAAAGCTTTTTGAGCCTTTAGCTCTTTGTTTTGGCATTGTTTTATGAGGTTTTTTAATTTCAAAACTATTCGATATTTACAGGAATATTTAAGGTTATAAATTGCAATTGACCACTATCTGAAGCCCCTGATAGAAATTTGAAAACATGGTCTTGTTGGATATCGACAAAATATTCAAATTGAACAGTTTCAGTATTAGTTGGTGTATCTTCACAATTGAAATTATCTTCGAATCTTGTTTCCGTTCTTATCGTAAGTTCAGGAGCTTCACCTAAAACATCAAAACCTTCAAAAGTGTGACAAGTTGTTGGTTTTATATAAGTAATTTCAAAGATTTCTGTTTGTTGATAATTTAGAGTATCTGGAGCTACAATATCTACAACATTGGCATTTTGAACAGTTACTATGCTTGGGTTATCAACTGAACAAGATGTTAGTATAGATATTAGACTCAAACTTAAAATAAATTGTTTCATGTTATTTCTAAGATACATAAATTTAAAAACGTTGCGTTTAGTCTTTACTTTTGGCAATTTTTATGGCTTCTTTGATTTTTACTTCAAGTTCGTCCATCAAGTCTGGGTTTTCTTTGAGTAAAGTTTTTACAGCATCACGACCTTGACCGAGTTTGGTGTCGCCGTAGCTGAACCACGAGCCTGCTTTATTGATAATTTCATAATCCACACCGATATCTATAATTTCGCCGACTTTAGAAATACCTTCGCCGTACATAATATCAAATTCTGCAACTTTAAATGGTGGTGCGACTTTGTTTTTAACGACTTTGACACGGGTTTTGTTTCCTTTAACCTCGCTATTGCTGTCTTTAATTTGTGTAGAGCGACGTATATCAAGTCTTACCGAACAATAGAATTTTAAGGCGTTTCCACCTGTTGTTGTTTCTGGGTTGCCAAACATCACGCCTATTTTTTCACGTAATTGATTAATAAAAATCACCGTACAATTGGTCTTACTGATACTTGAAGTTAATTTTCTTAAAGCTTGTGACATCAATCTGGCATGAATACCCATTTTGGAGTCGCCCATTTCGCCTTCTATTTCGCTTTTTGGGGTCAATGCGGCAACGGAGTCAATCACAATAATATCAATTGCACCAGAGCGAATCAAGTTATCTGTAATTTCAAGAGCTTGCTCACCGTGGTCGGGTTGCGATATGATTAAGTTATCAATATCAATGCCTAAGTTTTCGGCATAGGTTCTGTCAAAGGCGTGTTCGGCATCAATAAAAGCGACAATGCCACCTTTTTGTTGAGCTTCGGCTATGGCGTGCAAAGTTAAAGTGGTTTTACCAGAAGATTCTGGTCCGTAAATTTCAACAACTCGACCGCGAGGATAACCACCAACACCAAGAGCCAAATCTAAGCCCAGTGAGCCTGATGAAATGGCATCAACATTGACTACCGATTGGTCGCTCATTTTCATCACCGTGCCTTTGCCGTAGGTTTTGTCTAATTTGTCTAAGGTGAGTTTAAGCGACTTTAGTTTAGTCGCTTTTTCTTTATCTTCTGTACTCATGGTTTATTTTTTATTGGAAAGGTAAAAATACAATTTTTTTGTTAGACTGTTTAATTCAACATGAGTTCTATTAATCCAAATTGAGTTAGTTTCGTTTATAAACACCCATTTTCGATATACTTTTCTCTACTTTTTTTTGTTGAGAGAAGTCCTACCAATGACATGGGTTGTATTGACTATAAGCGAATTATGGATAATTCAATATTTTGTTTCATTTTTTGTTGAGGCTGAGTCAATATCTTGTTAGTGTTTTAATACACTTCCCATACTTAAGCCATACTTAAGCTATAGAGGATCTATACTGGAGTTAAAAATATAATATTAGCAATAAATGTCTTAAATTTTTGAGAATTTAAAAATTGTTGTGTGTTCTCGATACAATTTCTACGGGCTTGCAGCCCATAGAAATCACTCGAACCGACAAGGGGGTTTGTTATTGCGATACCGAAGCTTTGGTAGAGGAATCTTTTTTCACGTTTTGGGGTTTGGTTCACTGAGAGATTCTTCACTCCGCAAGCTCCGTTCAGAATGACAAGTAGGTTGTCATTCCGACGGCAGGAGGAATCTTTCTCACGTATTGAGGTTCGGTTCGCTGAGAGATTCTTCACTCCGCAGGCTACGTTCAGAATGACAAGGGAATGTCATTCCGACGGCAGGAGGAATCTTTCTCACGTATTGGTTTTCATTTCACTGAGAGATTCTTCACTCCGCAAGCTCCGTTCAGAATGACAAGGGGTCGGCAGGCTCCGTTCAGAATGATAAGGGAGGTTCAGTTCGGGGAGAGATTCCTCGTCACTGCGTTTGCCTCGGAATAACAGGAGAGGTTTGGTTCGGGGAGAGATTCTTCACTCCGCAAGCTCCGTTCAGAATGACAAGGGAGGTTCGGTTCGTGGCAGGATTCTTAACAAAAACACAACCGACTGATAACCATATATTTAAAAGAACTTTCTGTAAATTGTCCCCAATTTGGACACCTAAAATTTAATTGAATTTGTTATTCCTTACTATCAAATAATTATATTCAATCCCTAAATATAAACAAATTCAACCATATTTCACTTTCAATCTTCAATAAATTCTTCGACTAATTCGAGGTTGATGCCGAGGTATTCGGCGAGTTCGTGAGTAGTGATGATTTGGTCTTTTTCTTTGCTATGCATTTCCTTCAATCGCTTGAGTATTCTTTGCGATTGTCTTAGGCTCAGACCTGTGATCCTCTGGATGTCTGTTGGAAATACTTTGATGCGCTTTTTGACTTTCATTATAATTTACTCCTATTTGGTACATTTTAAGCACCACAACGCTTTATCTATACTCTATCCATATACTATCCCCACTGCATTTAGTTAGCACAGCTGGGTATTTTCAAGTCGTATGTTTGGCGTTTAGTGCTAAGATACTGCGTTTTACACATTTTTAATCGCTATTTGAGTGACAAATGCGACATCAATGCCATAAACGGCAGATGCGTCTTAGTTCCTTGTCAACCATAGGCTTAATCTCTTGCTTTGTTGTCAAACATAGTAATTATGGCTAGACAAACAGGTATTATTAAACTGAAAGGCACTTTGGGGGATATTTCCTTCTACAAGAGTGCAGATAGCCACCTTGCGAGAGAAAAAGGTGGTGTGGACGGTAACAGAATCAAAAATGATCCAGCGTTCCAGAGAACGCGCGAGAATGGTTCTGAATTTGGAAGAGCTGGCAAAGGCGGAAAAATCTTGAGAGATTCGATTCGGTTGTTGTTGCAGAATGTGACGGACAAGCGTGTGACTCCGAATTTGCAAAAGCAATTGATGAAAGTCATCAAAGCTGATTCGACGAATGATCGTGGACTTCGAACTATTCAGGATGGGAATATGGAGCTTTTGCAAGGCTTTGATTTCAATTCGAAAGCGAAGTTGGGACGAACGCTTTATGCTTCTTTCCAAAACACGGTAGATCGTGTGGCTGGTGAAGGTGATGTGGAGGTTGATCCATTTGTGCCATTGACCATGGTTGACGCTCCTGGGGGAACCACTCACTTTAAAATTGTGACTGGACTGGCAGAATTGGATTTCGTTGAAGAAAACTCCGTGTTTGATTCGGATGAGTCCAGTATTTTGCCATGGGATTCTTCAGAAACTGTTGCGATTTCATTATCAACGGCGGTGACTGCGGCTTCAACTTTGCCACTGATTCAAGTGATTGGTGTTGAGTTCTACCAAGAAGTCAACGGGACAATGTATCCGCTTAAAAACGGGGCTTACAATGCCTTGAGCATCGTGAAAATTGACAATGACTAATGGAGGTTAGGCTTGGCTTGTATAGAGGGCATTTTCCACAAGGTACGGTTGGTGCTCTCTATTATTTTGATGAGTTCATGAGTTTTACAATAGAATTGCCATGGAAAACGAATCAAGTCAATGTGTCAGCGATTCCAGATGGTGTGTATGAATTGAAATTGAGATACACCAAAAAATTCAAATGGCATTTGTTGGTGGAAGGCGTGCCAGGTCGATCCTGGATTTTGTTTCATCCCGCCAATGATTCATCTAAGGAACTGGAAGGCTGTATTGCTCCTGTCAGCAGTTTAATCAATGTTGGTTATGGGTATTCATCGAGAAAAGCTTTAGATCGAATTTTGGATAAGCTGAGACCGCATTTTCAAGCGAAGGACAAGGTCAAAATTGAACTGAGGAGTTCACATTTTGAAGATCATATTCAACTGCAAGGACAGTTAAAGGATAAAAGTTAAAATAATTAACATTTAAATACAATAATAGAGATGAATTTAAAACAAAGATACCAATCAGAGACGCCGAAGTTTTTCAAGACTTTGCGAAACATAGGTTTAGGGATTACCGCAGTGGCAGGCGCCATTTTAAGCGCTCCGGTGGCACTGCCAGCCACAATGATCACCATTGCCGGATATGGTTTGGCCGTTGGCACGGCTGTTTCCGCAGTGAGTCAAGTGGTGACCAAAAATGAAAATGATTCAGCAAAGGATCAGTCACAGAATCTGAAGAACAGCAAAAGCGCTGAGGATTCGAAAGAAGGATCGCCATGATGCAACATGAAAAGGCTGGATTTATCGGGGGTGCACTTTTCAGTCTTTTGGGCAGTATACATATCGATGATTTTATTTCGACCTGTATTTTGGTCATTGTTGGTGCCAGTGTGAGTTTTATCACCTCGATGCTTTTGAAGCACCTTGCCAAACGATTCAAAAAGAAAAAAAAGCGCTAAAACATTACAAAATCCGATACCCAAATTATGGGTTTCGGATTTTTTTTGTGGTTTCCCTAAAAATGTATATTTTAGAGCAAAACTTTTTAGGATGAGTTTTTCATAATAGATTGGTTAATTATTAAGCCTCGCAAGTTTGCGGGGCTTTCTTCATTTAAAGCCTTGTTTCAAATCCTTTGATTTCAGTTCAATTTTAAAGCATTTCATTAAAAAAAGCCCTGAATTCAGGGCTTTTTGGATTATTTCAGCATGGTAGTCGCAATGGCGATTTTGAGTTCGCCAAACTTCTCCAGCTGTAACCTCAGCAATTCTTCTTTCTGTTGGACCGCCTTGAATGTTTTGATTTTCTGCTTTAATTTCAAATCATTCAATTGGCTTAGACAATCGTTCAGCACCATTTTGGCATCGGCTGTGACCAGGTAAGGGATGACCGAACCTTTGAGGTGAGGATAGAATTTTTTGGTCTGCCAAGCCGCATAAGCAAGCCAGTAGATGGCATCTCTTTCAGCTTCAGATTTGGCTTTGACAATGAAGCAGTTTCGGCAAGCTAAGACCGATGGGCGACCAGCATTCAATCCTTTGTTTAGGATGTAAAAACATGGCTTGTCGTCAGTTTTGACGCCTGAGTAAACTTTTAATTGGTAAACATTTGATTTAAACATAATTATGGATTTAAAAATTATGTTTATTCGCTTCGCTCACAATTTTTTTTTCAAACGAAAAAGAAAAAAAGAAAAAAGAAAGGCACCCAGCATCAGCCTTTTGGGAAGCAGTCAAGCTTTTTTTAAATAAAAATGGAGTGGATTTTTGATTGTTTTTTGGGAAGCAAAAACATCAAAATAGTGCGTGATATTTTAGCAAGTTCAAGGGCATTTTTTTTAAAAAACCCTTGGGCTTGAGCTTTACGGCTGTGCGGGCAATGGCTGGCGCAAAGGCTGATATATTTGCCTTCTTATTTATTTTTTTGATATAAAACTTTATTATTTCAAATTTTGAGATTTCACATTTTTCATTTCAAATTTTCATTTCTGCTATGCTCAATGCTCTGTCTTTTTTTTTGATTAGATTTTTTGGTTTGACGCTTTTGCAAGTGCTGGCAATTTGGTCTGGTGTGAAGTTGTGTTGTGTTCTTAATTTCTGGCTAACTGAAGTGTTTGTATTCTATACAAATCGAACAGACCAAACTTTGTAGCTCTTGCTTTTTGGGTGCCGTCATGGGTTGCGATAAGTTGTGATTTTCAATGGTGGTTTGTTCAATCTGCTAACGCTATGATGATTGAAGTCAAAAGTAAATCGCAACTTATGTAAGGCACTGGGAGTTTAAATTTTCATTTCATGTTCTTTTTTTTCCATTGCCGAAAAAAAGAACCAAAAAAAGTCTAGACTAACAAAATAACCCTTAAAAATTCTACGGAATCCCCCGCCACAGATAAAAAATAACTCAACCGATTATCATCGGTCTCAAACAGATTTTTATCTTACGCCCTGCGCTGCTTCCTTGATTTTTAAAGTTTTGTTTTGATAAGTCATTTAGCAGAAAAAAGACTTTAGGTAATATTTCGTTATTCTAGAAATTAGCTATACTTTTTAGTTTAACTGATAAATAGAAATTTTATTATTCGTATGTTATTTATGACAAATGTAGGTTCAATTAATTGTTGTTTTTATTTCACATTTATTTGATTTTAGACTGTTGAACTGAATCTTAACTAGGTAACAATTTTCTGTTTTCGGTGTTTATTTTTGAAAGGTTTACTGGAGTGATTTATTTGAGATGAGGTTGTTTTGGAGACAGGTTTCTGACGCCGCATTTTGTGAAAACGTTGGCTGAGCTACCGATAAGCTTGTACCCGGGCAGGTAATCTAGACGCGCGAGCCGTCTGCGAGTTGAGTGCCTATGTGCTATGGGGTCTTTGTGTATGCAAGCATAGCACAACGTAATACGCACAGCAAACATAGCTTGTCCTTTTGGGAGGGCTGGCATTTTGGCTATGGTGTGGGTTGTTTGGTGGTTGTGGGTTGGTGTTTTTGATAGGTTTTTATGAAACTGTGCTTTTGTCATGGTAAACATGGCAGCTCTCCATATCTGTTCCGGCATGGGTTGCGGTAACACCGAGAGGTTTATTTGGTGGATAGCGTTTTGTTTGGCTTTCATTGTGTTATGAAATGGAATTGAGATCGCAACTTATGTACGGAACGTGTTTTGTTTTAGTTCAAGCTATGTTTTGCTAGTGTAGGCACGATTCGCAGGCTCGCACTTTATGCAGCTGTGTTTGTGCCCTAAATATTGTTACGCCTTTGGCGACCTTATTGGGTTTTAGGGCACAAGGGAACAGCGGGTGGCGAGGCACTGGCGTGTCTGTGAAGGAAAACAAGAAAATATGGTCCAATGCGCCTGAGGACGGAAGGCGAATGGGTCATATTTTTGTTATATACAAGGGTTTTGGATGAATTATTTTCTTCTAATCTCTGAGGATTTGAACTTTTAATTAAGTTGGATTTGAGGTGAAATGCCCTTGTAGATATGTTTTTCCGGAACAAAACAGAGGTGCCGAGACACACCATATTACCTGCCCACGCTATATTCTATCTTGCAATTCAAACACTTATGAAAACGGATTTAAAAAAGCGCAATGGCAAAAAGTAAGGGCTGTAATACTGTAATGCAATGAAAGTATTATAGCTTTTACTCTGCGGAAAGCAAAATAGGTATAAATGAAATGAAATGGAAATTATACTTATTTGCTTGGGGAATTGAAATTCATCGATTATTTAGTTGAATTCACTTAACTTTCAATACTGGCTAATTTACTCCTTTTAAGACATTTTTTTCCTAAATCAATTCCTTCTCTTTAAGGTTTCTATTCACAGGTTGATTTCAATCTAGTTTTACCATTTTCTTTAACCATTTTAAATCCATTATTAAGCATAGGTTGAAGGTTTTTTCTGCCGGTAAATTGCCAAAGCGCATATCCATATTGGCACTGATTAATTATTCCATTTTCATATTCTTCCAACATTAATTCTTTTAGCTCACTCCAGTATTTTTTTGGTGAATGAATAAAAATTATTAGTGGGTTAAACTCTGGATCAACAAATTCTTTGTCGTAATATTTCTTAATTCTTTCTGTACTAGGGAAACCATACTTTTTAGTTATTTCTATCATTCTTTCAGTATGCTCAGCATCCATTGGATTAATATATTTTCTATAAATTAAATCTCTTATACTGTCAGATACAAACTTTCTTTTTTTCATTTCTTGAATTCTCAAACTATCAGAAAGACTTTCGATTCTGTTTGTTTCTGACTTATCAAAAGTTTTATATACTGTGTATTCTCGCATTGTTTGGTCATAACCATACATAAATTCCATTTCTTCCACTAAAATTTCAATGTCTCTTTTAAAGAGTGAATCTTTTGAAATCTGTGAATAAACTGAATTACAGAAAAATATAGTTATTATTAAAAGTTTTAATTTCATTCTCAAGTTTTATTGTCGTAAAAAATTATAGTCATTAATCGTTTTTGGTAATTTTTTCATTTTGAAAATCGTAGTGATAGTTGATAATTTCACCAGTATTAAATAAACCTATTGCTCTTTCTATTATTGGATAAGGAACTACAAACCATTCTCTTGGGGTTATTCTGTTTTTATTTTTATCGTAAATATCTATTTGTAATTGTGCTTGACTAAAAAAGCGGTGGATTAAATTTTCAAACTTTTGTGTGTTTACATTTACACATTTAAATGTTGCTACTACTTCTACTTCTGCATTGAGATAGGTCGCTTCATTTCTAGCATTAATCACTCTTTTTTGAACGGGTACTGTAGAGAAACCTATTTTATATAAATTATTAAGTTTACTTATTTCTGGATGGGTTGATTTAGATTTTAGCACGTAAATCCAGCCTGATTCTTTATCGTCTTCTTCTAACTGTTCTACATTTGTAAATAGCTCTTTCTCGCTGTCTTTTTCTAAATCTGTTACTACTTTACCATTATTATATAATTGTTTTGCTAAAGACCTATAAAGCATATTACTATATGTACCATTATCAAAAACAGTTCTTGTTCGTACATCTTTTCTAACTCTGTCACCTAATTCTCTAACTGCTTCAGAAATATCACCTACTTCTAAGAATAATAAAACCCCATCAAGAATGTAGTATTTACCTTCTTTTAAGTTTTTTTCTGCATTTTTAAAGGATTTTAAACTACGTAAACCTAACTTAATTTCTTGGTGTACTTTTTTAAATTGCTTGTCATACTTTTCAAATACTGCATCTGACATTGCTTTACGTTGCGCTACAAAATCGGTTTCTTTTTTATCTTTTGGGGTATGTTTAAAATCAAAAATACTTGTACCTTCTTCATCATCTGCTAACAAACCGAAATCATCATCTTCTAAAATATCGGCTACAGATTCAACTTTTTTAGGCTCAAACAATAAATTATGCCTATCAACATCTTTTAATGCAAATTTCTTTTTATCATTTTCTCTAAAGCCTTTTAAGCGTAAATACAAACGCATTTCTGAAATACCATTACCTTGTTCTGGTTCTCTTTCTTTTTCATCTACAAAAGCATTGATTTCTTCAAAAGATTCTATTAAACGTTGATCTGTAGATTTTACGTTCGACTGCTTTGAAGTCTCTTTTAAAATACCTAAATCGTCATCTTCAAAAATATCTTCTATGCTTAACTTATCTTTAGACATTTTGTTTTTGTTTACGCTTTAGTTCTTTTAAGAAAATAACTGCTTCTGCCATTCTTTTTTCTTTTGGCTCTAACGATTTAATATCGGGATTTTTTCCTGTTTTTTGCACCCAGGCTTTTATTTTGGGCCACAAGATAATAGCTTCCTGTTCCGTCATTTTAATTCTAGACGCATCTATAGTTTCCTGAATAGTTCTTAAAACAGGTGCTGTTACTGATTTGGATAATATTTCAAATGCTTTTTGAAACGGGTTTACACTATCTATTAAATCTATGTGTATTTCATCTATATTCACAAAGGTATCTGCCATTTTGATAAACCTTCTATCTCCTTGTTCTTCTATACTTCCGTTTTTAATAACTGAGTCTACAACAATATGTTGCCTTACTTCTTCTACCTCATCATCTGAAAGTTCAGGATAGGTTTCTTTAATAATTTTAGGTATTAACACTTGATTGATCACCTCTGGCTCCAAAGTCTCACTCGGCATTGCTTTGAGCATATCATTATCTTGCAAAATTTTTGCTTTTAAATCGTTTAAGTCTGATTCGATAATTTGCTCTACTCTTGCTGTTGAAGGTTCTTTAAAACCTCTGATGTGTATAGTGTTTTCCTCTTCATTTGCCTGTGTTCCATCTTCACGATCTACTTCATATTCATTATCTTCTTCTTCAGGGTATTTCGCTTTAAATTTAAAATTAGGCGCTAACACCTGCTCCATTAATAAAGAAGCGGTAATTGCTTTTAGCATATTATTGACTGAAAGTTTTACCTCATCATCTTGGGCATCGGGTTGAGCGATTAAATTGGTGAATTGAGCGTGTGTTTTATTGTCGCTATCTCTTGTAGCCCTGCCGATGATTTGAATAATCTCTGTTAATGAACCCCTATAACCTACCGTTAAGGCTTGTTCGCAATATGGCCAATCAAACCCTTCTTTTGCCATCCCTAAAGCAATAATGATATCAATATCTTCTGGAGCATTTACATTGCGTAAATAGTTTTGAATTTTATCTCTTGATTTTTGGTCATCATTTACTAAATCAGCTACTTTAATAAGATTTCCTGTTTTATGCGATTTAACGTAAATAACCCCTGTTTCTGAATCTTGGTATTCTATTTCACCTAGCGTGTCTATTATTTTGCCTACCTCTTCATATTTTTCTTTAGTGGATTCACCAGAATTTACACTAGGAATATGAATAATGGTTTTTTTATTTTCATCTAGAACCTCGTGAATGGCAGTTGTATATTTTCTTTGGTAAAAATGATAACCTATTCCTAAAGATTTTAAATACTCATAACCATTCAGCTGTTCGTAATAATCGTATTTAACTTTAATGAACTGCGCTTCTACTTCGGGTAAAAGAATAGGAATACTATCGCCTCTAAAATAAGAACCTGTCATTGCAACTATATGAGCAGTTGACTTAGCCATAATAGAGCTTAAAACACTTCCTAATCTATTGGTGCCTTCGGCAGATACGTGATGAAATTCATCTATAGCAATTAAGGTGTCATTAAACTGTTTTTCATCAATAGCATCAAATGCAAAACGCAGTGTAGCGTGTGTGCAAATAAGAATTTCTTCCTTACTATTCATAAAGTTAATGAAGGCATCTACTTTAGACTTTTCACCGCCAGGCGTACAAAGGTTGTATTTAGGATTAGGATTCCAATCTTCAAAAAAACCGTATTTTTTTAACTCTGTTGGAGCGAAAGAACTGCCAATAGAACGTTCAGGCACTGCTACAATTAATTTTTTTATATCTTGGTTACGCAGTTTATCTAAGCCAATAAACATTAATGCCCTAGATTTACCTGATGCAGGAGGAGCTTTAATCAGTAAATACTGTGCTGTTCTTGCTTCAAATGCTCTTTCTTGCATTTCTCGCATTCCTAGCGCATTGGTTTTTTTACTCTTTCCTGTCTGTTTATAATTGACTTTAACTAAATCTGGCATTTGTTTTTTTATTTAATTAACTAGAAAAACTACATTAAGTTTATCTAAACCCTAAAATTAAGAATGTTTATAAGAAACTCTATTACAACAACTAACAAAAAGTTTATCTAAAAGTTTATCTAAAAGTTTATCTAAAAAAAAACTTCTATCGCTAGTTAGTTAAACTTTTTTCCAAATAGGTTTTCTATTTGTACCTGTATTAGTAATAGAAACATCACGCTTAGACATTGCATAAATAATGTTTCTTAATTTATTCTTTTTTTGATCTTCATCTAAAACATTAGGAAGAATATCTAATATTAATTTATCTAAATCTTTTTTACTAGCAGATTCATATTCTTCTAAATAATTTAAAATCATTTTTTTATAATGATCATCTTTAAACCCTCGCATTTTTATATACTCTCCCTTTTCGCCTGTAGCCTTGGCTACTTTAGAAGAAATATGAAGATTAGGACGCCTGCCTTCTATTAATTTTCTCTCTTTTAAAGACCTACTTTCTTTAACCGTAATACTTTTATTTTTCGCAACTTTATCTAATAAGATGATATCATTTAAAGACAAACTAGCTATTTGTGCTAATTTTCGCGCATAATCTATATCTAAAACCTTGCTCGTAATGGTTACTTTCACTTTTTGATTACCAAATTCATAATCTGGTAAGGGGAAGAATTTCTTACTTTGAATTTTAAACATTCTTTTAATACCACTCCCAATGGTATCAATCATATTAAGGCCTACCATTGCATTGGTTAAAAAGGCATTTCTATAATTTTGCTCAGGGGAATCAGCATTGATGACTGCTTCTATACTTTGCGGAATAAAATCACCTGAATTTGAAAAAACTAAGGTAGAATTTTCATTTTCAACCACTACTATTTTACCCCCTAATGTATAGTCTTGATGGGCAATACAATTATTTAATGCCTCTCGTATGATATAAGGATCATATTGATCTACTTCATCTGGAAATAAAGAGTCATCATTAATATACCGATATTTAAGATTTCTTATTTTTTTACCAATTTCTACTACATTTAATAATAAAGGGCACGTAAAATGTTCATAATCTTTTTCAATATTATCTGCATCTTTTAAAATCCAACTCACCGTAGCTCTTGCAGGGTTAATGTAGTGTTCAGCTTCAGGTTTACCGAGTAGTAAAATTGCTGTATTGGTGATTTTACCTTTAATGGTAATTTTTGCTTTGTTTAGAAAAACCTCATCTGACCAAGATTTAACTTCATCAGCTAAACTTTTATTTTTTTGAATAAAACGCTTTCTAGCTTCTTTTATCGCTTGGTTTGACAAATCTGCAATACTCGCTTCTTTAATAATTTGAGCACTCCAATCTGTTTGCTTAACCTGATTCTTTATACGATCGTATTCGTTATCATTTAAAGCACCTAAACTTTCACCATCTCGACCATATTTAAAACCTTTCCAGCTAACAGGCATTCCTTTTGGAGCAGGAATTTCTAACACGACTACTTCTCTGCCTTCGCGAACAAATCGATTGGTTGAAATAAAACCCAAGTGCGGAGAAGTATGATCGGCTATTTCTTTTTTATAGTCGTTAAGTCGCTTTTCTGATATATTAGTACCCACAATAGTTTGGTTATCTTTTACTCCAAAAACCAGATAAGCCGAAGTTTTATTTTCTAGGTTCGCTTCATTGGCTAAAGCAGAAAAATACTTCCCCAGCTTATTTTTATCATATTGCTGTTTAGCTTCTTTAAACTCAACCACTTCATTTTCTGAAGGTAAGCCTAATAATTCATCTAATATATCTTTCATACTACTATGCATAAATCACTATTGCAAAATATAGTGCTTTTTTGCAATAAGGAGTTGACTATTGTAAATTTTCTTTATTTTTTGCAATAAAATGAAATATTCATTATTTATTTCCCTTCTTTCTCTTTTACCATTTTCTCATATTCTTTAAACAAATATTCTAAACGTTGAGTGTCATTATCGAAAGGTTGTAGGCGGTAACAACGTTCTACAGCAAGATCTAGGTCTTGATGGGCTTGGCGTAAGCCAGCTGGCATTTTATCGGGGTCGTAGAGTTGTGCCATTGTTTTCTCGGGGTGCTTTTCTCGCTCTTCTAATACCGCAAATACATTTTCTTCTATTTGGGCTTTTTTGACTTTACTGATGTTTGGGAATGGGAAAGTGTTGTATACAATATTTTTAGAATATCTATAATCTGTTTTTAATTTACCTGCTATAGCTCTTACCCACGCCATATGCATCTTAGATATTAAAACTCCAAAGATATATAGCTCATCAGTTTGTATAAACCTAATAGAATCTAAAGGAATAATACCACCATCAACAAAAGACATTGGAATGTAATCACGCCGTTCACTTGAGGTTTTAGGAATCGCTATATATTCTTCAGGATTATTTAAGTCTCTAAATTGATGAGGCCTTTTTGCAAGTTTATGAGTCCCTTTATCTTTAGCTTTTAACCTGTGAGCTTCAACTTTTCCTGTAATTTCTTTTATTGCTGGATACTGATTTACACTTTGTAGTTTTTCGTTTTTAAACCATAAACAGTATCTCTCGCCTCCATTTATTAATTCTCTACCACCTATACACTTTTTAAACCATCTTTTTGAATTTGGTTCACTTTTGATAAATTCATTTTTTTCACTTTCAGTAAATATTAAATTTCCACTATCATAAGCAACATTGCCACCCTTCATTGGTGGAAAATAAGATAAAGGTTTCCCTCTATTTTTTATGTATACTGTCTTAGCATCAGTTAGATAAGGGTTAATGTGACTGGCTATTTTTTTTACATCATTAAAATAAATATATCTTTCTTTTTCATTTACATTTCTAAGACAGACGATGATTACTGTCACACCTGCATTACCTACCGCATTATTCTTCCACTTAAATGAAGTATACGCAAAATCAATTTCAATATCATTATCTAAAACATTAGGCCACAATGCAGAAACTTGTTCTCCTTGACAAATTGAATTAGTTGAAACAAATGCACATTTTGAATTTATATCTTTAATATATCTTGCACCTTTTATAAACCAACACGAGATATAATCTAATATTTTACTACCACCATTGGAAATATTATTAACTTCATCGCGTTGTTTTTGAGTTTGATTTTTAGAACCTAAATAAGGCGGATTCCCTAACAAATAAATTTCATCGTCTTTTTGTTTGGGGCAAACTTCTTCCCAGTCTATTCGGGTGGCGTTGGCACAAGTGATATTACCAGATGCTTTTAAAGGTAAAATGGGGTTAGACTTCCCGAGTTCTAGTTCGTGTTCAAAATATTTATTCATTTGGTGTTCTGCCAACCATAAGGAAAGTTTGGCAATTTCGTGGGCAAAATCGTCTATCTCTATCCCGTAAAATTGCGTAAGTTCTATTTTAGAATAAATAAAACTTTGTTGGCTTTCGGTTTCTAAAATGGCTTGCCAAATTTCTATTTCGAGTTTACGGAGTTCTTTATAAGCAATAATTAAAAAGTTACCGCTCCCACAGGCAGGGTCAAATATTTTAAGTTTACTGAGGCGCTCTACTAATTTTCTTAGCTTTTTGGATTTCCCTCTGGCGTTTTCTAATTCGTCATACAACTCATCTAAAAACAAAGGTTTGATCACCTTCATAATATTAGGCACTGAGGTGTAGTGCATTCCGAGATTTCCACGCTGGTCTGGGTTAACCACCGCTTGAATCATAGAGCCAAAAATATCGGGGTTAATATGGCTCCAATCTAACTCACCACTTTCTTGTAAAATGCCCCGTGCTTCTTTATTAAAGTGAGGTACACTTAATTTATCTTTAAACAAGCCCCCATTTACATAAGGAAATTGATCCAAATGTGCAGGTACATTTTTACGTTCGGTTTCTTTTAGGTTCAACACCTGAAAAAGCTCGTCTAAAAAAAGGTGGACATCGTCGCCGTCGTTTTGGGTATGTCGCATTAGGGTATTGGTAAACATTCCTTCTTCGGGAAAGATACTGGTGTCCTCTGCAAAGAAACAAAACAGCAAACGTGAAAAGAATAGGTTGAGATCGTGCACTCCATTTTCCAGAATGTTTGGATTTTCTTCAATAAGAATATCGTATAGCTTAGCCATACGATAAGAAGCTTTACGGTCTGCTTCATTCTCATTCGTGGCTTGATATACTTCTTGACCTGCCCAGGGCAAGAAAAAGCTATGGTTTTTAGGTAAATCTTTAATAGCAATGTGCAAGTTTTTGCCTGTACGCGTATCTTTTGTCGCTATCTCTTTGTAATTGGTAGTAATGATAAAGCGCGGATTGTGCTTTAGGTTTTCTTCTTGGCTTAAATCTTCTACCAATGCCATTAACTCATCTTCACTGGCTTCTTTAAATAACAGTTTCTTTTTATATAAGATTTCACCTTCATTTTTAGCCAAATTAAAATCTCCCTTTTGCAAGCGTGTTATCGAGGCTTTAGAAATGCCATAGGCACGCAATAAGTCGTATATAAAAGTTTCAGGATTAAAGTTGTTTACCAACTCCTTTACTTTTTCTTGAATTTCTGTAGAGGTCATTCTTTAGTTTTGGTGTATTTGTTTCAAATTTAAGATTTTTAATATTTGAAATGAAAAGTTGCTTATAGAATTTCGTTAGGCTTTAAATCAATCATTATGGTTTAGGAATACTGATGCGACTCAATTAATAGCTCACTCACTTTTGCTCAAGAGATTATTGGTACTGATGAGGTTAGTGATTATATAGGACAGGAAGATACTGATATCACCAAACATATAAAGATAAACCGCAAATGGTTGTTAGTGATCCTGAACAGATTGAGGTTTTGGAGTAGGTGTATTTGGTGACGTGTTTGTATATGACAAGTAAGGTGCAGAAAAGAGCGAAATTTTCGGTTTAGCACAGGTTTTAGCAATTTCAAGTGGATTCGTACGTGGTTTCCCTAAGGTTTGGGACACCGTGATTGCGGTTATACATCTTAAGTTTGTTTCTCATTAATTTTATAGTATAAATCAGAAAGAACAAAGAGAGGATTAAGGTTATGATATACGCTGAAGCGTTAGACTTCGACAACATTGATAATCCCCTCTCTTTAACTACTTTAATCACGTTCAGTTCTGTGAGGCTTTAGACCTCGTTTTCAAGTTGTTGTGATCACGGTAGTATGCTCTTTCATAAAATCAGTTCTTATGGATAAATATAAAGAAACTTTTGGAGTTGATATCAGTAAAGATGTTTTTGATGTTTATAGCAGTGAAGGAGGTCATTCTCAATTTAAGAATGATTCTTCAGGATTTAAATTATTTGTCAGCACATTAGCAGTAGACACTTTGGTAGTGATGGAAGCCACAGGGTATTACCATTATCGACTTGCACAGTTTCTTTACAAAAACGGTATACCGGTATCGGTAGTAAACCCTTTGTCAGTTAAGCGTTTTATTCAGATGAAATTATCAAAAATAAAGACCGATAAGAGCGATGCCAAGGCTATTTGTGATTATGGGTTATCTACTGAAGTGACGCTTTATAATGCACTTAATGATGTACAGGCAGAATGTCTTCAGCATTTTCTTTTTCCGTATAATCAAAGCCTTCAATGGTTCCTCCTGTTGTAATATGTATCATAATTTAATAAATTTAGTGGGCTGTATAAGTTCTTGGAATTCTCTTAATTATCAATAAGTGATTTTTGAGTATTTGTCATTGGAAGATTTATAAAAATAAAGTAATCCAATAAAGGTAATTATAATGATGCCGGCTATAATGAAGGGATAATAAAACCCACCGGCAATGAGCCAGGTTCCGATGATCGGGCCTAAAATCTGTCCGACACTGTTTGCCGAGGTCTGTACAGAAATATTACTGCCCGCCTTTTCTTTTGAAAGTAAGGAAACGGCTGAAAGTAGGTTAGGGGTTACAATTGCTCCACCAGTGGCGAATGTTACAATCAGTACATAGACATAAATTTCATTGCCGAAAAAAGGAAATGCGATTAGTGAAATGCCTGAAATCAACAATCCGGCTCCAATTTGTTGTTTTGCTGTCAATATTTTCTCTCCATAGGTTGCAAATACTGGCTGTAATACAGCCATTACCACTCCACAAAGCATAAAGCCAATGCCTATTTGATTACTTGAAAATAGCAACTGATTTTTTCCATAAATTGAAAAAACCGTTTCAAAGAGGGTCACTACAAACTGCATAACAAAAGAGAGCAGTAATAGGACAATAAAGAACCTACTAAAACTAAAATTTAATTTTTGTTTTCCTGAAACAAACCTGCTAACCAGTTTTGTATTCCTAAACGATTTAATCAAAATAACCAATACAGTAAAACCTAAAAGTGCAACCAAAATAAAAGGAACTGAGAACCGGTCCAGATGTAATATCCAAAACGAATATTTAAAGTGTAGGTTAGTTTGGGATAGAAAACTGCCTAAAACAGGTCCAAAAATAACCCCTGAACTTATCGCTACCCCAGACCAAGCCATAATTTTAGTCCTATGTTTTTTAGAAGTGATATCACTGAGAAATGCGTTACTGACAGGAATAACTGAAGACGTAAAAATACCTCCAAATATTCGAGCAATATATAGCATTGTCAAAGATGTTGCTAGACAAGTAAGCAATTGCATTATAACAAACCCAATTAGACCGATTAATATAATTGGTTTACGTCCATATCTATCTGAAAGCTTTCCCCATACCACAACAAAAATTAATTGAAATAATGGATAAATGCTTGTAAGCAGTCCAATATGAAAATTGATCGAATCAGTATCGAGGTTAGCTCCTAAAGCAAGCCTTTCGGTATAGTAAGGAAGGGTTGGCAATAAAATACCATAGCCTAACATCACTACAAATAAACTCAACAGGATTAAAAATATCCTGTTGAGTTTTTCTTTTTTGTCCATTTATTTTTTACCGATTTTTCGCTTTAATAGTTGCGCATTACCTACCACTATAATCGTGCTCAAACTCATAAATACCGCTCCAACGGCAGGTCCTAAAACAAAGCCTGAAGAATATAATACACCGGTCGCTAAAGGAATAGCCACTACATTATATCCTGTAGCCCAAATCAAATTCTGAATCATTTTATTGTAGGTGGCTTTTCCAAAGAGAATTAAGTTGGCAATATCCTGTGGGTTACTGTTGACCAGAATGATATCTGCTGTTTCGGCGGCAACGTCAGTACCTGAACCAACGGCAATACCAACATCAGCTTTTGCAAGTGCAGGCGCATCGTTTACACCATCGCCAGTCATAGCCACAAACTCTCCCTTACTTTCCAATTCTTTTACTATTTCCACTTTTTGATGTGGCAAAACTTCGGCGTAGTATCCATCCAAACCGAGTTTATCGCTAACAGCTTTGGCAGTTCTTTCATTATCACCGGTAGCCATTAAAACTTTTATATTATTCTTTTTAAAGACTTTTATGGCTTCGGCAGATTCTGGTCGTATTTCATCGGCAAGAGCAATGTAACCAGCTAATTTTCCATCAATCAAGACAAAAACAACTGTTTCAGCGGCATCACTGTATGCGTCTTCGGGAATAGTGATTTTTTCATCCCTTAAAAAACCAGGACTAACCACTTTTACTTGCTTACCTTCTACATTATTCTCAACGCCTTTACCTGTAATTGCATTAAAGTTTTCAGGCTTTGGGATGGTCATATTATCTTCTTTGACTTTTTTAATAATACCTACGGCGATAGGATGTTCCGAACTTTGTTCCAATGCACTCGAAAGCCTTAAAATTTCTTCAGATGAATAAGTTTCGCTAACAGACTCAATTCGAGTAACGCCAAAATCGCCTTTGGTCAATGTTCCCGTTTTATCAAACAATAAAGCTGATATTTTTCGGGATTCTTCAAAAGCTGTCCTATTTCGAATTAATAACCCGTTTTGAGCTGAAACAGCAGTAGAAATAGCAACCACAAGTGGTATGGCAAGACCTAATGCGTGTGGACAAGCAATGACCATAACGGTAACCATTCTTTCTAAAGCATAGACAAATGGAAAGCCTAAAATCAGCCATACCGCTAATGTTCCAAAACCAATACCTAATGCGATATAGGTAAGCCATTTTGCAGCTCTATCCGAGAGGTTTTGCATTTTTGATTTGGTTTTTTGCGCTTCTTCGACCATTGTGATTACCTTGTTGAGATAGCTATCTTTTCCAGTATGCTCAACCTTTACTTTTAAGGTACTGTTACCATTTACCGAACCACCAATAACCTTATCGTTTTCATCTTTTTTTACAGGTTTGGATCTGCCTGTAAGCATAGATCTGTTCAGGTAACTTGAACCGTCTACTATAATCCCATCAGCAGGAACTTTTTCACCTGGTTTTACAAGTATTACGTCATCTTTCAGTAAATCTTCCAGAGGAATATCTTCAATAGTGTCTCCTTTAACACGATGTGCCTCGGCAGGCATCATGCTTACTAACAGCTGCAAAGGCCTTAGAGGCGCCTAGAACGCTTTTCATCTCTATCCAATACCTACCAACATAATAGCAATAAGGGTAGCCGGTTCCTCAGAAAAAATCGACACCTTCTAAACCAAACACCGTTGCCGAACTATAAACGTAAGCCACGGTAATAGCCATAGAAATAAGGGTCATCAT
Source organism: Flavobacterium sp. CS20 (assembly GCF_018080005.1). Classification (NCBI taxonomy): domain Bacteria; kingdom Pseudomonadati; phylum Bacteroidota; class Flavobacteriia; order Flavobacteriales; family Flavobacteriaceae; genus Flavobacterium; species Flavobacterium sp. CS20. The sequence goes on along the minus strand of NZ_CP073015.1, from coordinate 2,337,708 downwards.
TCCTGGCGCACCTTTTTTGATTTCAGACCAGAATCCTTTTAAAAATAGCCAACCACCATAGAAATATACGATTGTGGAAAGTGCAAAAAGGATATATGGATTTCCGGGAAGCAAAAACTCATATCCAAAAAAGTCCTGAATCATCGGCGAGAAGAACAGTATGGGAATAGTAAGTACAAGGGTTACCCAAAACCGTTTTCTAAAATCGGCAATCATCATTTTATGATGGTCGTGCCCGTGTTCTCCGTGCCCTGGATTGTGCACAGAATGGTCTCCACCTTTGTGGTTCATTTTAGAATGGTCTTCTTTTTTGTGTTTCATCTTCGAATTACCCATTTTAGAATTACCCATTTCATCGTGATTGTGGTGTTCGTGATTTTCCATAATTTCTATTTTTAAGTATTAGGATATTTTAGGTTTAGTTTTTTTAAATGCTCCGTAATTATATTGGCAACGCTAAAGTTGCGGTGCCAACGTTTATCTGCGGGTATAATATGCCAGGAAGGTTCATCGCAGTCATTTAATAACATATTGTAGCCAGCTCTATAAGCCTCCCATTTTTTAGTCGCTTTTTTATCATTGGCACTATATTTCCAACGTTTATGAGGTTTTAAAAGTCGTTCTTTTATACGCTGTTTTTGTTCTTCTTTCGAGATATGGAGAAAAAATTTTAGTACATGAATGTTACTCAGTTTAAAATGCTGTTCAAGATGCTTTATGAGTTTACAACGGTGTGCGAGAATCTCTTCTGGAAGGGAATTGTTGAGCCTTGGCATTATTATATCTTCGTAATACGAACGGTTAAAAATTTGAATCATACCCTTTGGTGGAATATGGGGGTAAACACGCCATAAAAAGTCGTGCTTCAACTCTTCCTCGGTCGGTTTTTTAAACGATTTAACCTGAACGCCCTGCGGATTCATACTGCTAAGGGCATGACGAATGGTGCCGTCTTTGCCGGAAGTATCCATGCCCTGTAGGATAATAAGCAAACCAAAACGCCCATCGGCATAAAACATATTCTGAAGTTCAAAAAATTCTTTGCGAAGCTGTGCCAGATTTTTCTTTGCCTCGCCTTTTGAAATCGTTTGGGGTGGTTTGGTTGAAATTTTATCTAAATTTATCATTTTCAAGATTTTATCTTAATTTTTTTCGCATTGCTTCCGTTAGGTTTTCAGCATAGACACCGTAAGCATCTACCAAAAGACCCTTAATGCCGTTTTTAGAAGATATAGCATATAAAATACTATTATCATCGGTACTGCTCATTCCTTCAAAGCGATAGGTTTTATCTACTTTAAAATCTTCTACTAGGATCTCAATTTTCAGGGAAGGACATTCTAAGCACTCTGGTTTTAAATTGAAATCATAAGGATAGTCGTTTGCTTGTAAGTCATTTATGGCTTCTGAAAGTGTATCGTAATTTGTCATCTGTCTTTATTTATAGTTCATTGTAAAATAGCTCTTATCCTCTTCTGTAAATTCCTGAAAGGTCAATAAACCTTTTTCATTTAATTTTTCGATAACGGTATAATTGAGTTGCTTAATGCGAATTCCCCAGGCATAGGCTTTAATATTAATTTTTGATTTTATAGTGTTTTTCCCATCCTCTAATTTTCGGTCATAAATTTTTATGATGCTTTTGGAACCAAAAAAGTTTAACAAGCCCGAGTCAAAACTCATTTCCAATTTAATATCTTTCAAGTTTTGTAAATCGTAGAGCTTTTTAAAATTTTCAGAAATGGTATTAATTTCGGTTTCTTTTGATTTTGGCTTGGAAAACGGAAAAGCCATTATCATTACATTGGCGTCATCTGGCTCACAACGGTAGGTAGTAGTGTATTTATCGGTTGATTGTTTGTTTTTGTCAAACAATTCTGTAATTACCTTTATTTCATAATATCCATTTTCCTTTATTGTTTCTCCAGCTTCAAAAGTTTGTTTATTGAGAAAATCACCTTCTTTATCAAAATTTTTTCGCACTACATCCCTGCCTGAAATCTGCCCGATAAGCATTTCGTTTTGAGCATTTATACCTGTACAGCCCAAAATAAAATAGAACAATGTCGCCGTGAACATCATAGCTGTGCTATATGTTGTAGGATATTTTCTATTGAATTTTCTAAACATTTTCTTTATAAATTACATTTAGATACTTGATCGTGTATGCTATTCTATGTTTTTTAAAATAAATTCTACCCGTTCAGTTGGTGGCAAAACTGGAACAGAAACAATTGGAAATCCCAAGGAAGTGTAAACATCTATTATTAATTGGTGTATTTTCTTTTGAGCCTCTTCATCCTCAGTACGGGCATAATCTTTGGTGAATGGTAATCGGTCTAAAATGAATATTTTTTTATAGGAAGTGTTTTTAACTGCGGTGAGCAGACTTCTCATCATAATCAAGCTTTAAAAATTGATAGTATGCCATAGCATCTGGAATGGCCCTATCTAAGAAAACCAAGTCTTGGGGCAATATGGAAGCTTCTTGTTCTATTTGCATATCCAAGACCCCTATTTGAAATTTCTTACGATTACTTCTTAATTCTTCAACCGTTTGACCTTCAGTACGCATGGTGTCTATATAGTGCCTTGCATGCTCAATGGTTGTTTTATAACCTCTCTCAGCCAGCATATTAATTACAGTGGTTTTTCCAGTACTAGGTCCGCCGGTAATCACTTGCCAGTTCGTGCTTGCTTTTTTGGTTTGCATTTTTATATGATTAACAAATTATACATTTTCTATACTATATAGCTGTGGGATTTCCGAATCCCATTGATAAGTTTCTTTAATTCCTTTCTGCAATGCTTCCGCACTTTCTTTTTCACCGTGTACTATGAAAATGCGCTCTGGCGTATTTTTTATTTTGCCCATCCATTCTATAAGTTCTTTATGGTCTGCGTGTGCCGAAAGCCCTTCAATTTCTGCAACTTCCATATGAAACGGCACCCATTTTCCATAGACTTTAAGTTCCTTATCACCTTCCAATAATTTTCTTCCCCGAGCACCTTCAGCTTGATAACCCACAAAGAGCAAAGTGTTGTTTGAATTTTGTGCTTGGGTTTCGAGATAGTTGAGCATTCTTCCGCCAGTAAGCATTCCGCTTCCTGCAATCACGATTTTTGGTATGTTATCGGTTCGTAATTCCATAGTTTCCCGATAACTGCTTACGACCGTAAAATGTGAACACATTTCATCACATTCATTCTCATCTAGTCTGTGCCAGTCCCTTGTGCGATGAAACAATTCTAATACACTTGCTCCCATTGGGCTATCCATTATCATTTGTATTTTTGGTATTTTCTTCTCTTTCAATAATTTCCAAAAAATCAGCATCATCAATTGGGCACGTTCTACTGAAAAACTTGGAACAAATAGGTCGCCACCTCTGTTGATGGTGTCATTGACCAATTTTTCTATCTGTGGAAGTGCTTCTATTTCATCGGGATGAAACCTTCCACCATAAGTGGATTCAATGAAAAGCACATCCGCTTTTTTTGGTTTAAGGGGTGGATAGAGCAATAAATCATTGGTTCTACCAATGTCTCCTGAAAAGACAAAACGTTTTCCGTGCACATCCAACTCAATATAGGTTGCTCCCAGAATGTGTCCGTTGTATTGGAAGCGAGCCCTAATACCATCAAATAACGGAATCCATTGTGATTGTGGAATTCCTTTAAAGTGTGGGATAGTTTTTTCTACATCCTTTAAATCGTATAATGGTTCTGCGGGACTATGTTTGGAATAGCCTTCCTTATTGGCACGTTCGGCTTCTTGCTCCTGTATTTTTGCACTATCATTCAAAATGATTTTTGCAATGTCCAAAGTAGGATTCGTACCATAGATGGGCCCTTTGAAACCTTGCTTTACCAATCTTGGTAAATACCCTGTATAGTCCATATGACCGTGGGTAAGCAAAACAGCGTCAATATCAGCAACATTAACGGGTGGATACTCCCAGTTTTTAAGGCGTAATTCCTTTAGCCCTTGAAAAAGTCCGCAGTCTATCAGTATCTTTCTATCTCCTGTGTCCACTAAATATTTTGAGCCGGTTACTGTGCCTGCCGCTCCTAAGAAATGGATGTTTATTTTATTTTTTTTCATTGGTATCTATTTAGGTTGTTGTACATAATTTACTACAAGAGTCGCTCCCCAAATTTAGTGACCACCGCAAAGCAGGAAGGTGTATTTCCTTTATCTTGTTTTGATTTGCTCAATTCCACTATTTCTTTATATAGATTACGAGAATCCTCTTTAATAAAAAGAGCCAATTTCTTTACTGATTTAGGTTCAAAGTGAACCATTTCCAATAATATCTCAAGGGCTTCTTCAAGTAGTTTTGAGTCATCTTCCAATGCCTAGTAAAATGGTTCTAAATCTATGTTGCCCTGTTTTTGCAATTCTTCAGTTTTCATTTGTATTATTTTTAAAAATTAGTAATTATTCATTATTTGAATTAATGGGATCTACATAATTCTCTTGAATCTTCGAGTATCTTATTTTGCCTTAGCTTACTGATACCCATTTGTTCCAAAAAGTCTGGATTTTCGTGTAGCTCCTTGCAGAGTATGATGCCTTGATCCAATAATTTTGTTTTTTCAGCTTTGGTAAGTGTTGTTAAAGCGGTTAAGGGATGTAGCCCCGATTTATCCATTCTGTCCTTGAGACCATTTCCTCTTGGATAATCCCAACTGGTCATAAGCATTCCAACACATTTCCCGTACTGAATGGCATCGGTTGTGAAACGCGTATTGGTGTAAACCCCGCCTTTATGAAGTTTAGCCTCGTGACCTTTTGGTGTTCCCATTGCTTTTCTACGTCCAAAAACCGTGAATGGATATATAATGGGATTTTTACATTACAAAACCTGCCTTGGTCGCTATGGTATTTACATTCAATCATATAATGTTTATTTCCTTTTTGCGCTATCACATCCACTTCGTGCTGAACGCAATTGCCTTGAACTATGACACCAACCTGTGTTGAAAATCCTTCGTGTGCCAATAGTTTGCCTACTAACTTTTCAAATGGAAAACCGGTTGGACCTAGCTCCATTAAAGCTTTTTTGAGCTTGTACTTTGAGGCACTTACCCTAGATTTTCGTTTTAGCATCTTGAAAGCCAACTGATAGATTTTTTTGGTTGTCATTCCTTCTTCAATCTGCTCTTGTACTTTCCGGGCTATATCCTGAATAATATCCTCATCTGCCCGTGAACGCCGCAGGGAGTTGATGAGTTTGTTTACATCAAAGGCTTCGTACTCACCAGAGTATTTTTTTATTAAGACTGATTTATTCATTGTTACATTTTAATAGTCATTACTGACCTTCCCTAAATAGCGTTGACCGTTTTGGTTATTATTCATTTTTAATTATTATCGGACAATTATGAGCCAGAGGTCTTTCTTGGGTAATAAAGTCATGGTGGCTCGATGCCACCTTGACTTTATAATTACCATCGGCATAAATAATCACCGTCGGTCTTTCTTGGGTGCTCAAATTTAATAAAAGTTTTTCAAACTGGTTAGGCGAAAAGTCATTAGGTAAATTACTATGACCTCTTTTGGTGTTGTAATGCTTTACCGCTTTTCTTGTTTTGATTTTTAAGTCTTTGTAATCATTTATATTCCATAGTTTTAAGTATTCGTTTTTAATAGTTCCATTTATTCTTTCTGCATATGCATTATCCTGTGCTTTAAGACCCATGCTGATTTTGATTCCGAATCATTCAAAATCTTTACATAAGCTTTACTGCCATATTGAGAACCGCGATCTGAATGATGTATCATGTTGTTTCTCTCTTTAGGGTTAATTTGTTTTAATGCCATTTTTAAAGCCTTTATGTTACTTTCATGACGCATATTTGAGCTTACATTGTAGCCAATTATCTTTCTTGTGTAAACATCCAAGATAAAGACTATGTAATAGAAATCGTCATTTAGATAAAAATAGGCGATATCGCTCTGCAAAACTTGATGTGGTTTTGTAACTCCCATACCTTCAATTAGATTTGGGTAATTTAAATGAGTTGGTATAGTAGTTCTTCTGTAATTCTTTATTGTTCTTACTCGATAGCCTAAGTCCATAAAAATTTCACAGAATTTATCTCTGCCCATAAACTTTGGCTTAAGAGCTCTATACATTTTCTCTACCCCACAACCTGGGTGATCTTCTCTTATGATATCTGCTTGATTTACTAAATCCATAAGTTCCATATCAAATTGTTGTTGCCTCTTTCTGGCTTGATGAACGGCTTGTTTACTGATGTTCAAAAAACCATAAAAAGCGTTTAAATTGTATTTTAGTTCTTTTTTGTGGTCTTGGAACCACCAGATTGTGGGGTGTTTGAGTTTTTTTTGATGTCGATATCATATTGCTCTTTAGCTAGCTCTATCATTTTTTCCAGATAGTCAATGTTCATTTGTTTTTGCCCTAAAGCCTGTTCTAATTCAGCGATTCTGTTTTGTAATTCCTTAAGTTTTTGCATTTGACTATCTTTTAATTCAACAACTTTAATTGACTTTTTGTTGTATTTGGAATATTTGTAAATCCAGTTATAAATACTTGCATTAGGAATATCGTAAATCTTTTCTAATTCACAAACTGAGTGTTTACCTGACTCGTATTCATTTACAATTCTTAATTTAAAATCTTCGGAATATTTCCGTCTTGTGTTGATTCTTTTTCCGTTTTTTAGCATCTTTGATTTGTTTTAAAAACGGTCAACCTATATCAGGGAATTACATACTGGTAATTCGGAGTGATTGGTTACACCCTCTGCGATGCTTTTAGAGAATAAAGTTAAAAAGCCTGTACGTCCGTGAGTACACATTGCGATTAAATCGGCATTTTTATATCGTAAAAAATTGTTTATCCCTGTTTCTACGTCTTGTTCGTTATATACATTCATTGAGAAGTTATCCAAATCGGGGAATTTTTTCAGGAACTCCTTGATGGGATCCAACCCTTGTTCTATACTGTTAAAATCGGTCTGAGTATTAACCCTCAATAAATGAAGATGTGCACCGCACTTTTCCGCAATAGAAATAACCTGCTTAAATGCTTCGCTCACATCTTCCAGAAAATCTGAAACAAAAACAATATTATTAAAAGGAAAAGTTACTTTTTCATCCTTAACCACAATTACAGGGACATCGGCTTTTCTTACAATTTTCTCTACATTGCTTCCCGGTAATTCGCGCACTCCACCTCGGGTGCCGCTGCTCTCGTAACAATAAAGTCGTGGTGAAAATGACCGGAGTGTTTAAGTATATTTGCCTGTCCGCCATCAAACTCAAGGAACGTCCTGCACTCAAGGCCTTGTCGTTCTGCTTTTTTCTCCAGTTCTCTCAAGGAGGCTTTTGCGATGCCTATTTGCTTTACTATTTCTGGATATCTTTTTTCTTTTTCCTTATCTAGCTCAACCCAGTTTACGGGGGTGTTAATTAAGTGAAAAAAATGAATTTCTGAATTGTAAAGCTTTGCCATTTCAATTCCGAGTTCCTCTGCTTTCTTGCAGTTTTCTGAAAAGTTTGTAGCTATGAGTATGTTTTTCATGATTTATTGTTTTTAAATTGTTTTCGTTATAATTAAGCTATGGTTATACTATCTTCCAGATATACCTGTTGGACGGAGTGCAGTAACTCAATCCCTCTAATAAAAGGCTTTTGAAATGCTTTTCGACCCATAATCAATCCAGAGCCGCCAGCTCTTTTATTGATTAATGCTGTTGTTACCGCTTCGGTCAAATCTGATTCACCTTTAGAGCCACCGCCGGAATTGATCAATCCTATTTTGCCCATATAGCAATTGGCGACTTGTAATCGACAAAGGTCAATGGGATGTTCTGTGGTAAGGGTTTTATACATTTCATCATCATATTTTCCAAATCCTATCTCTTTGAAACCAAAATTATTGGTAGGTAATTTTTGTTTGATGATGTCTGCTTGAATAGTAACACCCAAATGGTTTGCCTGCCCAGTTACATCGGCAGCTGCGTGATAATCTTCCTTGTTGGTTTTAAATGCCTCGTTCCGTGTATAGCACCATAAGATGGTGGCCATTCCCAGATTGTGTGCTTCTTCAAAAGCTTCAGCTATTTCTTTTAGCTGTCTGTTGCTTTCTGCTGAACCAAAATAAATCGTAGCTCCTACGGCAATTGCTCCCATATCCCAGGCATTTTTTACCTTACCAAATAATGTTTGGTCATATTTATTTGGATAGGTAAGTAGCTCGTTATGGTTAATCTTGACGATAAAAGGGATTTTATGGGCATATTTTCGGGCGTTCAATCCCAATACACCAAACGTGGATGCCACACCATTGCAACCAGCTTCTATTGCCAATTTTATGATGTTCTCTGGGTCAAAATAATCTGGGTTTTTATAGAATGAAAAGGCCGCTATGCTCAATACCTTTATCCACAGGAAGGATACTTAAATAACCAGTTCCTGCCAGATTTCCGTGATTGTATAATTGGGAAAGGCTACGAAGTACCTGTGAATTTCTGTTGCTACTGCCAAATACTTTTTCTAAACTATTTTTGCTTGGCACTTGCAATTCATCCTTTGTTATTTTTTCACAAACGTGTTCTAAATAGAAGTCTGCTTTTTCTCCTAAAAGTTCTACTATATTCTTGTCTGTTTTCATCTTGATAGTATTTAATGGATTCCTAAACTTTCATTTGTTTTGGCTATGGATTTTGTACCATCTGTTTCAATTCCAGTTAATGCCCTAATAGCATCAATTGTTTCCGGGATTACAATAGCTTGATTATCGACTATATAAGCATAGAAAAGTTCGTCGCCATCTACTTTCAGCATATCTTCCCATAGGGCTACTTCATACATATCGCCCCAAGGTCTTCCCATATCCAGAAACATTTCTTTAATGGTGTTGTTAGAAACCAAGCCTTGGTCATATCGAATTAGTTTAATACGACTTGAAGTTTTGAAAGCATTTAGCACTTCTTCCTTTGTCGCCTGCTTTTTCAATTTCACATTCCAGTAGTGCATATGGCTCAATGTTTCGGGGCATTTTTACCGTCGCGGTGATGACATCCAGTTCTGGGTCAACACTTTTAGCATCTGGACCTTGATGGCTTGGGATATCTTTTTCGGGAACCATCGTATTCATAATACCACCTAAATGACTTTCCCAAGGGTCTGTAGCTCTTCTTAAAAGTATACCTCTGGCATAATCCAATAAATCGGCTCTTTTTAAAGCGGTCAAGGTTCTTAAAATAGACGTAGTATTACAAGAAACTACTCTTGTCGCATTCAAGTTTAGAGCGGATTTGTAATTATTTTCTGCACTAAAGGAATGCCCTGTGGTTTCGTGTTTTTCGCCACCGTGTAGAATAAATTTGATGTTTTGCTCCTTGTAGATAACGACATTCTGAGCGGCAATTTTTTTGGGTGTACAGTCCACTACAAGATCTGATTTCTTTAAAAGTTCCTGCATATCGCCTTTTACCGAAATCCCTTCAGATTTCATTTTATCAGCAAGATCTTTAGTTGTCGCATAAATATCATACTCCTTTCTTACGGCATTTTGAATTCGCCAGTCGCTAATGATATCACATACTCCCGAAAGCTTCATATCGTTTTGTAAGTTGATGGCATCTGCCACCCTTTTTCCAATGACTCCGTATCCTATAACTGCTACATTTTTCATATAAATTGTTTTTAATTAATTATGTTTTTTTGTTTTTGTCACTTGTATTCTTCATTCCCATCGGCATATTACCTTCATCGTCTGTATGTGAAATCATAAAAAGGCGTTCCGCCACAAGTATTAGAACAATCCCAATTGCCGCGACAATAAGAACCAAAGGATCGTTCAGATATTTTATATAAATAAAAGTAGAAAGTACTGCAACATCCAGTATAATGGCAATCACGGGGATAATTGGTTTAAAATCCACTTCTTTTCTAAGATTGCGGAACAGCCCCCAATGGATAGCGATATCCATAATAAGGTAAAAAATAGCCCCAATGGATGCTATCCTTGTCAAATCGAAAAGCACGGTCAGTAAAATGGCGAGGGAAGACGTGAATACTAGTGCTGGATTTTTTAAGCTACCAAGTTTGGTTAAAGAAGGCACTGCTTTCATATTGCTGAGCATTGCCAACAAGCGTGAAGAGGAAAAGATACTGGCAATGACCCCAGAAACCGTGGCAATAATGGCAATGCCAATGGTAATCCAGGAACCCCATTCCCCAAAAACAGGTTTTGCGTTACCGCAAGGGCATAATCTTTAGCTTCGATTATTTCAGGAATGCTTAAACCTCCCGCAACAGCTAATGCCAGGGCTACATATATCAGTGTGCAGATAAGTATGGAAAACACGATAGACCTACCAAGATTTTTATGCGGGTTTTTAATATCAGCCCCTTGGTTCGTGATAGTGGTAAAGCCTTTATAAGCAAGGATAGATAACGCCAAAGTAGCCACAAATCCGAAGCCTTGTGGTAATGTCTCAGTATTTTTGGGAATATAGTTTCCCGTAATATCGGCAAAACCTGAAATTGCAAGGCCGGCAATAGCTAAAATTGCTATTCCCACTACCTTTATAATAGCGGTAAATGTCGCGGTGGCACCAATAACCTTATTGCCCAGGATGTTCACTATATAAGCAACAACAATTAGCCCAACACCCAGGGTAGAGGCATAACCTGCATAGGACTCGGGAAATAGTCTCAACGTATATGCTCCAAAAGTGCCCGCCACCAGACTTTCGGAAACTACCATTGATACGTACATCAGCAAAGAATAAAACCCTGTTGTTGTTCCAGGTCCATAGGATTTGTTAAGGAATTTAACCACACCTCCAGACGATGGAAAAGCATTTGAAAACTTGACATAGGAATATGAGCTAAAACCCACCACAACAGCACCTGCAATAAATGCAATGGGAAATAGATCACCCACCAACTCTGCTATTTGCCCCATAAGGACAAATATGCCAGCACCAATCATTACGCCTGTACCAAGAGATATGGAACCTATTAGGGAAAGCTTATTATTTTTATCTGTGGTGTTTTTCATTTCAAAATTATTTTGTTCTGTTTTTAACCGAAGATTTCGGTTTAAAGTTTCTAATAATCAGGCGGTTGCTCTTTTCATAAGTGAAATAACTTACCGCCCAATTAAAACCAACCATCAATCTATTTCTAAATCCATTTATGGACATCAAGTGAACAACGGACCACAGCAACCAGGCGAAATAGCCTGCAAATTTAAATTTGCCCAAATCGGCAACTGCCTTGCGTTTACCTACGGTTGCTAAGGAACCTTTATCTTTATATTTGAAAGGTTTTATGGATTTATTATTTATGATATTTAATATCGAATCGCCCAGGTATTTACCTTGTTGAATAGCGGTCTGTGCTACTTGTGGATGTCCTTTTGGGGTTTCTTTGGAAATGAGTGTTGCGATATCACCTATGGCAAAAATATTTTCGTAGCCTTCTACTTTTAAATTGGCATTGGTTTTAATACGGTTGCCTCTGACTACGTGTTTTCCATCAATACCATTTGGGAATTGTCCTTTTACGCCAGCCGTCCAGATAAGGTTTTTAGCCAATATGGTCTTATCACTTTTGGTAGTGACTTCGTTGCCGTCATAATTGCTTACAGCTTCATTTAATAATACCTTTACATTTAAATCCTCTAAATATTTGAGGGTTTTCGAAGATGCTTTATCAGACATTGTACTTAACAACTCATCAATGGCTTCTATTAAATAAATGTTCATAATGGAAGCAGGATACTCTGGATAATCTTTGGGTAGAATGTATTTACAGAATTCAGCCAATGCTCCTGCCATCTCTACACCGGCAGGACCACCACCTACAATTACAAAATTTGTTAGGGCATCCCGTTCATCATCATCACAGGTAATGGCAGCCTGTTCTAAATTTTGCAACATCATATGGCGAATGTTCAGGGAATCTCGGATATCCTTCATTCCCAAGCTGTTTTCTGCTACTTTATCCATCCCAAAAAAAATGGTGGTTGTACCTGAAGCAATTACCAGATAGTCATAGTGAACTTTTCCTTTAGAAGTTATTAATGTGTTTAATGAGGGCTGAATTTCTTCTACTTCGACCAAACGAAATACTACATTTTTGTAACCATTGAATTGTTTTCTAAATGGAAATACTATGCTATCAGGTTCCAACGCACTCGTTGCCACTTGATATAATAAAGGTTGAAATTGATGGAAGTTATTTTTATCGAGTAAAACCACTTGAACTTCTTTGTGTTTCAGTTTTTCAACCAATGCCAAACCTGCAAATCCTCCACCAACGATAACCACACGAGGTAATTTAGTATCTGGAAGACAGATTTCATCTGTTATCTTACAGGTGGATTCCAACGGAATGCTATGTGTTTGCTTTTCTTTCATTTTTTATTTCCAGCTTTTGCAATGAGTACTGAACATTTGGCGTTTGTGGTCAAATATTGGGATACAGAGCCCAATACTAAGCGTGAAAGTGCACCATGACCCTGAGAGCCTACTACAATTAAATCTGCACCCCAATCTTCTGCTTTTTCATAAATAGTACTTTTGGGCATAGTACTAACAACACTTGTGGTTATGGTAAGTGCCTTGTTTTCAGCTTTGATTTTATCGAAAGCTTCTGAAACGATTTTGTTTCCCAATTTTTGAGCGTTACTTCTAATTTCTTCTATGTAATTTCCTATCCTGCCGCCCATAGTATGCAATCCCAGGCCGGTTGTTTTCGGAACTTCATAAACATTTATAATATGAATTTCACTATTTGAGGATAGGGTCATTTTTATAAGTTCGTGAATGGCTACTTTACTGAAATCTGAACCATCTATAGCTAATAATATTTTCATAATTTGAATGTTTTAGTTGGTTGACATTTCTTTCGATTTTATAAGTTTTCTCCAATACAAGTGTTCATATAATCCAGACCAATACATACCAAAGGTGAAAGCGAACAGTAACTCTTCAATTGGGATTCCCAAAACAAGAATATGGGTCAGGTTGTCCAGATTCCAGTACAACTCCACATATTGGGGATAGAACGGAAGGATGCTTCCGAAATAAATGAAGTACAGTATGGTAAACAAGATTCCTCCAACCCATATCTTTCCTTTTAAATCTGGGCGACAGTACAATGTTGCCAAACCACCAAAAAACATTGCAATGATGCCACAATAGATGTGGTTAAGCGCGGTGAAAAGACTAAATATTACAAATACAATGGCTGGAACAAAAAGTATATAAATATGTAGCTTATGTCTTTGGTGGCTCCGTTCGGTATGAGGCATATCTATATAGCCTTTTTTGAATATCAGATTATACAATACCGTCCCTATTCCGCCAATAGCAAAAGAGAAGATAAGGCTCTCAATATCAAAACCTGTTCTTTCCGTTAAATGGAATAGGGAAGGTGGAAACCAATATTCTGGAACAAACAAGGGTTCTGTTAGGTCAAAGGGCATCGTAATAAGGCTCATTTTGAGCATTTCTTTTCTATACCCCTTTTTTGACAAATAGATTATCGCCCAAAGCGCAAGAATTATAAGAGACCATATAAACCAGACATATTGCATAGACCTATTGCTTTCTATTTTCTAAATAATTAACAGCTTCTTTAACAGTCAATGGGTAGGTTGCATTGCCAGTACGCACATAGAATGTGGTGTTTTCGGTATCGTTGACATAAATGGGTTTTTCCGAAGGTTCTATATCTACTAAACACACATCTTTTTCATTTAAACTATAGAATGAAATGTGATTGCTGAAACAAGCTTCGTAGCCTAATAGTGTAGAAATGATTCTGAAAACTTCGCGCTCATAACCGTCCCTGTTTTTGTGCTTTAGGGTTTTGAAATCTTTTTCTAATCCTAAAACATTTCCATCATCATCTACGCCAATAATTAATTTACCACCATTTGCATTCATAAAACCTGTGATGGTTTTAGCAATAACCTTTTCAAGGTCGCGGTTGGTTGCTTTACGATAATAGTCGTAGCGTATGGAAGACTTGAATTCTACCATCTCATTTTCGCCATCTGCGATAATTTCGGCAATGTCTCTTTGCAATAAGCGTTGTTGTGTGCCAATAATTTCATCTTTCTTTTTCAGGTTTATCCAGAACAAACCAGAAACTATTCCCAAGAAGCCTCCCAATAGAGTCAATAAGCCGCCCATTCCCCGCATATCGAAGGTGAAAGATTCCACAAAACGTTCTTCCAGAACTTGCTGAAACAAGGGGAAAGAGAAGGGCGTATTACTGAACTCAAACCAATAGATTACCATTGTGAAAGGGTGTACCAGGAAATAAAAAATACCTGCACCCAATAGTAAATGAATAAAAATGATCTTAATTTTCGCCATAATCTTTTTCAACTTTCACAATTTTATTTGTTTTTAATTTGAGCATTGTAAAAAGTAGCGATGCACGCGCCTATAAGCCATCCTAAAATGAATATCTGTACTATTCCCAAACCGGCTTCCCATAATGGCACATCCATCCTGATAATGCTTGTGGTATCTAAACCGTGCAATAGGCTGTTGAAAAAATCGATAGTGGCTTCTCGACCTGCTGTTGACATAACTATCATACAGCCCAAGTAAATTAGTGCTCCCGTAAGACCGAAAGCAAATCCGAGTTTTTTTACGTTTAATCGATACATAATTTTAAAGTTTTGAGTTAGTTGTCTGATTTTAATATCTTTTTTGATTCCTCAAATTCTTCCTTGGATATTTCGCCTTTTGCAAAGCGGTTTTTAAGAATATCCAGTGGGTTTTCTTTTTTTGTTTTTTGATAAGGGATATCTGCTGGGATAAAGAATATCCAAGCCAATAAAATAATCCATATAATCCACCATATTAGGTGCATACCTCCAAAATGTCCTTCGTAAAAATGCATAATTTTTAATTTAAAGGTTACTTTTCTATTTTCTCAATTGTATAGCCACCAATAGTATTGAGTTGCTTTTGTAATTCATCTACTGAAAGCGTTTCCTTCATAGTAATGATTGTAGCTCCTTTTGGTGCCAGAAAAATTTCTGCCTTTTCAATCTTTGGATGTTCTTCCAATGTCTTTTTTACTCTTGATACACATCCACCGCAACTGATTCCGCTTATTTGAAATTTTTGTTTCATCATTTAGTATTTAATGGTGATGATGCCCTTTGTGTTCATCTTTTGGTTCTGTTTTTGAAACATCTTTACCGTGTTCGTTTTCTCTTTGTCTATTCTGTGAATGATTGTGCCCACCGTGGCGATGTGAACCGTGAGGCATAAATAAGTGACAAGCAAACATAAAGAGGATGAAGATGAATAGAGACGAACTGCTTCCTATACCTAATGATGGTGCAAAAAAGATAAACAGTAATGGTAATCCACAACCGATGACCATCCATATCCAGTGATTATTTTTCATTGTTGTTTATTTTAAAAGTTAAAATTAATGATGCTCGGTATGCTCACCTTTGGTTGGACTATCCATATCGTCCATCTTGTCCATACCCTGCATATCCATTCCTTTTTCGCCCATCATCTTTGAGCAGGATTCCATACAGTCTTCGCTCATCATCCCTTTTTCGTGCATCATTTTCATCATAGTGCCCATCATTTTGCCGTCATTCATCATTCCGTCCATCATTGAGTGCATCATTGTACTGTCTTTCATCATCATTTGCATTCCTTCTCCTTGCATCATTGAGCTCATCATTTTTTTGTTGCCCTGCATCATTTGCATTGCGTGTTGGTTGTCGTGCATACTTTCCATAAATTCGGTCATATAGTCGTGATTTTTGGAAATGGCATTAAAAACTTCTGTGCGAGTTTCAGGGTTTTCCATTAGTGCCTGAGTGTTTGTTTCTTGTTTGCAACTGTTTAAGCTTAAAAGCCCAACTGCCGATAAAACAATTAGTAGTGTTTTCATAATTTATTTTTTGAGTTAAACATTTATTTTAATTTTTATAAACCCATTCCCAACAATCTAAATGTTTATAGTTGAGGGAATGGATTATCAACTATTAATTCGCAGATTTTAAAAAGGTTATAATCTTTTTGAATTTCTTATATGTTATGTGTATTTTCAATATTATTAGATTTTTTTTATACGCCACTTCTTATTATTACCTTTAACTGCCACCAAATTTTCCGAAATCAATTTTGATGTGATGGCAGGTGGATTTTTATCATTCTTATCTTTTGGCGAGACGTGAATGGCTAATTGCGTTAAATGGTCAATGGTATTACCATTCTCATCTATAACAAGCTCAAAATAATGGTAGTTTACCACGTCTTTTTTGAAAATGTCATTATAGCCAATGGTTTCTTTTTCAACTTTTAACACCAAGGCTTTGCCATATTGAAAGTTGTTGGCATTGAGGAATTGTGGAGTGATGACAGTTTTTCCAGTTTTATCGATATAGCCATAATAGAGCACGCCATCTTTTTGGTTTGCAATCAGGCATTTTCCGTTACTGAATATAGGGTAGCTTGCATTGTCTGTTTTGGTTGCCACCAAATCATTTCGAAAATCAACGATTAAATTTCCTTCTGGGTCAATAAAACCCCATTCGTTGCCTTTTTTAATGGCGCTGACGCCATTGCTAAAAGGCGAGATGTAGTCTAAATTTTCAAAGGTTTGTGCAATTCCTATAAAGGGAATTAATACTAATGTGATAAGTAGTTTTTTCATTTTGTTTAATTTAATTTGATGAAATTAACCATTGCCTTAAGCTTTTGTCTGCATAACTTTCGTTGATATCTATATAATTTCATCATAGAAATTCCGTTTCCAATTTCCTGTGTTTTTGTAATCGGTCATACTCATTCCCACCACTTCCTTAAACTGTCTAGACAGGTGGTTGACACTCATGTAGTCCAATAAATATCCTATATCTGAAAAGGAATGTTGTTTAAGCTGAATGAGCTCTTTGACTTTTTCTATTTTTAATTTGATAAAGTACTTTTCAATGGTTGTCTGTTGATTTGCTGAAAACAATCTGCTCAATGTCTTGTAATCTTTATGAAGTCTTGAAGCCAATAGTTCAGATGTTTTTACCTTAATATGTAACGGTAGCTCTTGCAATTGTTCTATTAGAATAATCTTGATTCTTTCTGTGAGCATTTCTTCTTCTTTTTGTACAATTTCAAAATCATTAGCGTGAAGCACAGTTGTAACAGCTTCGACAATTTCATTGCTGGTTTTTTTTGGTGCTTCTACCAATAATCTTCCTAATTCTAATGAAAGCACAGTAACTCCCAATTCTTGTAGTTCTTGCTTAATAACTTTTAAGCAGCTTCTACAGACCATATTCTTAATCCAAAATTCTTTGGGTCCTTTCATAATAATCGATGTATTGCTATTAGGCATTTTGCCAAATAGTTTGAATTTTCTTAATAGTACAAGGTTAATAGTGTTGTTGAGAATTGGGGATAGCAACATTTAGCCAGAAGATGTTCTTTGGCTATAATAGAGGATACAGATTGATATGTTCAATCTGCAAGGAAGAAAATCAAATTAAGTAAGTCTCGTAAAGAGTTTGTATGTCCTTGGATATCAAGGGCGACCTATATTGTTTAAAAGGAACTATATTTTTTTCAAGCCCTTCAAATAAATTTACATAAACGTAAAAAAAAGTATTAAGGAAAATTACGGTTTCTGACTCAAGTTTTGTATTAGCCTTTTTAATGGTGTCATTTCCAGTTTTTACAAAAGATTCATTACTACAACAGTCTTTTTCTTGTAACGTAGTGCACTGCTTTAACGGTGAATCTTTCTTTTGAACCTTTTCTGTGCAGGTTTTTGCTTTGTTCCAAACAGCTATATCTACCAATTGATTACAACAAAAATGCATATCTACCGTAAAAGAAGAGGTAGAAAACAGTATTAAAACTGCTAAAAAGAAAGACAATATTTTAGTAAAAAATGTTTTCACATTGTAAAGTTAATAAATTTTGTTTAACATTAAAGGATTTTGGAAAATAAAATTAAACTGTTCAATTATTTTATTATCAGTTTTTTACAAAAAAACAACAAAATTAATCAGTACAAATATAATTCTAAAAGTTCAACAGAACTATGATTTATATCATATAAAGGAAGTCGCAAAAGAATTTTATTTGCAAATAATATTTAAGCGGTTTCGTGCAAAATAAACATTGATAAATCAAAAAAAATTGTTAAATAAACAAATTGAGATAAATTTTTTATAAATTTGCAACATTAATGAAAAAAGTTTTTCATAAAATATCATCCGTTTGTTTGGCACTTATCGTGCTATTGTCAACAGTTTCTTTTACTATTGATAGTCATTACTGTGGCGATACTTTAGTGGATTCATCTTATTTTGGTTCTGCCGAAAGTTGTGGTATGGATTTAGCACAAACTAATTCTTCAAAGGAAGATACTCTTGAAGGAAAGAATTGCTGTAATAATGAGCAAATTACCATAAATGGGCAAAATGAGTTAAACGTTTCGTTTGATAATCTTACAAATGACCAGCAAATTTTTGTTGCAACATTTGTATATGCTTATATCAACCTTTTTGAAGGTTTAGAAAACGAAGTATCGTCATTTTCGCAATACCCACCACCACTTATTGTCAAGAATATCTACAAGCTTGATGAGGCTTATTTAATTTGATTTTTAAACAATAGACTTTATTATCCAATGGATGCTTTTCCATTAGGATAGTTTTATGTATATTTGGTATTTTCTTTATACCAAAGTTTAATTGTTTAATTATCAAAATTTATGTTAAATAAAATTATCCGTTATTTTCTCGAAAATAAGTTAATAACATTTATATTACTCGCCGCATTTATTGTTGGAGGTTATGTAACCGCTCCGTTTAATTGGGAAAGCTCTTTAATAGAGAGAAACCCAGTACCTGTTGACGCCATTCCTGATATTGGCGAAAATCAACAAATTGTATTTACCGAGTGGATGGGGCAATCACCTCAGGATATAGAGGATCAAATAACCTATCCATTAACAACAGCATTACTTGGTATTCCAAACGTGAAAACCATACGTAGTAATTCAATATTTGGACTTTCTAGTATTTACATCATATTTGAAGATGACGTTGATTTTTACTGGAGTAGAACTAGAATTCTAGAAAAACTAAATTCTTTACCACCTGGGCATACAGTACCTAACGAGGTAACACCAGCACTTGGACCTGACGCCACAGCATTAGGGCAAGTATATTGGTATACTCTTGAAGGTAGAGATGCTAAAACGGGCAAACCAACTGGAGGTTGGGACCCCCAAGAATTGCGAACCATTCAAGATTTTTATGTGCGTTATTATTTAACCGTCGCCAGTGGTGTTGCCGAAGTAGCTTCCATTGGAGGCTTTTTAAAAGAGTATCAGATCGAAATAGATCCTGATGCTATGAAGGCCAACAACGTGGACGTTAAAATGATAATGAACGCTGTTAAGAACAGTAACCTAGATATTGGTGCCAGAACACTTGAATTCAACAGTGCCGAATATCTAGTAAGGGGATTAGGTTACATTAAAAACCTAAGCGACCTCGAAGAAAGTGTAGTTACTGTTCGAGACAATGTCCCAATACGTTTAAAAGATGTGGCTAAAATACAGTTTGGACCAGCAGGTCGTAGAGGAGCACTTGACAAAAGTGGTGTGGAAGCTGTAGGTGGAGTAGTTGTTGCACGCTATGGTGCCAACCCGCAAGCTGTAATTAAAAACCTAAAGGCTAAAATAGATGAAGTTGCTCCAGGATTACCGTCTAAAACACTAGAAGATGGCACAGTTTCCAAAGTAACTATTGTACCATTTTATGACCGTTCTGGTTTAATTCAGGAAACCATTGGAACTCTAGAACTAGCGCTCACTCATGAAATACTGATTAGTATTTTGGTGGTAATCGTATTGGTTCTTAATCTTAGGGCTTCCATATTAATTTCGAGTATATTGCCCGTTGGCGTATTGATGACCTTTATACTAATGAAATATTTTGGCGTAGATGCCAATATTGTTGCCCTTTCGGGTATAGCCATTGCTATTGGTGTAATGGTCGATGTGGGGATAGTTTTTACCGAAAATATAGTCAGGCATCTGGAAATGCCCGAAAATGAAGGCGTAAGAGGTAAAAAATTGGTGCAGGTCATTTATATTGCTACGGTGGAGGTTGCAGGAGCTGTAATTACGGCTCTTGCTACCACTGTTGTGAGTTTCATACCAGTATTTGCAATGCAAGCCGCAGAAGGGAAGTTATTTAGTCCTTTGGCGTGGACCAAAACATTTGCGTTGATTTCAGCAATGCTCATTGGTATTATGTTTATTCCAGCCTTGGCAAAGGTTCTGTTTTCCATTAGAATTGATTCAAAGCGAACGAGTCGAATATTTAATGCAATCTTAATAAGTTTTGGATTTGTTTTCCTAATCGCTTACGGAAGCATTATTGCCATAGCCCTAATTGCCACTGGTATAAATAATCTATTGACACAAATGCCGGAAAAAACCTTTTTAAAAGGAAAATTAAAGCTTCCCTATTCCGAAAAAACAGCCAATTATGTCAATATAGCCATCGCAATTGTAATTTTAGTCTACTTCCTGACTATAGAATGGATGCCTTTAGGAGTTGCTAACTCTACATTTGTCAATTTTATTTTTGTGATAATAGTAATAGGTGTTGTTTTGGGGGCATTAATGGCTGTAGTGTATTTTTACAAAAGCATTTTAACCTGGTGTTTAGATAATAAATGGAAATTTTTATTGATCCCCATTCTGGTGGTTTTCTTCGGAATGACCATTTGGTTAGGGTTTGGCAAAGTCCTTGGTTTTATGCCGGAATTCACTAAAAACAATGTGGTTTGGGAAAAACTGGACAAAGCTCTCCCTGGGTTGGGTAAAGAGTTTATGCCAGCCTTAAATGAAGGGTCATTCTTGCTAATGCCCACTACCATGCCACACTCTAGTATTTCTGAAAATATGGAAGTTATTGCAAGTATTGATAAACACGTCATTACCATCCCTGAAATCGGGTCTGCGGTAGGTAAATGGGGACGTGTAAACTCTGCTCTTGATCCTGCACCTACATCCATGTATGAAAACACCATAAATTACATTCCAGAATATATTCTTGATGAAGATGGACACAGAGAGCGTTTTAAAGTTAATAAAAACAACGCTTTTGTATTAAAAGATGGTACCACCTATACATATGGTACTGACGAGTTTCGTAAAATAACAGAAGAAGAACTTATTCCAGATGATGACGGTGAAAACTTTAGGCAATGGCGAGAGCATATCCAAAAACCAGATGATATTTGGAATGAAATTGTTAAGCACGCCAAATTCCCTGGGTTAACATCAGCTCCAAAACTGCAACCTATCCAAACACGATTGATTATGTTGGCAACAGGTATGCGAGCACCAATGGGGATCAAAGTATTTGGACCCACCTTGGAGTCGATTGAAAAAGTTGGGTTTGAATTAGAAAACATTCTAAAGGAAGTACCAAGTGTCAATCCACCAACCGTGTTTGCAGATAGAGTTGTTGGTAAACCTTATTTAGAAATGAAGTTAAACCGTCATAACATGTCTAGATATGGACTATCCGTAAAAGATATGCAAATGCAACTCTCGGTAGCCATAGGTGGAAAACAACTAACTACAACTGTTGAAGGCAGGGAACGTTTCCCAGTTCATGTACGCTATGCAAGGGAGTATAGAGATAATCCTGACGATATCAAGAAAATATTAATCCCAACGCCTGCAGGTGTTCAAGTAGAATTGGGTGAATTAGCTGATGTTACTTATGTTAGAGGACCACAAGTCATAAAAAGTGAAGATACCTTTTTAACAGGCTATGTTATATTTGATATGAAAGAAGGCTATGCTGAAACCAATGTGGTTGAAGATGCACAAGCCCTTATCAAACAGAAAATGGATAGTGGCGAATTTACATTACCAGCAGGTGTAACCTATCGTTTTACGGGAAATTACGAAAACCAGATAAGAGCATCAAAACGTTTAATGATCGTGGTGCCTATTTCTCTGCTTGTAATTCTGTTAATTCTATATTTTCAGTTTAAATCAATGATTCCTTCACTGATGGTTTTCTCTGGTATCTTTGTAGCTTTCGCTGGTGGTTTTATCATGATTTGGTTATATGGACAGGAATGGTTCTTGAATTTTGATGTATTTGGGGTATATATGCGTGATTTGTTTCAGATGCACACCATAAACCTGAGCGTCGCCGTTTGGGTAGGTTTTATTGCCTTGTTCGGGATTGCAACCGATGATGGGGTAATTATGGGAACTTATCTAACTCAAGTATTTGATAAGAGACATCCAGAAACCGTTAAAGAAATTCGGGCTTCGGTAATTGAAGCAGGCTCAAAAAGGGTTCGTCCCGCAATGATGACCGCGACGACTGCTATCATTGCTTTAATCCCTGTACTTACATCTAGTGGTAAAGGTTCCGATGTGGTTATCCCCATGGCAATCCCTACATTTGGTGGTATGCTGTTACAGGTCATGACCATGTTTGTGGTACCTGTGCTTTACGGTATGTGGAAAGAGAAAGGATTAAAAAAACAATTAAAACAAAGTAATGCTTAAATTTATAAAGATGACAGCGAATACTAAAACATATTTTTTCTTAAGCCTGATGTTGATGCTTACCACAAGCCTTTTCAGTCAAGAAAATCTAAATAACTATCTCGAAATAGCGACCAATAATAACCCTGCCCTAAAAGCAAAATTCAACGATTATATGGTCGCCATGGAAAAAGTACTCCAAGTAGGTGCTTTACCCGATCCAAGTGTTGCTTTTGGGTATTTTATTCAATCGCCGGAAACAAGGGTTGGACCGCAAAGAGCAACTTTTAATTTAGCACAAAGCTTTCCTTGGTTTGGCCTCTTGAGTGCACAGGAAGATGTTGCCACCGAATTGGCAAAAGCTAAATATGAAGACTTTGAAAACACAAAATCCAATATTTTCTTTGAAGTAAAAACAGCTTATTATAATTATTATTTTATTGAAAAGGCTATTGAAATAACAAAAGAGAATATCGAGATACTCGAGGTTTTTAAACGCCTATCATTAGTTAAAATTAAAGCTGGAACAGCCTCTATTGTTGATGAGTTGCGTGTGGAATTGGAGTTGAACGATCTGGAAAATCAATTAGCACTGTTTCTGGACACCAAGGATGCCTTACAGGTAAAATTCAATAACCTATTGGATATAGATGATAGTTCTGAAATTATCGTTCCGGAAGTCTTGTGGCAGGAAGAAATTCCTTTAGATCAATTAAGTATGCTCGATGAAATTTATGCGTCAAACCATCAAATAAAAAGCATAGAACATAAATTGAATGCCTTTTTAAATCAGGAAATTGTTGCACAAAAACAAGGTTTACCAAAATTCACAATAGGACTTGGTTATACCATTGTTAGTGAAAATGCTGGATCTTCGGTTTCAGATAATGGTAAAGATGCTTTCTTGTTTCCATCGGTAGGTGTTACTATTCCTTTATATCGAAAAAAATATAAAGCCTTGATTAAGGAAGCACAGTTTAGGCAAGAAGCCGAAATTTCCAGAAAAGAGGACAAAAAGAACACCTTGAGTTCGTTGTATGAAAACACGTATAAGGATTTTAACGATGGCGACCGTCGTATTGCATTAAACCTAACACAGTCGGAAATTGCCAAAAAAGTATTGGACATTTTAATTACGTCGTACTCTACTAACGCCAAAGACTTTGAAGAAGTATTGCGTATAGAACGGCAATTACTCAAGTACGAATTAGAACATCAAAAAGCATTAACCGATAAAAATGCCGCAGAAAGATTTATGGATTATTTAATAGGAAAATAAAAACATCATGAAGAAATATAAAAATTATATCATAGCAGCCGGTATTTTAATACTCGGAATTATTTTAGGAAATGTGTTTTCTGGAGGAAGTTCAGAAACTACACATGCAGATGGTGAACATGAATATGTTCAAGACAAAGAAACGGGTTTGTGGACCTGTTCTATGCACCCGCAAATACGCATGGAAGAACCCGGAAATTGTCCTATTTGCGGAATGGAACTTATTCCTTTGGAAGAAGATAACGGTTCTTCAGAAAACATTGCGACCAACGAAATTGTAATGAACGAAGAAGCCTATCAGTTGGCAAATATACAAACCACAATAGTTGAAAAAGCGAGCGCTATTAAAGAAATACGATTATTGGGCAGGGTAAAACCAGACGAACGAAGATTGTACTCTCAAGTTTCCCATATACCTGGACGTATAGAACGTTTGTACGTGAACTTTACCGGAGAAAAAGTTTATAGGGGTCAAAAAATTGTGCGTATCTATTCACCTGAATTAATTTCTGCTCAAAAAGAATTGTTTGAAGCCATTAAATCTAAAGATATATACCCACAGCTTTATACGGCATCACGCAATAAATTAAAGCTATGGAAGCTGTCCGATAAACAAATCGATGCCATCGAAGCAACTGGGAATGTGCAGGAACAAATCGATATTCTATCCGATCATACAGGCTATGTCATGAATAGAAATGTTGAGCTTGGAGACTATATCAAGGCTGGAGGTAACTTATTTGATATTGCCAATCTAAGCTCTGTTTGGGTGATGTTTGAAGCCTATGAAGCCGATATTCCATGGATACACATTAACGATAAGGTAAGTTTTACCATACAAGCTATTCCTAGTAAAACCTTTGAAGGAAAAGTTACCTACGTTGATCCTTTTGTTTCACCCAATACACGAGTTGCAAAAGTACGTGTAGAAGTAAAAAACCCATCAAACACGCTCTTGCCGGAAATGTATGCCAGCGGTATCATTCAGGCAAAAATGAAAGGTATGGAGAACGCTATTGTTATACCAAAATCGGCTGTGCTCTGGATCGGAAAACGCGCTGTGGTTTATGTAAAAGTACCACACGATAAAACCATTTCATTCGTATATAGAGAAATAGAACTTGGACAGGATATGGGGCAGTTTTACATTGTTCAGGATGGTTTGGAAGAAGGCGAAGTTGTTGCCACAAATGGCGTGTTCAGGATTGATGCCTCAGCACAATTGTTGGTCCAAAAAAGCATGATGAACCCTGAAGGTGGTAAGGTAAGTACAGTCCATAATCATGGTGGCATGCCTATGGGAGATGATGCAAATGCAGATGGTGTCGATCATTCTAAAATGGATATGAGTGATTCAAAAAAGGATGCTTTGAAGAGACCATACCAAAATGGAAAATGATTCTGACCACACAGATATGAACCAGCGTATCACTACAACCGACGCGTTTAAAGGTCAATTAGAACAAGTGTTCAACGCTTACATTAAACTAAAAGATGCTTTTGTAGGTGATGATAGCCGTACAGCCAGTACATCGGCTAAAACCTTATTGAATGCCATGAAAAAGGTGGATATGAAACAATTGACAGATCATGAAGCACATAATCACTGGATGACCATTTCAAAAGAAGTTTCAGGATCGGCTAGTTCTATTTCCGAGATTTCAGATATTGAAGAACAACGTAGTCACTTTAAGCATTTATCAGCACATTTATCTAAAGGTGTAAAACTATTTGGAGTAAACCAAAAAGTTTACGAACAATTTTGCCCAATAGCTGACAACAATAAAGGTGCTTACTGGCTAAGCCTTAATGAGCCTATTAAGAACCCGTATTTAGGTGCTAAAATGCTTACTTGTGGAGACACGAAAACAGTAATTGTAAAATAAAAAAAACTTTAAAAATAAATACAGATGAAAACTTTAAAATTAAAAGTGGTAGTAATGATAGCTTTTATAATAAGCGTATCAAATTTCACATATGCTCAACATAATCATGGCAATATGAAAATGAATAAAGACAATCATGCCATGATGGATCATAGTGATAATATGGTAAAGTTGAACGACAAAAACCTGACCAAAGCATATATGCATTATACAATGATTAATAAGGCTCTTGTTGATGCCAATTCCGAAAAAGTACAAAAGGCTTCAAAGATGCTTGTTGGAAATTTAAAAAAGTATGGTAAAGCGGAAGAAGCCTTAAAGGCGACCATGGAAATGGCATCAAAATCCAATGTCATGGAGCAACGTATTGAGTTTGGAAAACTTACAACGGCATTTGAACCTTTTTTAAAAGACAATGTTGTTAAAGGCGAAATCTATAAAACATTTTGCCCAATGGCTAATAGTGGAGAAGGTTCATACTGGTTTTCCAATTCCAGTAACATTGTAAACCCTTATATGGATAAAGCCATGGCGAGTTGTGGAAGCGTAAAAGAAACATTTAAGTCTATGTGATTAATAGCAGAAGCTGGTTTATCAATGTTTTTTATGACATTTTTAAGCCAGCTTATTAATCAAAAAAATAAAGTCATGAAAGAAATTAAAGCATTTATCCGAAAAGAAAAACTCAATGAAGTTGCAAAACACTTAAAAGAAAATCAGTTCTCTTGCTTTACAGTTTTTGAAGGTGAAGGAGTTGGCGATTATATAGATCCAGAGACAGAATTTCCGAGTTTAAATTTTCCGTTTTTACACCATAAAGTGGTTAAAATTGAAATGGTTATAGAAAAGGAAAAAGTAGATAAAATTTTAGATATTTTAACAAAGCATGCCCAAACGGGCAAAAGAGGTGATGGACTTATCTATGTTAGTAATATAGACTTTAGCGTTAGAATTAAAACAGGAGAACATAATAATGGTAGCCATGTGGCACAATAAATAAAGAAATCATGATAAAACAAGTAATTATTATAGCGCTTTCAATCATTACTTTGATTGGTTGTAAAAATGAAACCAAGAAAGTAGAAGTTGCTGAAACCATAGATAAAAATAAAGTTGAAGTTAAAACAGAAACAACACAAGAGGATTACCAAGTAGGCTCTCAGGTACCAAATAAATTGGTCTGTATGGTGAACAATGCTTACATGGGAAAACCTCAAATAGCAGTGCCTGTTAACGGCAAGACTTATTATGGCTGTTGCCAAATGTGTGTGGGTACACTAAACGAAAAGGAATCTGCCAGAACCGGTATTGATCCTTTCAGTAATAAACCGGTAGATAAAACGGATACCTACATTGTATTGATGAAAAAAGAAGGGGAAGTGGCTTATTTTGAATCCAAAGAGAATTATTTAAAATATAAAAAATCAAATTAAAGGGTTTTTGAATGAATCGTTTAATAATACCACTTTTTATATTCACGAATTGTGATTTTAACCTCAAGATTAACCAATATAGAACTCGTAAAGCTGTATTACGTTCAGTCCGCCATTGTCAATAACCTAATAACCTAATTATGGTAAGAGAGATTTTTGTAAAAAATATGGTTTGCGATCGATGCATTAAAGTGTTGAAAGATGAATTAAGACAGGCTGGGGCAAAGGTTATAGAAATTGAGTTGGGCAGAATAAAACTTGACCTTAAAGATGCTATTGACAGGAATAAGTTGGATCATATCCTAAATGAAAACGGTTTTTTATTAATTGATGCACCAGAGCGACTTTTGGTTGAACAAGTAAAAATTGAACTAATAAAACTGCTACAGCATCTACCATTGCAACTCTATGAAAACCTATCGGTTTATTTAGAAAATAAAATGGGGCAGGATTATTCCAAAATAAGTAAGGTTTTTTCATATACAGAACAAGTTACCGTCGAAAAGTACTTTATAAAATTGAAGATTGAAAAGGTAAAGGAGCTTATTCAAATACAAGAATACAATTTTACCGAAATAGGACAACTGCTGGATTATAGCCATATCAACCATTTAAGTAGTCAGTTTAAAAATGAAACAGGAATGAGCATGTCAGCATATAAATCCCAATATAAGAGCTTTAGGAATTTTTTGGACAAAATTGTATAGATAATCTCCATAATTATGACACAAATTATTGAAAGCCAGGAGTATTTTTGAAAAAAGCATATAATATGCAAATGAAACGATTAACTAATAAATTATTAATTTTTTTATCAACTTTCGTGACCATTGAGGCACTCGCACAAGGCAAGCCATCTGTTGAAGGAAATGTAGATAATTTATCTATAAAGGAATACACTATTACCCTTCGTGAAGAAATGATCAACAAAGCAGGAAAAGAGGTTAAGGGTATTACTATTAATGGTGGTATCCCAAGGTCTACTTTCGAATTTACAGAAGTGAATATGCGGTTATCTATCTAAAAAATGACTTTAAGAGCATAATATATAGAATATGCTATGGTCAATTACTTAACCAGTTAATAATTAACTGAAAAGCGATAAGCTATTTAATCGCATTGCTT
The DNA here is from genome assembly GCF_018080005.1 of Flavobacterium sp. CS20. Lineage (NCBI taxonomy): Bacteria > Pseudomonadati > Bacteroidota > Flavobacteriia > Flavobacteriales > Flavobacteriaceae > Flavobacterium > Flavobacterium sp. CS20. Next base: position 2,309,403 of record NZ_CP073015.1, on the reverse strand, counting down.
TAAATTATTATAAAATAAAATTAGGAACTATGAAAATAACAAACATAATCAATACAACACTTCTATTGTTCCTTACCTCGGTTACATTTGCCCAAGTAGGCACAAACGGTGATGACCGTAAAGAAGAAGGACGACCCGTCAAAGAGTATAACCTTACCTTGGAACAAAAGGAGATGACCCTTGGAGGCGTAACGGCCAAGTCAATGACCATAAACGGCCAAATTCCTGGTCCAGTCTTGGAATTTACCGAGGGAGACCTTGCCATAATCAATGTGACTAATAAAATGGATGTGGAAACATCAGTGCATTGGCACGGATTAATACTTCCAAATTTCTATGACGGTGTTCCATATTTAACAACACCACCTATTGAACCAAGTGAGACATTCCAATACAGAATTCCAATCAATCAGTCTGGAACTTATTGGTATCATTCACACACAATGTTACAAGAGCAAAAGGGTGTGTATGGTTCCATAATCATTCAGCCTAAAGAAAAAACATTGGATTATGATAAAGATTTGGTAGTGGTATTGTCTGATTGGACCAATGAAAAACCAATGAATGTACTACGTAACTTAAAGAGGGGTAACGAGTGGTATCAAGTTAAAAAGGGTACAGCAGTACCGTTGAGTAGGGTAATTAAAGAAGGTGCTCTGGGAGCACAGTTCAAATTTTGGCGAGACCGTATGGAAGGTGCAGATATTGCAGATATCTACTACCCTGCATTTTTAACAAATGGTAAAAAACAAGCAGACTATCCAGAATTTCTACCAGGTGAAAAAGTAAGGCTTCGTTTTATCAATGCATCGGCATCTACCTATTATTGGATGGATTTCGGAGGGGGTAACCCAATGATTGTTTCTAGTGATGGTATTGATGTGGAACCTATATCAAAAAGTCGCTTCCTTTTCGGTATTGCTGAAACCTATGATGTAATTGTCACCATTCCAGAAGGTACAGTAGAAATTACTGCCACGGCACAGGATGGTTCTGGGGATACCTCTTTACGTATAGGACAAGGAACACTTTATCCCGCAGAAAGAATTGACAGACCAGACAAAGTGGAAATGATGAAGCAAATGGCTAAAATGGATATGAAAATGGGCGCACCTGCTATGGTAGGAAATCAAAAGAAAAAGACACCCGAAGTTTTGATGCAGAAGTATGGGATGAAGATGGATATGAAAGAAGGGCAAATGAATATGTCTATGAAAGATGGCGCAATGAATGATAAAATGAATATGGATGACCATATGAACCATAATGACCAAATGATGCAAAAAGACACTTCTTCATTTGATTACAACACCCGAAAGACCTATTTCAACTATGATTTTTTAAAGGCAAAAGAAAACACCACATATAAAGCAGATTTACCAGTAAATGACATTTTATTGAACCTAACTGGAAATATGCAGCGTTACGTCTGGAGTATGAACGGTGTACCCTTATCGGAAACTGATAAAATAAAAATCAAGGGTGGCGAGGTAACAAGAATTACCCTCAATAACCTGACAATGATGCACCACCCAATGCACCTTCACGGGCATTACTTTAGGGTGATTAACGAAAATGGAAAACGTTCCCCGTTAAAGCATACCGTTAATGTGCCGCCGATGCAAAAAGTTGTAATCGAATTTTATAACGAAGAGTATGGCGATTGGTTCTTTCACTGTCACGTACTGTATCATATGATGGGTGGTATGGCAAGAGTGTTTAGTTACGATACCCCAAGGGATGATAGAATGGCAGATTATCCAGTTCAGAAACTAATTGATGAGACAGACCATTATTATTCGTGGGGATTGGCTCGTGCAGGTTCAAATTTTAATGAACTCTTTTTAACGTCGAGCAATATCCGAAATGAATTTGGTTTGAGAACAGAGTTCGATTACGACCAAAATCTTGAAGCCGAAATAAGTTATAATAGGTATCTGAACGATTGGGTACGTGTTTATGCAGGAGTAAATACCGAAACGTCAACACCAGATTCTTACGATACATTTAATACCGTAGGATTGGTTGGTGTAAAGTATTTTACGCCTTATAGATTTAATGTAGATGTGAGTATGATCCATCAGCTACGCCCAAGAATACGTTTGGACAGAGAATTATTGATTTTTCCAAGAATTTTTTTGGAAGGCGAATACGAATACAGAGCAGATTTTGGATGGGTCAATGATTTAGAGAATAATAAATCATTTGAAAGCGAAACACAATGGTTGGTAGGAGCTTCATATATCCTTTCAAGAAATTTTTCAATACAAGGAAATTATAATAACCGATATGGTTGGGGCGGTGGATTATTGGCAAGATTTTAACAATTTAAAAATACAAAACTATGGACTATAAATGGGATTTTATAATTGTTTTCTGAGTAATATTTCTAGGCATTCTCATCTATGCAGGAGGAAAAAAAATAAAGCGCTCTAAAAGTTCAAAGGCTATGGACATATTGAATGAGAGATACGCAAAAGGGGAAATATCGAAGGAAGAATATGAAGAAATAAAACAAAAAATCAACTCAAAAATCGAATGATTAACAATAATTGATCACGATTAGAGAATAAATAACTGAAATATTAACAATAAAAAATATCAAGTATGAAAACAATTGTAAAAACAGTATTGATTATCGTAACAATTGGCACATTGGTCAGTTGCAAATCAGCCTTCAATGCCAGCGAAACATTACAAGTTGAAGAAAATAGAAATGCCATTTATCAAGAAATCATTTCAAATCCTATTCAGTTTGCCGATTTTATCAAGGAGGCACAAAAAAATAAGGATGCAAAAAAAATAATGATGAAAACCCATATGGAGCAGATGGATTCTGGAAATACGAAAATGATGATGGAGAAGAATCCTGAAATGAAACAAAAAATGCAATCACATATGCAAATGATGATGGAGAAAAATCCGGAAATGATGCAAAAGATGCAATCCAAAATGCTAGACAAAATGATGGGTAGTGAGAAAGGCCGTAAAATGCTGATGAAAAAAATACACAACAATGAAGAAATGAAAAAGGCAATGAAAGAACGGATGAAGAAAATGATGGACGAAAACCCTGAAATGATGAAGGAAATGATGCAAAAAATGATGAACGATCCAAAGATGAAGGGAAAGATGCAAAAAATGAAGGGCAAGAAGAAGAACGCACAAAGCCATAAGCACTAAAAAGAACTGGATATGAACAATAAAAATTTTCAATTATGATGATGTGGTGGTGGATATTGATACCGATTGTACTGGTATTGGGCATATTTCTATACAATGGAAAAAACAGACAATATACTGTAAAGAAAGAAAATCCTCTGGATATTCTGAACAGCCGATTCGCCAAAGGCGAAATATCCAAAGAAGAATACGAAGAACAAAAACGAATGTTGAACAAAAAATAAAAGCTAATGAAATACTATTTTAATAAAACGATCAATGGAACTTTTGAAGATGTTATTGATAAAGTTACCCAAGGATTGAAAGACGAAGGTTTTGGCATACTCACAGAAATTGACGTCAAAGAGACCTTAAAAAACAAACTGGATATAAACTTCAAAAAGTATAGGATTCTAGGGGCTTGCAATCCTCCCTATGCTCACAAAGCTTTGCAAGCAGAAGATAAAATTGGAACGATGTTGCCTTGCAATGTCATAGTTCAGGAAATTGAAGCAGGCACCATTGAAGTAGCAACAGTAAACCCAATGGCATCGATGCAGGCAGTGGAGAATGAGAAGTTGAATGAGGTTGCCAATGAAATAACTGCAATGCTAGAAAACGTAATTGAAAAACTATAAAATACATTTCAAAAAGTAATACAAATAAACACAAACATAAATTAAAACAAAATGAGCAAATTAAAATCAACATTAGGTATAGTTGCAATAGCATTTATAACCATAACAGTAATGTCTTGTAAAGACAACAGCAAAGAACAAAATAGCACGGATGGAGACCATTCAGAAATGAACCACGATAACAGTGATGGTCATCACGACGGCGAAAAGAGGGAAATGGCAATGGGTGGAGATAGTAATACACAAGCGGTATTAAATGACTATTTCAACTTAAAGAATGCCTTGGTGGGAGATGATAATGGCAAAGCCAAAGAACTTGGGGCAACCCTAGCAACATCCTTAGGAAATTTTGACGCCTCACAATATAACGATACCCAGCAATCGGAATTAAAGGATATTGTAGAGGATGCAGTTGAACACGCAGAACACATTTCAGAAAGTGATATAGCACACCAGCGCGAACATTTTAAAGTTTTAAGTAAAGATGTTATAGATATGGTTGCTATAACAGGAGCAGAGATGAAGCTTTACGAGCAGTTTTGCCCTATGTATGATGGCGGTACAGCTTGGCTAAGTACTAAAGAGGAAGTGCGCAATCCATACTATGGTAGTCAAATGTTAAAATGCGGCAAAGTACAACGTGAAATTAACTAAATGAAAATTGTAAAGATTATAGCAATAGATACTACTGGTAGCGTTCGTGGGAATTCAATTTATTCCGACTACACGAAATCAAAGTGATACGGTACCCGTAACTGATTTTATGTTGGTTAACAATGTTCCGGAGAACATTCAAAATAAGTTACAGGTTTCCTGCTATGATTGCCACAGTAATAATACGCAATACCCTTGGTACAATAAAATTCAACCCGTTGCTTGGTTTTTGGAAGACCATATCAAAGAAGGAAAAGCTGAACTTAATTTCAACGAATGGGATTCATTATCCAGCCGAAGAAAAGCAAGTAAGTTAAGGTCTATTATCAAGCAGATTGAAAATGGCGAAATGCCTTTGGATTCTTACACTTTGATACATAGTGAGGCAACATTTACAGAAGAGGAAGCGAAAGAGGTAATTAATTTTATGACACAATTAAAAGACAATTTATAAACTATAATTAAATATAATAAAAATGAAAAATTTAAAAATGAGTATAGCAGAGTGCTATTGTTAGCAGTTTCTTTTACCAACGCACAGGAAAAGAAAAAAATGAACCACGATCACGAAGATATGAAAATGGATCATAGTAAAATGACAACTATGAAAAATGATGCAAAAACAGAAACAATTTTAAGTGATTACTTTAATTTAAAAAATGCTTTGGTTGCAGATGACACCAAAAAAGCGACCCAAGCTGGGTCTAAATTGGTAGTTTCTCTTAAAGCTTTTGATACGGACAGTTATTCAAAAGAAAATCAAGAAGAATTAGAAGATATTATAGAAGATGCCGTAGAGCACGCCGAGCATATTTCTGAAAGTGCCATAGACCACCAGCGCGAACATTTTAAGACCTTAAGTAAGGACATAACAGATTTGGTAGCTATTACGGGAACAAAAAACACGCTTTACCAACAATTTTGCCCAATGTACGATAAAGGTAGTGCGTGGTTGAGTACCAGCAAAGAAGTAAAAAACCCATATTACGGTAGCAGAATGCTTAAATGTGGAAAAGTGCAAAAAACTATTCAATAAATAATCCCCTGCCTTTAATACTCTTTTAAATATACTGGTTTATTAGTTAACAGTAGCTTAGGAGATGACAGGGTTACCTGAATAGTTGTAAAGTCCTGTCGTGGGAAGGAAAACAATGTTGATGATTAGTGTTAGTTCCTTCCCAAGTCAGGCACAATGAACTTTTGAAAAAGAGAAGTTGATTTGGTTAATAGCGACCTGAACTGGGAGAGAGATTAAATCCCTAAATATAGCGTCTCTCTTCCTAGGTCGGGCAAATTAAAATTTCGCAGAAAAGAAGTTTAGTGAAGATGCTTGATTTTGAGGGGTAAAAATTTGGTTGGTTCATTAAAGTTTACCTCTCATCTTCAAGTATTATTTATATGGTTTTGCAAATAACAATAAAGAAAAGAATTTATAACAATGAAAGAATGTTGCAAGAACGGTTGCCAACAAATAATAGGTAAATCTGTGGTTAAAAAATGGCTCAATTATATAGTATATACAATCCTAATATTAATAGTTGGTGGTGCATTGGCACTTCAATTATTTAGTTAAGAGCTTAAATTAAAATGGTTAATGACAACAAGAAAAAAATCTGAAAACACAGGGTTTTACAAACAACTATTTAAAAAGGTATTGTTTACTGCAAGTGTAATCACTGCACTATCATTAAGTTATACTTTATGGGCAGATTTAGATTCTGATAACCAGTTTCTTGCGCTTATAATTGTTGGTATGGCTTTGGTGAAAACGGTTTTTATTGTCAGGCTCACTTTTATACAGCTAAGTAAAATAATAGGCGAAAGTCATCAACTTACACACGTTCTAACATTATTTGCTGTGTTAATTATTTTGATTGTTCTTTCGTTTTCAGCAGACTACCAAGCATTATATATTTTAAGTTCGGAAAATTTTAAATCAACTACATCACTCAACAGATCATTTATACCTCAATTTTTCGAGTTTATATATTTCAGCTTAATTACTTTTTCATCGGTTGGGTTTGGTGATGTAGTACCATTAACTATTTCGGGAAAACTTTTAGTGATGATGGAAGTTTTTTTAAGCTTTTTGGTACTCGTATTTGGTATAGCCAACATAAATAGAATACACGTCAATAAATAAAACATTATAAAACCAAAATTATGAAAACACTAAAACTAACAACAATCCTAATGCTAATTATGTTTGCCACAGGCCAACTGTTTAGCCAAAACGCAGATTCAGGAACAGAGAAAGAAGCTGTTCTAAAAGTAATGAAATCATACAAAGATGCCCTACAAAACCTAACGACAGAAGGTACGTTCGAGTTATTTGCCAAGGATTCCGAAGTATTTGAATCAGGTGGTATAGAGGGTACACTATGCAAACTACATAGAACATCATTTAGGACCAGAATTAGGGCATTTTAAGAAATTTGAATTTTCAGATTATGAAATTGATGCGGAAGTAGATTTGCCTTATGCATTTACTACTGAAACCTACATCTACACTATCGTGCTCAATCCAGATGAAAAAGGCGAAAGTAGAACGATAAAGAAAAAAGGAGTGGCAACGTCAATCTTAAAAAAGATGGATGGTAAATGGAAGATTATTAAAACACATTCTTCGTCAAGAAATACAAAGTAAAATCTTATGAAAAAAAATATCCACCTTTCTGTATTACTAATCGTCTCTTGCAAACAAGATGTGAAAAAGGTAGTTGTTGAGGAAAAAGCCACAGAAACTTCTGCAGAACCAGATAAAAAGAAACCTTTGAGCCCACATACATCAACGATGGCAATGATAGGCGATGCCCATATTCATATCGATTATTCGTCGCCAGGCGTAAGAAATAGAATCATTTTTGGTGGGTTGTTGGCTTATGACCAGTTGTGGCAAGCGGGTGCACATATGGCTACCTGGATAGAAACTAATAAGGATTTAATTATTGATGGTAAAATGTTACCTGCCGGTAAATATGGGTTTTTTACTATTCCATCAAAAGAAGAATGGACCATAATTTTTAATTCAAATTGGGACCAACATGGCAAGGACGAGTATGAGGAGAAGGATGATGTCTTGCGCTTCAAAGTTAAACCCATCATTTCAGATGAAGTTACCGAACACTTGGAATATCAAGTGAACAAGATTAATGACAATGAAGGTGCAATTTCATTGAGTTGGGAGAAGGTCTCTATAAAATTCAACTTTAAGGTAAATCAGTAATATGGTAAATAGACATACAGCATTAAAAATAAGAAGAGTTCATCGCTATTTAGGTATTTTCTTAGGTATTCAGTTCTTGATATGGACGATTAGCGGGATGTACTTCAGTTGGACAAACATTGATGACATTCACGGCGACCAATTCCGTAATATGGAATATGCGCCAAAAACCTTTGACAACCTTATTAGTCCTTCACTTATTAAAGGTAATGAAGGCATTCGTGATATAGAAATCAGGGATATCAATAACGAACCGTACTATTGGATTAACAATCAGCAATTGTATAATGCGAGAACTGGCGAAGCGAAAAAGACTATTTCTCAAGATGAAGCCTTGTACATTGCTAAAAACCAGATGATGGAGAATTTAAAAGTAGCTAATATCCAACGGATAAGTGAAGTGGGTGACCATCACGAATATCGTGAAAAATTGTTGCCAGCCTATGTTATCTCTTATGATACGGATGAAGCGTTGAAAGCCTACGTTTCAATAACAGATGCAAAATTCCAAACGGTGAGGCACAGGGCGTGGCGCTGGTTTGACTTTTTATGGATGACACATACAATGGATTATGAAGGCAGGGACAACTTTAACACCATTGTTTTAAGAGCATTTTCACTTTTGGGCTTAATTACTGTTTTGAGTGGATTTTTGCTCTGGTATACGTCATCACCGACCATTAGAAAAATTAGTAAAAAAAATAAAAAATAAATATTATGAATAAAAACATCATTTACATAGGTGTTGCGTTGATTGTTGGCCTATTGGGTGGCTTTCTAATTTTTGGTGGAGATTCTGCTGATAGTGCAACAAATGAGGTTATGGAGAATCACAATCATTCAGAAGAAATTGCTTCTAATCAAATGTGGACTTGCTCTATGCATCCACAGATTATGCAACCAGAACCTGATGACTGCCCAATTTGTGGAATGGATTTAATACCTGCTGAAGCAGGAGCAGATGGTCTTATGGCAGATCAGTTTAAAATGACAGATAATGCAATGGCATTGGCCAACATTCAAACATCCATTGTTGGTGAGGGTGAAATCGGGAATAATTTTCTAAAGTTATCTGGAAAGATAAAAGCCAATGAAGAATCCAATGCTGTACAAGTAACCTATTTTGGTGGTAGAATAGAACAATTATATGTTAATTCTACTGGAGAACGTGTTGGTGCAGGTCAACGCTTGGCCACCATATATTCACCAGATTTAGTTGCGACTCAGCAAGAGTTACTTACAGCCTCATCTATAAAAGAATCGCAACCAGAATTGTATAAGGCTGTAAAAAACAAGCTTAAATTATGGAAACTTTCAGAAAAGCAAATTAATGCCATAGAAGTCGCTGGAAAAGTGCAAGAATATTTTCCGGTTTTTGCTACAGTTTCAGGAACAGTGACCCATAAAATGGTAGAAGAAGGTGACTATGTAAAACAAGGACAGCCCTTATATAAAATAGCCAACCTCAATACGGTTTGGGCAGAATTTGATGCCTATGAGAATCAGATTGCTTCCTTGAAAGTTGGTCAAACCATTAAAGTGACTACCAATGCGTATCGCAATGAAGTATTTGATGCAAAAGTTTCATTTATTGACCCTTTATTAAATTCTTCTACACGTACCGTCGTAGTTAGAGCAGTACTTAATAATAAGAACGACCTATTTAAACCAGGTATGTTTGTCGAAGGTAAAATTGAAGGTGCTCAAGAAAGCACTTCAAGTAAAATAACAGTTCCTGCTACAGCTGTGATGTGGACTGGTGAACGTTCTGTAGTTTATATTAAAACTAATCCTAACGAAGCTGTTTTTGAAATGAGAGAGGTCTTACTCGGTAATGCCAATGGAGACACCTATACCATAATTGAAGGTCTTCAAAATGGTGATGAAGTGGTAACTAATGGCACGTTTACAGTAGATGTCTGCTGCACAATTACAAGGCAAAAAATCTATGATGAACACTGCTGGTGGCAAAACAATGACCGGTCACGAAGGGCATTTAGGTATGCAAGGAAACAATTCTGATGATAGTAAGGGGAATACTGACCATTCAGAAATGAAAGAAAGGATAGCTGTTTCAAACAAATTTCAAGTCCAGTTAAAACAGGTGTTTGAGGATTATATTCTTTTGAAAGATGCTTTGGTTAATGATGATGCCAAAAATGCACAACAAGCAGGAATGCAAATAATACAATCCCTGAAAAATGTAGATATGAAGTTGTTGTCTGATGAAAAAGCACATAACCATTGGATGACCATTCAGAAGGAATTAAATACTTCGGCAAATGCTATTTCAAGTAATACGGATATTTCAAAACAAAGAGGGCATTTTAAGCATTTGTCTGCGCATATGATAAGTAGTGTACAGCTCTTTGGCGTCAATGAAAATGTTTATATCCAGTTTTGTCCAATGGCAGACAATAATAAGGGAGCGTACTGGATAAGTTTAGAGGAAGAAGTCCGTAACCCATATTATGGCGAAGCAATGTTAACCTGTGGTGAGGTAAAAGCAACTTTAAAATAAAACGAATTACGGATTAATCAAGTAATCTTCATAAGACCAAAAAATAATCTTGGTTTTATAATGGCGAACGATAATGAGTGAAAGAAGAAGAAATAGACGAAAAAATGAAAGGAAGAAGCATCAACCTAAAAGTAATATCACAAAAAAAGATAAAATTATAGCTTTTGTTGTGATAGTATTGATTTTTGTAATTCTGCGATAGTCGCTGTTTACTATTCTTTACACAAATCTGGGTTAACCTTGTTTTAAAACAAGTATTATATGAATGAGATTATCTATATTAAAAATATGGTCTGCCCAAGATGTATCTCGGCAGTATCCAATATTTTAAAACAACTTGAAATATCCTATGCTTCTATTAAATTGGGAGAAGTTAAATTAGTGTCAACATTAAATGCAAACACCAAAAAAGAGCTTTCCGAAGCCCTTCAAAATTCAGGTTTCAGTTTGATTGACGACCGTAAAAGTCAACTTATTGAGCAAATGAAAACTTTGGTTGTTGAGAAAATACATCATTCCAACGACGAAACCGATTTAAAATGGGCAGATATTATAAGTGGTGAACTTAATTTGGATTACAAATATTTAAGTTCCCTATTCTCATCGGTAGAAAGCATCACGTTCGAGCAATACATCATCAACCAAAAAATTGAACGTGTAAAAGAACTTATTGTCTATGATGAATTAACCTTGAGTGAGATAGCTTTTCAATTACATTATAGTAGCGTTGCGTACTTAAGCAATCAATTCAAAAAAGTAACGGGAATGACACCCACGCAGTTCAAGAAATCTGTGACAAAAAACCGAAAATCCTTGGATGAGATTTAAGGTGTGTTTACCGCTATTAAGGGATATTTAAATCAATAGATGATATATTGATTTACAAATAAACCAAATTTAGATATCAAAATGAAATTAGACAGAAAGAAACATTGGGAAACAGTTTACGAAACTAAAAATCCAGACCAGGTAAGTTGGACCCAAGAAATACCAAAAACTTCACTGGAGTTTATACGTTCGTTCAAACTAAATAAAAAGGCAAAAATTATAGACATTGGTGGTGGCGACAGTAAACTTGTTGACTATTTACTCAAGGAAGGGTATAATAACATTACTGTACTTGATATTTCAGAAAAAGCAATTGCGAAAGCTAAAAAAAGACTGGGAGAAAAGGCAAGTAAAGTAAATTGGATTGTAAGCGACATTGCCGAATTTGAACCAGATACATCTTTCGATGTTTGGCACGACAGAGCAACTTTTCATTTTCTTACAACAGATGATCAGATTAAAAAATATACTAACATAGCGACAAAATTTGTAAGAGGTTATTTAATAATAGGAACCTTTTCACAAAACGGACCAAAAAATGTAGCGGACTTGAAATAAAACAATACAATGAAGAGGAATTAACATCGGAATTAAAAAAAGGATTTGACAAAATTCGCTGTGTATCAGAGGACCACACAACACCATTCAACACCATACAGAATTTTCTGTTTTGTAGTTTTAAAAGACAATTAACTGTAAAGCCAGCAATACCTTCACCTACAAGCTAAAAGAACAGATGTACATTTCGGTAGTTTTAGTTTTTGCAAAACACAAATCAAAACAAAAGGAACATAATGATCAAAATTTACATATCATTCTTTTTTGTATTTAAGTATTTGCTTAAATAAGAAATAATTGTAACTTTGCCTTATGAAAAATAATTCTTGCATTAGACAACAGGCAGATATTGAACAGATAAACCGTTGTAAAAAGACAGTTTCAGAATTAAATGAATCGTTTGACTATTTGGCAAATGGACTTTCTTTAGTCGGAAATAATGTTCGGCTAAAAATTCTTTACCTACTCTTTGAGGAGAAACGACTTTGCGTTTGCGACTTAAGTGATATTCTCGAAATGAATATTTCTGCTATCTCTCAACATTTGAGAAAAATGAAGGACAGAAATTTATTGGAAACCGAAAGAGATGCTCAAACGATTTTTTACTCACTAACCCCTGAATATTCAACATTATTAAATCCGTTTTTTGAAATACTCGATAAAAACAAAGTTTTAGAAACGATATGAAAAGTGAAAACAAATTAATTGGTGCAGGTTTGTTAACTGCAATTACAGCCTCTTTATGTTGTATTACACCCGTTTTGGCTTTAATCGCGGGAACAAGTGGAATTGCCTCAACATTTTCTTGGCTTGAGCCTTTTAGACCTTATCTAATCGGGCTAACAATTTTAGTGCTCGGCTTTGCTTGGTATCAAAAACTAAAACCTCAAAAAGAAATTGACTGCGAATGTGAAACAGACGAAAAACCAAAATTTATACAATCAAAAAAGTTTTTAGGAATTGTAACTGTATTTGCAATTATAATGCTGGCATTTCCATATTATTCATTCATTTTTTATCCAGATAATAAAAAAGAAGTAGTCATTGTAAACCAATCAAATATTCAAACTGTAAACTTTAATGTTCAAGGAATGACTTGTGCTGGGTGTGAAGAAAGCATAAAACACGCTGTAAATGAATTGGACGGTATTATAAATGTAACCCCTTCGTATGAAAAGGGAAATGCCATCGTAGAGTTTGATAAGTCTAAAACCTCTAAAGTAGCTATTGAAAAGGCAATTAATTCAATAGGATACAAAGTTATAAAAGATAAATAAACGCAAAATTACCCATTATGAAAAAACTATCAATAGTGCCTATTTTGGCTTTAATGCTGTTTTCTTTTCAGGCCAAATCACAAAGCAAGGAGGTTACAAATCAAGTTGTGGAAGTAGCTTCAAAGAAACATAATGCAATCACGGTGAAATTTAAAATTACAGGCATTACTTGTGCTGGTTGTTCCAATGCTATTTATAATGCATTAAAGGAAGTAGATGGTGTTTTGGAACATTCGGTTGAATACCCTGGAGATATTGCTGTTATTGAGTTTGATGGTTCAAAAACAAGTATCAAAGCCCTAAAACTTATCATAGAAAAGAAAGGGTTTAAGGCCGAAGTAATTAAAGGGAAGGTCTAATTTTTAATAAGTAAACAGTACCGATTTCAATGAAAAATACAGCTAAAATGAAAATCAAAATGCCTCAAAATAGAGAAACCATTACATTGGAAATCGAGGGTATGACCTGTGAAGGTTGTGCAACACATATCGAAAAGGATATGAACGCAACTGAAGGAGTTTTAAGTTCCACAGTTAACCACGAAACCGGAAAAGGCGAATTTAATTTTGATGCTGATAAGATGAGTAAGGCAAATGTAATAGATGCTATAAACAGCGTTGGTGATTATTCGGTTGTAAATAATGTCGACGAGGAAGAGGTTTCCGCTGTAAATTCCAAAGGCCAAAATAAATTCGATTTAATAATTATTGGTGGTGGTTCAGTCGCATTTTCAGCGACCATTAAAGCTGAAGGTTTAGGGCTCACAACACTTATGGTAAATGCAGGATTAGATTTTGGTGGCACTTGCGTAAATGTGGGTTGTGTACCGTCTAAAAACCTTATTCGGGTCGCCGAAACGGTACGTCTCGCTACGCATTCCAATTTTAAGGGTATAAAACCTAGAGGAGCAGACATTGATTTTACACAAATCATAAAAGATAAAAAAGCATTGGTTGCTTCACTTCAGCAACAAAAATATATGGATGTGGTAAGTGATTTCAAAAACTTAACAATGCTTAAAGGTTGGGCAGAATTTGTAGATAATAAAACCATTCTTGTAAATGGAAAAGATACATACACAGCAACTAACATCATTATAGCAACAGGAGCGACAACAAACATTCCAAGTATTGAAGGACTGAATAAAGTAGGCTACTTAACGAATGTTTCTTTATTCGATTTAGAAGAAAAACCAAAAAGCTTAACCATAATGGGAGCTGGCTATATCGGATTGGAAATTGTTATGGCATATAACCGTTTAGGAGTAAAAGTACGTATCATTGAATTTACCGACAGGCCATTACGCAGTCAAACAAAAGATATTACAGATGTTTTGGTAGAACAAATGAATAGTGAAGGAATTGAAATCCTTCCAAACTTTAGAGCTTTTAAATTTGAAAAGAAAGGTAACGATACAATTATTCATTGTAATTATCCTGATGGTTCCACAACTCAAATTGTTGAAAAAGGACATATTGTGGTGGCTACAGGGACGAAGCCTAACACCTCTAATTTAGGGCTTGAGAATATTAGCCTAAAGTTAACAGAAAGTAGCCATATTATTGTAAATGAAAAGATGGAAACCAATATTTCCAATATTTATGCAGAGGCGACGTCACCATTACACCGGCATTTGTTTATACAGCAGCAACCGAAGGTAGTACAGCAGTGAACAATGCGTTTTCATCAACAAAAACAAGTATTGATTATTCATCATTACCTTGGGTAGTATTTACAGACCCTCAAATCGCAGGAGCAGGTATAGATGAAATTGAAGCAGAAAAAAAGGAAATTCCTTTTGAAGTCAGTAAACTTGATTTAATTCACGTTCCAAGAGCCTTGGCGACTCAAGATACCAGAGGGTTCATAAAACTGATACGCAACACTGAAACCGATAAATTAATAGGCGCAAGAGTAGTTGCACTTGAAGGTGGTGAACTGATACAACAATTGAGTATGGCTATTAAATTTGGAATCACTGTAAAAGATTTAGCAGAAAGCTTTTATCCATATTTAACTTTAGGAGAATCTGTTAAACTGGCAACGATTACCTTTGGGAAAGATGTTTCCAAATTAAGTTGTCGCGCGAGTTAAGTTTGAGTTATGAAAGGAGAACAGTACAAATTACCTACTGATTTAATCTTGGATATTAAATCCAGATTAAAAACTTTGAGTGGTCAAATAAACGGCATTGTTAAAATGCTTGATGAAGGAAAGGACCCCGAACAAATAAACATACAGTTCAGATCCATTGATAAGGGGATTCAAAAAGCACATTACTTACTGCTGGATGAAGTCTATCGAAAAGCACTTGCTATTGGAATTGTAAAGGCCGTGGACTCTTGCCCAGGAAATTGTGGCAATGAAGATAAAATTGAATATTTAAAAAGTGAATTCCCCAATTTGGAATTATCCGATTTGACCAATCGCTTAAAAGAAATCCAAACTATTGAAACCAGATTAAAAAACTACAACGAAAAAAAAGGTTAAAAAAAGTTTGGTGACCCCCTACCTCACGTTCTCATCTTTGTTCCATTATTAATTTAAACTTAAATAAGATGAAACGACAAATCGAGATTTTTACAGCAGGTTGCCCGGTATGCGAGCCTGTGGTGCAATTAGTAAAAGAGACAGCAGGAAAGGACTGCGAAATCACACTTCATAATCTGTCCGAGCAATGCGAAAGTAAAATCTGTGTTTCAAAAATGAAGGAATATGGGGTTACAAGAGTTCCCGCCATTGCTGTGGACGGAAAACTACTGAATTGTCGCACCAACATCGAAATCACAAAAGAGGATTTGGTAAACGCGGGAATAGGAAGTTGTTAGGTATGGCAATTACTAAATGGAACAAAAAAACATCTATGGGGACTGCTGTATTTTCAGCAGTTTCCCTTAAACTATGCTGCTGGGGTCCTTTGCTACTTACAAGTGTAGCTGGTATTAGTGGAAGTTCTGTCTATTTTTCTTGGCTTATTGCCTTGAAACCTTATCTGTTGGTTATAGCATTTTTGTCATTGGGACTTACCTTTTATCAGGTTTATAAAAAAAAGAAGGTGGACGATTGTGGTAACTGTGATATGGCTAAGCCATCATTTTTTAAGTCGAAATTCTATTTGTGGTTGGTTACAGTGTTTGTTGTTGTAATGACATTGGTTTCTTATTATCCACAAATATTTCATTCAACGGAGAAAGTAGGAATTGTTGCAACAAACAATACCGATATTCAAACTGTAAAGTTGAATATTGAAGGGATGGTATGCTCGGGTTGTGAAGAAAACATCAACCATTCGGTAAACAAAATTGACGGGGTTACAAATGTATCTACGTCTTTTGAAGAAGGGACTTCAATTATAGAATTTGATACCACTAAAACGAATGTCGATGAGATAAAAAAGGTCATTCAATCAAAAGGGTATTTGATTACAAATAGTAGAGACTGATAGACACGTATCCATTGCGGTGATAAAAGATAAATTAAAAACGACTTATCCAATTGGTAGTAATAATTCGTGAAGAGTAAATTCTACAAATCATTCAGCATATTACGTAACACATTAAAGTCTTTTAATCCTGAAATTTGTAACATACAAATAAGAATGGGTTTATGGAGACAATCAACATATTTAAAACCAAAGAAAAGAATACTAAAAAAGGAGCAAAGAAATCATTTCCTGTTACGGGAATGACCTGCGCTTCTTGTGCAACAAGTGTTGAATCTGTATTAAAACACACAGAAGGTGTGAACGACGCACAGGTTAACTTTGCCAGCAGTTCGGTATTGGTGGATTACGACGAAGCCACTACCGAAAAACAATTGCAAAACGCTTTAAGACAGGTCGGTTATGATATTATAATAAATGCCGAAGACCCTTCGGAAGTACAGCAAGAACTTCAGCAAAAGTATTATCAGGACATAAAAAACCGAACCATCTGGTCGGCGATACTTACGCTACCCATTTTTGTGTTGGGAATGTTCTATATGCAATGGGAACCAGGCAAATGGATTTCATTGGTATTGGTCTTTCCAATTCTTTTTTGGTTTGGGCGCAGTTTTTTCATCAATGCCTTCAAGCAGGCCAAACACGGTAAAGCAAATATGGATACGCTTGTAGCCTTGAGTACAGGAATCGCTTTTCTGTTTAGTGTGTTCAACACTTTTTTTCCTGAATTTTGGTTGAATCGTGGTATCGAGCCTCACGTTTATTATGAGGCGGCAACGGTAATTATAACCTTTATTTCCTTGGGGAAACTATTGGAGGAAAAGGCAAAGTCAAATACATCTTCAGCCATTAAAAAATTAATGGGACTACAGCCTAAAACGTTGAAAATTATTGAGAATGGTGAAGAAAAGGAAATTCCTATTTCGTCTGTTCAAGTAGGTCAGACCATTTTGGTGCGTCCCGGAGAAAAGATTCCCGTGGATGGCGAAGTTTCCAAGGGAAGCTCATATGTAGATGAAAGTATGATTCTTGGAGAACCCGTTCCAGTTCAGAAATCCCAAGGGGAAAAGGTATTCGCTGGTACCGTTAATCAAAAAGGAAGTTTTCAATTTACCGCTGAAAAAGTAGGTGGAGAAACCCTGCTTTCCCAAATCATAAAAATGGTTCAGCAAGCGCAAGGGAGTAAGGCACCCGTTCAAAAACTGGTCGATAAGATTGCCGGTATTTTCGTTCCTGTGGTATTGGGTATTTCCATTGTAACCTTCATTGTCTGGATGTCTTTAGGAGGCGATAATGCCTTTTCACAAGCCTTATTGACCTCTGTAGCCGTATTGGTAATCGCCTGTCCTTGTGCTTTGGGATTGGCAACACCTACCGCCATTATGGTGGGAATTGGTAAAGGCGCAGAAAATAATATCCTTATAAAGGATGCCGAAAGTTTAGAACTCGGTCATAAAGTGAATGCTGTCATTCTTGATAAAACAGGTACAATTACAGAAGGAAAACCTTTAGTAACTGATATATTTTGGAAGGATAAACTCGAAGATATCAACGAATACAAAAAGTTCTTCTAGCTATTGAAGCACAATCAGAACACCCTTTGGCGGAAGCTGTAGTCAATCACTTAAAAGATGAAAATATTGAAAAAGCTGAAATTGCTTCTTTTGAAAGTATTACAGGAAAAGGTGTGAAAGCTCAAACAGAAAATGGTTCACCATACTATGTTGGAAACCATAAACTAATGCTTGAGAAAAATATTCAAATCGATGCTTCCTTGATGCAAACAGCAGAAAGTCTCGAAGAGCAAGCGAAAACCGTCATTTTCTTTGGCAATGAAAAACAAGTGCTGGCGATACTCGCCATTGCAGACAAGATTAAGGAAACTTCAAAAATGGCCATAGCAACACTTCAAGAACGAGGCATTGAGGTCTATATGCTTACTGGAGATAACAATAAAACCGCATCTGCTGTCGCAAAACAAGTAGGAATAACAAATTACCAAGGAGAAGTGATGCCTTCGGACAAAGCGGCTTTTGTCGAAAAATTACAGGCGGACGGAAAGATAGTAGCAATGGTGGGCGATGGTATCAACGATTCGCACGCCCTGGCGCAAGCCAATGTGAGTATTGCTATGGGCAAAGGTTCGGATATCGCAATGGATGTAGCAAAAATGACCTTGATAACATCAGATTTACAATCTATCCCAAAAGCATTGGAACTATCAAAAAGAACCGTGTTGGGCATACGTCAGAACTTATTCTGGGCATTTATTTACAACATTATTGGCATTCCAATTGCAGCGGGAGTTCTTTATCCTGTAAATGGGTTTTTGTTGGATCCGATGATTGCAGGTGCAAGAATGGCATTCAGTAGTGTATCCGTAGTTGCAAATAGCTTAAGACTTAAACGAGTAAAACTTTAATAATAAATAAATTCAATACTATGAAAACTTTAAAATTTAAAACAAATATCAATTGTGGTGGGTGCGTATCAAAAGTCACCCCTTTTTTAAACAAACAAGAAGGTGTAGAAAGTTGGGAAGTAGATACCTCTAATCCTGATAAAATCCTAACCATTGAAAGCGATGGTGTAACCGAAGAAGATGTAAAGGCGACTTTGCAAAAAGTGGGATTTAAGGCCGAACCTGTAGATTAATACGTTTTTAATATGGCTTATATTTTTATTTCGGTTGTGATTGTTCTTTTTGCTGTTCATTTTTATAAAAAAGCAAAACGTCATAGTGTAAAGCCATTTCCAGAACATTGGCATAAATTATTGACGGATAATGTGCTGTTTTATAGAAATCTATCAAAAGACGCACAGCTAATTTTTCAGCAAAAAATGATGCTATTTTTAAGTGAGGTCTATATCGATGCTGTGCAGTTTGAACTGGAAGAGTTGGATAAGGTTTTAATTGCAGCAAGTGCCGTCATTCCAGTTTTTGGCTTCAAGGAATGGCACTACACAAATTTAAGTGGCATCCTTTTATATCCTGATAATTTTAATGAGGATATGCAATTTAGCAGTAAGGATAACTCACGGAATATTGGTGGAATAGTTGGAAATGGAAGGTTCGAGAAACAGATGATACTTTCCAAGAAAGCATTGTACCACGGCTTTAAAAATACAACCGATAAAAGCAATACTGGCATACACGAATTTGTGCACCTTATAGATAAGTTGGACGATAGAACAGACGGTGTGCCAGAGCGGCTAATGGAACATCAATATGCCATACCTTGGTTAAACTTAATCCATAAAGAAATGGAAGCGATTAACGATAACCATTCAGATATTCGTAAATATGGTGGAACAAATCAAGCTGAATTCTTTGCGGTTGCTTCAGAGTATTTTTTTGAACGAGCGGATTTACTAAAAAGAAAACATCCAGAACTTTATGGGATGTTGGTGGAATGTTTTAGGCAAGAACCGAGCACTTGAGAAAATGAATCAAGCAAACTATAGAGAGTTCAGTTTACACTCTCGTGTAACGTGCTCAAACGTTAGTTTACTATGATTTCCGCATATCCTGCAAGTTCCTTTACGTTTCAAATTATCCTATGAATCCAGTTTTTTGATTTTATCAGTTAGTTCTTCAGGTTATAAAATTGGTATTGCTTCACGTTCTACACGCAATCCCAATCCTTTGGTCTGATTTATATGGTTAGTAGTAAATTGATTTATGTGAACGTAAATAATTCCAATATCATCACTCATTCGGGTTTGCCAGTCAAAACCATACAATTCTTTCAACCATTTAAAAGGTGTAGTTCTGAACATAACATTGGGGTTTTTGTAATGCTTACCATCATCCAATAGTATGATTAGCAGATAAACCCTGTTGAATCCAATTTCGGTATATCCATTTGCCTGAATAGTTCCCTTTTTTTGAACGCTTGTAATCTTGTTTATTTTTGGTGGTTGATTTTCAAGCGATTCGGTTTTTACTATTTTACATTCTATTCCAACCGCATTTTGTTCCTTTCCTTGTTCATACAGAAGAATGTCAATATCCCCTGGCATTTTGTTTGGGATTGTGATAGGTTCTTTAACGCCACATTGGTATTTCACCGAATTTGCGGATGGAAATACATTACTAAATAACATCTTTTTGAAATCTCGATTTTCCATAAGCCAATTAACGGCTTGGTCTTCGCTATCAAAAGTTCTGGTAACACTTACATCTGGCTTGGGATTGTTTACGAAAAATGAAATGGTCGAAGAACCATCAAGAGGTTGTCTATCCGAAAACACATATTCTGTCACCTCATATTCTGGTGGTGGTTCTTTTCGGAAGAATTGAACTATTCTATTTTTAATACCTGCCCATATTCTCATACGTTAAAATGGAAATATTTGGTTAGTAAATTGTTTGAATATGTCGCTGGCGATAGCTTTGTCAAAGGCTTTGGTCGCGACCAAATCGCCAAGTTTTGATTTTAATAACTGACCAAACGATTTTTTGCTAAGATGCGGAATGTCTTTGCTAGCAGCTCATCAAACTCATCGAAGATGATTTGCTGACCATATCCTGATCTTTTAACTTCGGCAAAGTACCTCTTTGAGAAGTGTTTTTAATTCTTCATCAGAATCGCTAATTTTTGAGTAGTCGGGCACTTGGGATTTTCTGGCTTGTTCAATGGCATACTTTCCCTCAAGTTTTAGTTTGGCATTTACCTCACGACCATTCATAGTCTCAATAATACCTCGTTCTTCAAGCATTCTACTATAGTCCCAATCCTCGCTACGACCATTTAACTTTACGCCGTTACCTTCAAGAATCCATTTAATAGAATAGTATTTCCCATCATTATACAGTTCATATAGTTTAGAAAGTATAAGGTCAAGAATGCCTTCGGTATCAAGGTTTTTACGCTCTTCTAAATCAATGTCATCAGCTCGCACAATAGCATCTGAAATGAATAATATTTTTAAATAGTAATCAAGCCCATTAATTTCATCTTTAATGGTTTGAATAGTGTTTTTGACTCTTTGGTCGATACCTAATTTCATTCCGAAATTATATCCTTGTTGAGCCTTAAACTCGTATGCAAAATTGGTGTGTTCAGGGTCAAAAGAAGCCTTTACATAACTGATTACATCGCTTTCCCACGATTGTTTTTCCTCTTTCAATTCATTTAATAAATCCTCAGTTCTTGTCGCTTTATATTTTTTCAATTAACTCATTTATTCTTTCTTCAGGGTAAATCGCGAACCAAAAAATTAAACCTTCATATTTTGATATTAACCAATTGCATCCATTGAAGCATTTTGAGACTCTTCCTTTCTAAATGCTTCTTCTAAAATGGATTTTAGCTTTTTGTATATTTCCCTAACTTCTTTTTTGAATTTAGGATAGAAAAACCTAAATAGATTTAACAAATCACCTAATGTATTTCAATACACTCAAACCCCATTTTATTTATTTCCTCAATTAAAAAGTTATTCATGATTGAATAATAAATTGATATTTGTTTTTTCATAGCCACTTTTCTTAAATCTTTCATTGAACCTCGTGTAAATTCGCAAAAGACAGGTAATTAAATTCTAAAAACTATATCTAAACCTCAAGTAAACACTGTTTCCTAAATTAGAAAACTGTTCTTCTTGTTTACCATAATATAACTGACCTGTGACATCAAAGTCCCAGTTTTGTGATATGCTATAGGTAAATTGTGGCATAAAAAAAACCATATCAATATCAGCAAGATATATAGAAGCTATTGAACCTGCTATTGCTGGTGTAAATGTTTTAGAAGCTTGACCAAAAAAGGACCATTTATTTGGCATCAGGTGTTTTACGTCAATAGATTCACTGTATAATTGAGAAGTATCATAAGCATTTGTGTTACTTATACCATCACTATTATATAATGTAGAAACATTTAAGGAAATATCATTTTTGAAATAATAATCAAACGAAATGGAACCTACAAAAGCATTGTCTTCGATGGAATTGCCATAGGGCATAAAATAACTTAATTCTCCTTTGAAACCCATATCTTTTATAACACCTTCCCAGCCTAACCCCAAGGTGTAATTTTCCAAATATTTGGCGACTATCATTTGAAAATCATATTGAAATTTGTTGAAATTATACTTTATAGCCACTGTATTATTTTTCCATTCATCTGTATAATTAATAGCAATTTCTAAACTGGAATTTCCAGAAGTGAAATATTTTGCTCTTAAGGCATCTGTCCCTGGTCGCTCTTCGTAATCAAAATCAAAAAAGCTGTAAGCATTAAAAAGGTCATTTGGATTCCAAACCAAATTCTTACCCCAATTTATACGCTGACGACCTAAAACCAACTGCCATTTGTTTGAATGATAATCTACATACAACCGGTCAATATTTGAAAGCATAATAAGTGCTAGCCGATTTATCAATAAAACAGTCATATCTATATCTTGGTTTGAATTTTCAACCATTGACGCATAGTCTGGAATTGATTTGACTGAAGTGCCCCAAAATATCCTATTACGCAATTCGATTGCTAGCGTAAGATTATCACTGGCATACATCTTAAAGTTCAATCTATTATGAATTAGGTTGTCATTTCCTATACTATCCAAGGAAGTAAAACTAGAAGTGTTTAAATACTTTACATAACCCGAAAAGTCTACATGTTCAGAAACCCAATTTTGCTTTTCCTGTGCCGTCATATTGATTATTGATGCAATAACCAAAATATAGGATACTATGTGCTTTTTCAACCTCAACTTAATTTCGTGGTATCATTAATTATTTTACCATCTTCCAAAGTGATTATACGATGCGCCCTATCTATGACCCGTTGATCATGTGTTGAAAAAACAAATGTTATTCCTTCCTTTTCATTGAGTTGCTCCATAATGTCAAGAAGATCTGATGTGGATTTTGAATCTAGATTAGCAGTAGGTTCGTCCGCTAATACAAATTTAGGCTTTGAAGCCAATGCTCTGGCTACGGCAATTCGCTGTTGTTGACCGCCACTCATTTCATTGGGACGTTTTGATGCTTGACTTTCCAATCCAACCGATTTGAGCAAAGATTCAACTCTATTATCAATTTCTTCTTTCGATTTATGCTGCAAAAGCATAATGAAACCTACATTTTCCTTAGCGTTAAGGACTGGGATTAAATTATAAGCCTGAAACACAAAACCAATATTTTGTAATCTGAAATTGATAAGTTCGTTTTCCTTCATTCCAATGATATCTGTTTTATCGACAAGCACTTCTCCTGAATTAGGCTTGTCAAGGCCACCAATAATATTGAGCAAGGTGCTTTTTCCAGACCCAGAAGGTCCAACAATAGCAGTGAATTCTCCTTTTTCTACATCCAAGGAAACGCCATTAAGCGCTTTCACTTCGTTACCTTTACCCTCATTATAAACCTTCATTAGGTTTTCTGTTTTTATAACATTCATTTTTGTTGAGTTTTAAATTTTATCAAATAGCTTTCACGGCCTCTGCCGGATTTAATTTTAAAGCCCTTCTTGCTGGTATTATAGCCGCAATCAAAGCGACAGAAAGTGTCATTAAGGTAATATCAACATACATAGCAAATGGCAGTTTGGTAAATACTCTTGCACCCATTCCTAAACTTTCCAATCCTTTGGCCACAGCCGATAAATTGATGCCATTCCTACCAAAATATTCAATCGTCCATATTGACAACAATACACCTAGAAGCGCCGCTATAAAAGCCAAGAAAAGTGTTTCCAAAATAATCATGGTAAAGACTTTTCGTTTATCCATACCAACAGATAGCAACATCCCTATTTCTCGTTTTCGTTCCAGAACCGCCATGAGCATAGTATTAACAATGCCAAAAGCCAAGGCTAATAAGATAATCCCCATACTACGGAATTGTTTGTTTTGATTTGGCTCTTTACAGTTTCAGTTTCAGTAATGTTATCACACAAGATGGCTATTTCATGGTATTTGCTCTTTACAGTTTCAGTTTAGTAACTATCACACAAGATGGCTATTTCATGGTATTTGCCACTTAAACTAACCAGTGGTGCTAAATCATCATACTTCACAAATACATTTTCCTCATCAAACGAACTGTTTATGGTTTTAAAAATTCCTTCAACCCTAAAACCAGTTGAAACGGTATTATTATTGGAATCTTGAAAGTTGAGTACCACCTTGGAATTGACTTTAACACCTAATTTATTGGCTAGTTTTTCCCCAATGATAATTGGATTTCTTTTTAGTTTGTACAAATAGGTTCCTTGTACCAGTTTTTCTGAAATATCTGTGACATTTTTTTCTTCATCAGGGAATATCCCCATAATCTTCACGCCATAATTACCATGGGCTGTAGATGCCATTCCTTGTAATACCAACCGTTTCGTATAAGCCGTTACATTATTCATGGTGTCTATCTCTTTTAAAAGAGTATTACTTCCAATGATAGTATCTTTTTTATCAAAATTTTCCTGAAAACCAGCATTGTGAATTTGGATGTGGGACAAATTTGTATTTATAAAACTACTCAAACGCTGATCGTTCATACCGGAGACCATAGCTATGATAAACAACCCAGACCAGATGCCTAAAACTACCGAAGCAATGACAATACTGCTTCGTAGTTTATTACGCCAAACGTTTCTCCAAGCAATCATTAATAATGTTTTCATTTTGTTACTTTAAAAAGTTAACCTCTCATAGCATGCAGAGGATTCAGTTTTTTAATAATTAAGATAGGATATAGAGATACCAACAAGGCTATTATGAAAATTAGTGAAGCATGCACCAAGGGCAGGTCAGGTTGTATGTAAAATGGAATTTCTGCATTAAACCCGAAGTTCTCCATCATTTCGGCTTGTGTACCAGGTAGTACCAAAGGGTCGTAGTGTTTCCACAACATGATTGGATACGCAAGAAGAACACCCATAATTACTCCCAACAATGATAGTATAATGGTTTCTATAAACACCATAAACATTAACTTGCCTTTTTTCATCCCAATAGAGACGAGCACACCAAATTCATATTTTCTTTCTTGTGTCATCATTAGTACGGTGCCAAAAATTCCAAAGATGAGAATCATGTACAGGATAGCTATCATCAACAATCCACCAACACTATCTGCTAAAATGGTTTGTTGCAATTCAGGCATCATTTGTTGCCAGTTCATTACTTCATAGTTACTGTCCAACTTGCTTGAGATTGCTTTTTGCAACGACTTAAGTTGGACATTGTCATTTTTATCTACCACAAGACTTGTAACAATGCCAGATGCACTAAAAAGATTTTGGGCATCTTCCAAGGACATCATAGCCGTAACTTTATTCAAGGCAGGGTTTTTCAAGTCTATAATTCCAGAAATATGAAATTTATCAGCGACCAACATTCCATGGTATCCCTGTCCTACAAAAACCAAAGTATCATTGGTTTCTACTTTAAAATAAGAGGCTACTCCTTTTCCTATAATAATATCCTTTGGGTTTTGAGGAAGGGAACCTGTTATCAATTTTGAATTTATATCCTGTAATTTTTGTTCCTTTTTAAAATCAACCCCATTGAGACTAATTACTTTAGTAAGGTCGCCAAAGGACAATAAACCATAATTTTCCAATCTTGGTAAAACCGCTTCAACACCCTCTGTGTTTGACAATTGACTAATTAAGTTACTAGTTACATTTATTGAATTATCTATTGATCGATTATCCCAATATCCTTTATGATGTAGCTGTATATATCCTGTATAAGAACCTACCACATTGTCTATCGTTCCCTTATAAGTACCCAACTGCATAGAACGCATGATTAAGGAAAGGAATATTGCTATGAGTATAGAGGCTACAGTAATTAGACTCCTTTTTTTATTACGCCAAATATTTCTCCAGGCAATTTTTAGAATCATTGCTTACTAATTAATAATTAATGGATGCGTTTCATGTAATTAGTGGTAAAGTATTCATCGGGTATATCAATACCAAACTTCCACTGGCTATAACTAATTACCGTAGATTGTCCCGGTTTATCGACCGGCACAACAGTTAGTTTTGAAGGAAGTAACTTGCCTTCAAATGTTTTTACGTCCGATCCTATCATTTGATTGACCAAAAACATATCTTCATCATAAAAATCTGTCTGCATCTGCATGTATTCTTTTTCATCTATCCAAATGATTATTTTTCCCCAAACAACAGCGGCATTAGGCTTTGGGGTCAACTCTATTTTCCAGCAGGTGTAACCTTCCTTTTCTTCTTCACCAATAATTTTTTTATCATAATCTGTCACCAGTGAAGATTGTTTTACCAAATCATCATTTGTTAAATCGGTGCCCATCCAATTCTGTAACATCATTGAAGGCGGAAACTTTACTGTTCTTTCAATTGTTGGCAGGTAATTCCAAACCTCTTTTTCTCGCATGAGAAAAACAGTGCCCTTTTCTTTTGCTGGACTGGTTATTACTGAAACTGAATAATCTGAACCTTTTGACCAATATTTCATTTTCAATTCTTTGGACCACTTTGGTCTATTGATATTGATGGTGATCTCAGAATAGGACGATTTTCCCCTAAGTTTATCATCAGCATTTTTAACAATTTCATCAGCATTTTGACTAAATGAGAAGTTAGAAACAACCATTAACAATAATAATAACTTGTATTTCATGGTAAATTTTTTTTAGAATTTATGTAACCTTTTATAATGTTTTCTTTAATCGAGTTTAAAGGATATGATTCACCAAAAATCATATATTGAATACCAATGCCATCCATTAGCGCCCCTAGTTTGACAGCTTCATTTTCAGGATCATGGTGACCTATCATGGTAAAGAGCTCACTCAATTGTTTAGTGAGTTCTTCATATATGGATGAAATTGTTTTATGAACTGATGGTATTGAACCTACATGTATAGCTAAAGACACTATAAGACTCCAAAGTTCTTTCTTTTCTTCAAGTAACTTAAAGTACCCTTCAACTACTGCTATAAATATTTCTTCAGGGCTTAAATTTTTTAAATCATCTTCTGACAGGTTTAATTCCGACGCCTCTTTTAAAGCAAAATCAACAGCCTCATTTAACAATCTTTCTTTATTATCAAAGTAATTGTATAATAAACCTTTTGAGATTTTTAACTTATTAGCAATATCACTAACAGATGTATTGAAATATCCTTTAGTTGCAAATAATTTCAAGGCACCTTGAAGAATTTTTTCTTTTTGTGCCTTTTTGTGTTCTTTTAATTGTTTTTCGGTTCTTGGACTCATATTTAAAAATGAACGATTGGTCAAAATTAAATAAATTAATTTAAACAACTACAAAAAATCTCAACTAATTTGAAATTTTATGATTTATATACGAGAAAATTTACTTGATATAAAGAAGCATTTAATTCCTTATGATAGATAAAATGGTTTTAGGAATATTTCGTCATTTTTGAAGTTTCTTTTAGTCTGTCATTAAGCAACTTCATATCATCACTTACTTTTCGTTCAATGACTTTCGCATATATTTGAGTAGTTGCAATTTTGGTATGACCTAAAAGTTTTGAAACAGTTTCAATAGGTACGCCATTGATTAGTGTCACGGTTGTGGCAAAAGTATGTCTTGCTGTATGAAATGAAATCCGTTTTTTGATATTCGCCTTAGTCGCAATTTCTTTCAGATAGTCATTTGTTTTTTGATTACTGAAAACTGGCAATAATTTACCAGATTTACATTTTGGATGATTTTTGTATTTAGCAATAATGTTTTTTGGTGTTTCCAGAAGTGGTATTCTAACCCTGGTTTTAGATTTCTGCCGATATGTGTAAATCCAATTTTCACCGTCTATACCTATTTGAATATTGTCTTCCGTCAAGTTAAAAACATCACTATATGAAAGTCCAGTATAGCATGAAAATACAAAAATGTCTCTAACAAGCTGATGTCTATCTTTATGAAGACTCACGCTTTCAATTTGTTCTAACTCTTTTTTGTCCAAATAATGCACATCAACTTTATGGTAAATGAGTTTAAAAAACTTAGCTGGGTTTTTATCAATCCATTCCAACGAATGCCCAAAATTCATCAGTTTTTTTAAACGTTCCATATGCTTCATAACCCCGTTGTTGGTTAGTGTATTTTTCTTTCTCAAATAGGCATCAAAATCAACCAAAAATTTATAGTTGATTTGTTTTAAAAATATGTCGCTCGTCTTGATTTCAATTTTCAAAAACTCGTCAATATATTTTAAAGTCGTTTTATAATTTTTCAAAGTTCCTGGAGCTAGAATGTTTTCCATTTTTAAGCTGTGGTATTTGAACAGTTTCTTGAGTGTTGGTTGCTTTTGATCATCTCCAAACAAACTTGATTTGATGCTCATACAAGTGACAAGCTTTTCCTCATGATCCATTTTGATCTGATGGTTATGGATTTTAGTTTCTAAACTGGTTAAGAAACTGTTGATTTGTTGGGATTGTGGATGATTGCTTTTGACTCTTTGTTGTTTGTTGTTCCATTTAGAAATATCCACTTTTCTGTTTAGACTGATGTCAACTCTTTGAGAATTGACCGTCAATCTTAGATACAGCATTGCTCTGCCTTGGGATTTTCCTCTTTTTTGATCCAGAAAAGGATTCTGATTTTTTTAGAATGTAACATATTCCATCAATTTAGATTAAACAATTGTGGAATAACTTAGACATTAAAAGTGGTCACCAAAGTGGACACAAATTTACAAAAGGTATTTTCCTAAATCCCTGATATCAGGGATACTTAGGGGAAAAACACATTTATTTGGTGTCCCCGAAATGGACACCAAAAGTATGGTTAAATATGGTAAAATCTGTGATGTGTATAAAACAAAAAACCTTGTATATCAGCCATTTGGTGAAATTTGGCTTGATTTACAAGGTTAAAAGTCGGGGGGGAGAGATTCCTCGTCACTGCGTTTGCCTCGGGATGACAAGGGAGGTTTGGTTTATTGAGAGATTCCTCGTCACTGCGTTTGCCTCGTAATGACAGGGGTTTTTGGTTTACTCCGTAAAATCACTCAATTTGACGGCTTTCACGTTAATTTAAGTCAAAACCGATATCTTTTCTGAAATAGAGATCTTCAAAACAAATTTTTTTGATTTGAGTGTAAGATTTTTCGAGGGCTTTTTTATAGTTGTCAGCCAAAGCCGTAACCGCTATGACTCGACCGCCATTGGTTAAAACTTGATTATTCTCAACTTTTGTCCCGGCGTGAAATAGCATAGCTTCTTTGGTATCTATATTATTGAGTACTTGAATGGTTTTTCCTTTTTGGTATTTTTCTGGATATCCGCCAGATACAAGCATTACTGTAGCAGAGATTGTGAGGAGATTTTTAATTCAGCTTTGTTGAGCTGTTGATTGGCCGTTAACTTAAAAAGTTCAACTAAATCCGATTCTATTCGTGGCATAACCACTTCGGTTTCGGGATCGCCCATTCTCACATTGTATTCCACAACAAAAGGCTCATCGCCCACTTTCATTAAGCCTATAAACACAAAACCTTTGTAGTCGATGTTTTCTTTTTGCAAGCCTTTAATGGTCGGTTGAATAATTTTGGTTTCAACTTTTTGCATAAACTCTTCATCGGCAAACGGCACTGGCGAAATAGCACCCATTCCGCCGGTATTCAAACCAGTATCGCCTTCGCCAATGCGCTTATAGTCTTTGGCATTAGGTAAAGTCAGGTAGTTTTTTCCATCGGTCAATACAAAAACGCTGAGTTCAATACCGTCAAGAAATTCTTCAATGACAACCGTTTGAGAAGCTTCTCCAAATTTGTTTTGCGTGAGCATATTGGCGAGTTCAGTTTTAGCTTCTTCTAAGTTTTTTAAAATTAAAACCCCTTTGCCGCTAGCAAGACCATCGGCTTTTAAGACGTAAGGTGGTTTTAAGGTTTCTAAAAACGCTTGGCCTTCATCGAGGTTTTCAGCTGTGAAACTCTTATAAGTGGCAGTAGGAATATTGTGAGCTTGCATAAAAGTTTTTGCTCGTTTTTTGTCGCCTTCAAGTTCAGCCCCTTTTTGTGATGGTCCAATGACCATCAAGTCTTGAAAATCAGATTTATTGTCAAAAAAATCTTTAATTCCTGCAACTAATGGTGCTTCAGGACCAACGACGAGAATTTTTATGTCTTTGTTGTTTATGACTTCTGCTACAGCTTCAAAATCTGTGGGATTGAGGTTGAGGTTTTGAGCAATTTGAGCTGTTCCTGCATTGCCAGGAGCAACAAAAAGCTGATCGCATTGAGCACTTTCGGCTATTTTTTGTGCTATGGCGTGTTCGCGACCACCACCGCCAAGGACTAAAATATTCATGATGATTTAATTAAAATGAATGAGGTGTCAAAAATAATTGTTTGTAAATTGTCGCCCTAATTAAAATTGATATTATTTGAATCGGTTTGAACGTGTTTTAGAGTTATCGGGCTTTCCATTGAAAAAAGCCAAACCGCATCTTTTGCAAATAGAAAACAAGTTGCAAAATGATGCAAAATCTTATATAGCCGAACAGCGTCAAACCATTTTTCAATATCATCAGCAAAATAATCCTTTTTACAAAAAGTTTTTAGACCAAAACAATATTTCATCTTGGGACGATATACCTGTTATGACCAAAGCCGATTTACAACAACCTCTACATCAGCGTTTGTCTGATGGCTACAAATTAAAAGATGTTTTTGTTAACAAAACCAGTGGTTCAAGTGGTCATCCGTTTAGTTTTGCCAAAGATAAATATTGTCATGCTTTGACGTGGGCAAATATTATCAAGTTGTATCAACAACACGATATTGAGATGGGCAAATCGCTTGAAGCTCGATTTTATGGCATACCAAAATCAGGTATTGCACATTATAAAGAACGCCTGAAGGACAAATTTGCCAAGCTGCATCGGTTTGATATTTTTGATTTGTCTGATGAAGCATTAGCACGTTTTTTAAAAACTTTTCAAACTAAACCTTTTGAGTTTATCAATGGCTATACGAGTTCTATTGTAAGATTTGCCAAACATTTGAAAGCACAAAACAAGATTTTAAAAGACGAATGTAATAGTTTAAAATTGTGTATTACAACCAGTGAAATGTTGTTTGAAAACGATAGAAAATTATTAGAAAAACAATTGGGCGTTCCTATTGTCAACGAATATGGTGCGAGTGAATTAGATGTGATTGCTTTTGAAAATCATAACAATGAATGGTTGGTTAACCGCAAAACGTTATTTGTAGAAGTTGTTGATGAAAGCGGAAAAGCTTTGCCTTTTGGAAAAGAAGGTGAGATTGTTATTACCAGTTTATACAACAAAGCCCATCCGTTTATTAGATATAAAATTGGAGATAGAGGAGTTCTGGCAAGAAATTCTAAATCAGATCAGCCTATTTTAGAACAACTTACAGGAAGAACGAACGATTTTGCAAAATTGCCAAGTGGTAAAGTGATTCCCGCATTGACGTTTTATTATGTTACAAAATCTGCCATAGAAAACACAGGACAAGTCAAAGAAATTGTAGTGGTTCAACATCGTATAGATCAATTTGAAATCAATTATGTAGCAGATAAGATCTTAAACGACCAACAAAAACAGACTATACTCAAAGCCATAGATAAATATCTTGAGCCGAATTTAAAGATTAATTTTAACCGAAAATCACAAATCAAACGTTCAAAAAGCGGGAAGTTGAAGCAGTTTGTGTCTAAATTAAAATAATTTAATTATATACAAAATAACCATCGTAGCAGGAGCAAGACCAAATTTCATGAAAATTGCTCCAATCATTGAGGCAATTAAACTTCATAAAGATTTAATCAATTTCCGTTTAGTGCATACAGGTCAACATTATGATAGGAAGTTAAGTGAAACTTTTTTTGAAGAGTTAGGTATACCCAAACCTGATATTAATTTAGGTGTTAAAAGTGGAACGCAAGCTGAGCAGACAGCCCAAATCATGATAAAATTTGAAAAAGAACTCATTTCTCAACCATCAGATTTGGTTTTAGTTGTTGGTGATGTAACTTCTACTATGGCTTGTGCTATCGTCGCCAAAAAACTCAATATAAAAGTTGCTCATGTAGAAGCAGGCATAAGGTCTGGCGACATGAAAATGCCTGAAGAAATAAACAGAATTGTAACAGATAGTATTACAGACTACTTTTTTACCACTACAGAATTGGCTAACAAAAATCTTTTAAATTCTGGTAAGTCAAAAGATCAACTTTTTTTAGTAGGTAATGTCATGATTGACACCTTAAATAAAAACATCAATAGACTTAGTAAACCGAGTTTTTGGGATGAAGTTAGGCTAGAAGAAAAATCTTATTTTGTAATGACACTTCATAGACCTTCTAACGTAGATGAAGAGTATAAGTTAAAATCATTAATTACCACAATAGTCGAAAACAGCAAAGGCAAACCCATCATTTTCCCTGTTCATCCAAGGACTAAAAAATTACTTCAAAATTTATCTTTAAACTTTGAAAACCTTCATTATGTAGAACCTTTGGGATATCTTAATTTTATATATTTAATAAAAAATGCATTTGCTGTCTTAACAGATTCTGGCGGTATCACAGAAGAGACAACTGTTTTAAACGTTCCATGTATAACTTTTAGAGATTCAACAGAAAGACCCGAAACTTGTGAAATAGGGACTAATGTTTTAGTCGGTTCTGATCTCAATAAAACAAAAGACGCTTTTGACATTTTAAACAACGGTCAATGGAAAGAAGGTAAATCTCCAAAATTATGGGATGGTAAAACGGCTAAAAGAATTGTAAATGAATTGATCAAAATTTTTAAAATTGGATAGAAAAATTACCATTATAACGAGTTATTTTCCGCCTGAAACTGGGGCAAGATCAAACCGAATTTTTTCTTTAGCTAAACAATTTCAAAAAAACAATTATGATGTAAAAGTCTTATCACCTTTACCTAATTATCCTACTGGAAAAGTCTATAATCAATATAGGGGTAAATTGGTTTATAAAGAATTATTTAAAGGTATAGTTGTTGTTAGATTGTTCATTGTAGCCAGTAAATCTGCAAATAAGTTTAAAAGGTTGTTTTCCATTTTAAGTTATGCTTTTAGTGTTTTTTTCTATTTACTTTTTAAAAAGACTTCAAATAACATAATTATTCAATGTTCACCTCTTTTTATTGGTTTTTTTGCTGTATTGGGTGCTAGATTAAAATCTAAAAAAATTGTACTTAACGTCTCTGATTTATAGCTACCAGCTGGACTTGAAATGGGTATATTAAAAAAAGGAAGTTACTATAGCATTCTTGAAAAGATGGAATTATATATTTATAAATCATCTGATATTATACTAGGACAATCATTAGAAATATTAGAACATGTCAATCAAATTGTAAATAAGGATAATAAAAAACTATTTCTTTACAGAAATTTTCCTCAATTTGAAATCCCTCAGGCTAAACCAAAATCAGAACACAATAAAATAAAAATTGTTTATGCTGGGTTAATTGGTATAGCACAAGGGATTGTTGAAATATGTGAAAAGGTGAAATTTCCTGAAACTTCAGAATTCCATATTTACGGTGATAGTCCTTACGCAAAAGAAATTGAAAAAATAGCTAATACTAAACCAAATATTTTTTATCACGGAAGCCTCAAAAGAGAAGAACTTCATAAAGCCCTTCTTGAGTTCGATCTTACACTTATACCTTTAAAAAACAGAATATATGGATCTGTCCCTTCAAAAATATTTGAGTATTCTAAGTTAGGCTTACCAATACTTTTTTTCTCAGATGGTGAAGGAGCGGATTTAGTAGATAACTTAGGGGTTGGTATTAGTCAAAGAAAAATTGATTATAAAGCATTAGAAAACAAGATTAATCTTATCATAAAAAAAGAAATAGTACTACCTGAAAACAAAAAAATAGTTAAAATATCCAATAAGTATTTTAACTTAGAAAAACAATTTAAGGAATTTGAAAATCAAGTGTTGCATCAATAAGCTTTTTTGTCACCTTTAAAAGCATTAAATATGGTCATAAAAACAATTTTAATATCCAAAAATACCGACCAGTTTTCGAGATAGAAGATATCGTATTTCACGCGGTTAATAATGTCTTTGTCGGTTTCTATTTCACCGCGATAGCCACTGACTTGGGCCAAACCAAGAATGCCAGGTTTTATGAAATGACGCACCATAAATTTATCGATTTTGCCCACAAACATTTCTGTATGCGAAACTGGATGTGGTCTTGGGCCAACAACAGACATATCGCCGAGCAAGACATTGTAAAATTGTGGCAACTCGTCTATGCTGGTTTTTCTGATAAATTTACCGATTTTTGTTACTCTGTTATCATTGGGTTTGACCCAAGATGTTTCAATTTCAGTATTAGGTCGCATTGATCTGAACTTAAAACAGACGAATTCTTTGTAGTTTAAACCATTGCGTTTTTGTTTAAAAAACACAGGACCTTTAGATTCTATTCTAATGAGTAGTGCTATTAGAGGTGTAAGCCATGATAATATAAAAATCACAACAGCAAGTGAAAAAATAAAATCAAAAGACCGTTTGACAAATTTATTGAAAGGTTCTTCTATAGGAATGCTTCTTAGAGATAATATGGGTAAAAAGCCATAATAATCAACTTTGAGTTGTTTGGCATATATGTCTTTTGTGTCAGGTAGAAACTTTAACACAATAAGGTTGTTGTCTGCAAAATGAACTATGGTGTTAATTTGTTTTTGTGTGAGTTCTGCCATAGAACAATAAATTTCGTCAACGTTATTTTCAATTATATAATGAAAACAATGATCTAAAAATTTATCATTTTTTTTTGTACAAAACATTTTTAAAAATTGGTATCCAAATTCAGGGTTTTCATTAAAAAAAGTTTTGAGTTGGTGTGTTCTTAAATTGTCTCCAATTATGATGGTTTTTCTTAAATTTCCTTTATAAAATTTTCTATAATGTTTAAGTAGATAATTGACTAAAAGCTTAAAGCTAAGTATGATAGAAAAGCTTAAAATTAAATATTGAAAAACTAATGCAACTTCAAGTTCAAAGCCTTTATAAATCGCAAAATAAGAGCAAACAATAAGGGTAAACAGAAAAAATTGTTCAAAGGCAAGAGAGAGTATTTTAACAATTTTGGTAAATCTATAAACTTCGTAGTAGTTGGTTTTTAGCGACAATATTAACCAAGCTATGCTATGAAATAAAACAAAAGAGATGGCTTCGTTAAGACTTAAACTTAATAACCAAATGGCAAGTATGCTTATAACAGAAATATCAATTACATAAATAATAGGTCTAAGATATCCGATGTAGCGCCATCTTTTTCTCATAAATTACCTTTGATTGTGTTTTGAAAAATCTTTATGCTCACTGGCATGTAGTTCTTCTTTTGATAAGCTTTTAAAATAGTTATAGGTAGTTTTCATCCCTTCGGCTCTATCGACTTTTGGTGACCAGTTTAATTTTTCTTTAGCTAAAGATATATCAGGTTGGCGTTGCATAGGGTCATCTTTGGGTAAAGGTTTAAAGATGATTTTTTGGTTGGTTCCTGTGAGTTTGATGATTTCTTGAGCAAAGTCGAGAATGCTAATTTCGTTTGGGTTACCAATGTTTACAGGTTTTGAATAGTCTGAGTGTAAAAGTCTAAAAATGCCATCTACTTGGTCGTCAACATAGCAAAATGATCGGGTTTGAGAACCGTCGCCAAACACGGTTAAATCTTCGCCTCTCAAGGCTTGACCGATGAATGCAGGAATCACTCTGCCGTCGTTGAGGCGCATTCTTAGCCCATAGGTATTAAATATTCTTACAATTCGAGTTTCTAAGCCGTGAAACCTGTGGTAAGCCATTGTTATGGCTTCTTGAAAGCGTTTAGCTTCGTCGTAAACGCCACGTAGGCCAATACTATTGACATTGCCGTAGTAATCTTCTTTTTGAGGATGAACCAAAGGATCGCCATAAATTTCAGAAGTGCTGGCAATAAGTATTCTGGCGTCTTTGGCTTTAGCTAAACCCAGCAGATTGTGGGTTCCTAAAGATCCAACTTTAAGGGTTTGAATGGGAATTTTGAGATAATCGATTGGGCTGGCTGGCGATGCAAAATGCAAAATGTAATCGAGCTCTCCGGCAACGTGCACAAACTTTGAAACATCGTGATGATAAAATTCAAAATGCTCATTCTTAAACAAATGGCTGATATTTTTCATATCGCCGTTGATGAGGTTGTCCATCCCGACTACTTTGTAGCCTTCATTTATAAACCTATCGCAAAGGTGAGACCCAAGAAAACCAGCGGCACCTGTAATAAGAACTCTTTTCATCATAGTTTTTTTTAAATAAATTGCCTGCCAACAGAACGATAACTGAATTTTTGAGTTTTTATTTCTTCAATATCATACAAATTACGACCATCAAAAATGACGTGGTTGTTCATCAGTTGTCTGAGTTTTTCAAAATCTGGTGTTCTAAAAATGCTCCATTCCGTGCAAATTAAAAGCGCGTCAACATCTTTTGAAGTTTCATACATATCATTAGCATAATATAATTTGTCGCCATATTTTGCTTTGACATTGTCCATCGCTTCAGGGTCAAAGACCTTGATTTTTGCTCCAGCTTCTAAGAGTTTGTCAATCATATATAAAGCTGGTGCTTCTCTAATGTCGTCGGTTTCAGGCTTGAAAGCTAAGCCCCAAATGCCAATGGTTTTATCGTTTAAATCGTTTTTAAAATACTCTAATATTTCAGGAAAGAGTATTGTTTTTTGATTTTCATTAATATCGACAACCGCTTCCAAAATTTTGAAATGGTGATTGATATCATTACCCGATTTGTGTAAAGCTTTGACATCTTTCGGGAAACAAGAGCCGCCATAGCCAATACCAGGAAACAAAAAGCGTTTGCCAATCCTTGAGTCTGTTCCCATACCAAGACGAACTTTGTCAACATCTGCACCAACTTTTTGACAATAGTTAGCGATTTCATTCATAAAAGTAATCTTAGTGGCGAGAAAAGAATTTGTCGCATATTTGGTGAGTTCGGCTGATTTTTCATCCATTATGATAATGGGATTGCCAGAACGGACAAAGGGATTGTAAAGCCTTTGCATAATATTTTTGGCTCTATCGCTACTTGTTCCTATCACAATGCGTTCTGGTTTTAAAAAGTCATCTACGGCAAAACCCTCTCTCAAAAACTCGGGATTTGAGACCACGTCAAAATCAGTTTTAGCATTTTCGGCTATGGTTTCCTTAACTTTTTCAGCGGTGCCAACAGGAACTGTGCTTTTATCAACAATGACTTTGTAAGAGGTGATGTATTCTCCAATTTCTTTGGCAACACCGAGAACGTATTTTAAATCTGCTGAGCCGTCTTCGTCTTCAGGCGTTGGTAGAGCCAAGAATATAACTTCTCCAAAGTCAAGACCTTGATGAAGGTTTGTTGAAAAGGTCAAGCGTCCAGCATCGATATTGCGTTCAAACAACACATCAAGATGAGGTTCGTAAATAGGCACAATACCGTTTTGCATTTTTTCGACCTTGTCTTTATCTATATCTATACATAAAACGTCGTTGCCTGTTTCGGCGAGACAGCTACCTGTAACGAGACCGACGTAGCCAGTTCCAATGATTGTGATTTTCATATAAATTTTATTTTAAAATAGAAAAGTAAAAATTTGATGATAGAAGTTTAATAGATTAAAACCTTAGGGACAAAAATATGATTATTTTTGCTCTAAATGAAAAAAATTAAAGTATTACACATTTCTGAAACTTTTGTCACAGGAGTTTATACTTACATTCAATCTATTTGTGCTTTTACAGCCCAAAATTCAAATATTGAAACGCATATTATTTATAGTCCAAACCGCGAAGGCACGGATCAACTTAATTTTAAAAAAGATTTTTCGCCTGACACAAAATTAGTAGTGCTTCCCATGCAAAGAGAAGTTTCTTTTTTGAAAGATTACAAAAGTTTGCAACACCTTAAAAAAGCCATAAAACAAATAAAACCCGATGTCATTCATTTACACTCATCAAAAGCAGGAGTTTTGGGGCGAATAGCAAGAAAATCTTAGCCTACAGCAAGAGTCTATTACACGCCAAATGGTTATGCGTTTTTAAGAGAAGATATTTCTCCGCTTAAGCAAAAGCTGTTTAAACTGATAGAACGTTGGATACCCAAAATTTATGGTGGCACAACCATAGCTTGTGGAGACACGGAATACGAGTATGCAAAAGCCTTTGGAAAGTCTAAAATGGTGAGAAACGGCATTAATTTATCTGAACTTGAAAACATAAATGTCAGTTCAAACTCAAATCTTAAAAGTATTGTGACTTTAGGAAGAATAAGTGCACAAAAAAACCCGAAATTGTTTAATGCTGTTGCTGAGAAATTTCCTGATCTAAAATTTGTTTGGATTGGCGAAGGTGAGTTGCGGCATTTACTCACGGCATCAAATATTGAAATCACAGGATGGTTAGACCGCGAAAGTGCATTAAAACAATTAGCCACACACGATGTCTATATGCAAACTTCGCTCTGGGAAGGTTTGCCTTTTACTATTATTGAAGCTATAGCTTTGCAGAAGCCTATTTTGGCTACAAATGTGGTTGGTAATAAAGATGCGGTTTCTCATCAACACAATGGTTTTTTGTGTGGTAATTTAGAGGAGTTTGAAAATGCCATCAATCAATTACAATCTGAACCTGAATTGCTCAAAACCTTTGCAGAACAATCTCAAAAACTGGCTTATGAGA
This sequence comes from Flavobacterium sp. CS20, assembly GCF_018080005.1. Classification (NCBI taxonomy): domain Bacteria; kingdom Pseudomonadati; phylum Bacteroidota; class Flavobacteriia; order Flavobacteriales; family Flavobacteriaceae; genus Flavobacterium; species Flavobacterium sp. CS20. The sequence goes on along the minus strand of NZ_CP073015.1, from coordinate 2,270,386 downwards.
AGTTTGATCGGGATAAGAATTTTAGGGGGTTAATTGAGATATATTCAAAACATTCTCATTGAGAATTATTAACTTTCTTTTCTATCCTATAACTTAGAATTAGCGAGCCAAACAGTGCAAAATAAAATAAGCCTTGCTGAACATCTAAATAACTATCAGTTAGCATAGAAGTTATAATCAGAAAAAATATTAAAGTATATTCTAAATGACGGATAGCTTTTAAAAATATAGAAACAAGTATAAACAAAAAGACACTTAAGCCAAGTATTCCATATTGAAATGTAACAGACAAAAACTGATTATGAGCGTGAACTTTGTGAAGGTCTAAATCACGTGATTTCAATTCTCTATGGATCAAGTCTTTTTCAGTGCCTGCACCATAGCCTAAAAAAGGCCTTTCTTTAATTAAATCTATTGTCGCTTTTACCAGAGCTTAAGTCTAAAATTTATTTGATGGTAATCAGTAGCAATTTCTGTAACATTATCTTTTCCAATGTCTATGTTCATAGAATGTAATGTGCTGAATATTTTGTCTTTTGTATATTTATTAGAACTTATTAATACAGAGCCTAAAATTAAAACTAATATAAAAGCGACTGTGTTTTTTAAATTAATCAGCCTCTTTCTATTCATAATAAGATAAACTAAAATTATACATGCAAACTGAAGAATACCAAGTCTTACACTAAACAAAAGCAAGACAGAAAAAAACAGAATACTTATCCCTACACGCAGATATTTATTCCATTGGTTAAAACTAAACAGCATAAAAATTAATGCCGTACAAATATACATCGCATCTTGTGGCATATAGTTATGGAGCATGGACGCCTGAAAGAAATTATAGAAATGCCTTTGCTCAGGATATTTAAACCAATAAATCAACAGCTTAAATAGTGAAGTTAAGCAAAATACAACCCAAGATATCAAGAACAAAAACTTGCCAGTTCTTAAAGCCTTTGGGCTGATTTTATTGAAGTAAAATCCTAAAGGAACGAGAATTAGTGCCAAATTTTTAAATACCTTTTGCAGGCTTTCTTCAACATTACAGGTGTAAGACAGGCTGATTAAACTCACAAAAAAAAGTAAAGTAATAACAAGAACAGATGAGTTTTTATCTTTCTTTTTAAAGTTTAAAACTATTCCAGCAAACAAAAAAACACCAAACGAAATCACCACTAATGCATCGTTTAGGGGCAAAAGCAAAATACAGAGATAAAAGATATAATCTTCTATTTTATGAATTTTCAAAAAACTTATAATAGCGTTCAATTTAGCTGTCTTTTTTTAATGATGTTTAAGAATGCAAAATACAAGATCAGGAAAATGGCCATAAAAAAAACTTTATAAAAATATCCCATAGTAAAAGCATAAAGCAACCATATATAAAACTGAAAGGTTATAACCGCTAGAATTTTTGCATTTCTTTCAATAAATTTTCTTAAAACCCAACCTGCAAAACCTAAAAGTACAATAGTTAAAAAAATATGAGTCAACAGTGCAATGAGAACAGGAAAAATTTTAAACAAAATCCCAGGATAAGCATTGGTAAAATTAAAGCCACTATCAGCGTTGTTTTCTAGAACTTCTTTACTATCAGCAAATTCACTCATCATATTGGGCATGCCATAAAGTAAATCTGTAGGATTATAAGATCTTTCGGTATCATCAAATACAAAACGTTCTGTTGAACCCCACATCAAGTGACCTTGAAGACCGAAAATTCTATAAAAAATAGCTTCGTCTGGATCATAAATTTTAATATTAGCAAAGGGAACTCTAGCTTCGTATCTAGTGTAGATAACTTGGTATATCACAAAAGTTGAAATAGACAATATCACAATTATACTAAGTAATCTTTTCTTTAAAAATTGCTTAACCTTGTTTCTGTTCATAATAACAATAGGCAGGAAGAAACTGAAACTGCCATTAAGAATAGGTGAGAATTTTTGACCAATTAAAAAATTATAGAAAAAATATATCAGTAACATAATGGTTGAAAACCTCTTGTTCTTTAAAACCAATATGCCGAGTATGAAAGGAATAAATGTTGCAGTATTACCAAATAAAGTATTAAGGAAAGGAAACCTAGAGTTTGACCAATATGTAAATCTTGACAGTGACATATCAAACAGTGGAAGTGGAGAAAGTGCCGCATTAAAAAGTAATATTGAAAGCACTATAATAGTGCTTGCCTTTAAAATTAAACTTTCAGCGTTTTTCCCTTTATATTTAAATATAAATGTTCTAAAGTCATATTTATCTAAAGACTTATGACTTAAATAAAGCGTCAAAAGAGTTATAATGAAGTAAAAACAGGTTATAACCGTAGCCCAACTAAAGTAACTATTTCTGCCTTGCTCGTTGATATAAATACCAGATTCTATGTATATTAGAGAAGGTAAAATGGTTAAAGACTGAAAAATAATTAAACCATATATAAAACTAAACGCAAAAGCTTTCCTTACAAAGTATATGCAAATCAGCAAATACGCAGAAATGAAAAATAATTGATAATTTGATAGATATCCATTTATCCGCTTAGTTTTATAAAATTTAAATGTTCAAAAAGACGAGATATTTCATTGTTTATAATAGGCTTAAAGATAATTTTTAATTTTGATTTTGAACCTTCATCGCATCTTGAATATATTGTTAGCAATGCACTAGATATCATACTTGCAATATATTTTGACTGAATGTTTTTAAAATAATCTTCTTCTGCTAATAAATCATTATCTAAAATTTGAACTCTATTTTCCCCAAAAGCATTTTGCAAATAAGCTAGTTCAAAATCTAAGTATTGATGTCTTGGTTTATAGTAAACTCTATCAACCTGGAATGATTGTTCTTTTTCTTTTAGCTCGTCAATGAAATTAAAAAAAGTTTTTTTATATTCATTAAAACCAAAGATTTGAATTAAATTTTCTTGACCTAAGATATATAGGTTGTTTTTAAAATGATAAATGGTTTCTGTTTGTGTTGGTAATTTATGAACTCTTTTAGGAATAAAAGCTTTTTCGGGAAATGACAAATATTGCATAGTAGATTTATCATATTCTATACCTGACGAATGCCCTTGGTATTTTTTAAAAGGGATTCCAAAAATCTGAGACAATATTTTTTTTGTATAAAATCTGGTTTTACTTATGTTTTTAAAGCTGTGGTTGTAGTAGTTCAATACGCCGTCTTCAACAACTATAACTTCTGCATTTTTGTGAAAATTAAAAAAAAGATAGTTTGATAAAATATCTTCAATGTAAGCTAAATATATTCTAACTTTTTCTTCTTTTTTATATGGTTTAAGTTGATTAATAATTTTTCTATACGCCTTGATTTTTTTTATCATAAAATAAAAGTTATGAAAAAAATTGGTTCCTTTTTGCAAGAAATAAGCGTCCGATTTTATCACTTTTGCCCATATTTTTGGGCTGTAGTTTTTATTATCTGTTATTAGTATTTTTTGAGTATGCTTTTGATGAATTTCAGCTTGAATAATACACTCAAAGTTTTCTATATGTTTATCGGTTAGACCAAAATATACTTCAACCATAATATTTTAGAGTGTAAAGTGAGATTTAATACCCTTTCTTAAGCGAAGATAGGCTGAAGAAGAAATATTCCAAACAAACATACTTATAGATGTTGAAATAGTCGCTCCAATACCACCATAAATCGGGATAAGGGTTATGGTTAAAATAATATTTAAAATCAATGCAATGATAACTATGTTTCTAAAGACTTTTTGCTTACCTATCATCTGCATTACCACACCAACTGGTCCAGTAAATGCATTAATGATTTGACCTGCACAAAGTATAATCAAAATAACTTCTCCTTCTACAAACTGTTCGCCAAACAAATTGAGTAGAAATTTTCTAAAAATTATAATAACTGCTATTAAACTTGAGCTTAAATAAAAATTGATTTTGGTTGAAAACTTTACAATTTTATTAAAATTTTCAATGTCATTTTCAGCATAAGCTTTTGCTATTTTTGGTGCTAAAATAGAGCTGATAGCCTGAAGGAAAAAAATAGATAAAGTAGATATTTTTAAAGCAATATTGTATATCCCTACATTTTCAGTAGTTTCAAAAACGCCCATTAAAAATGTATCCGTTGATGATAAAATGATAATGGCAGAAGATGCCAGCATCATAGGAAACGCATCTTTTAAAAACCCCCAATAATGTGATTTGTGCTTTAGCTTTATGCCATTGAAATCTCTATAAACTAAAAACAAACTGATTAAAGCTAAGACTAAAATACCAAAAAAGTGAGATTGAACGGTAATTATGGGGTCTTTATCTACGAAAAAATATAAAACCAACAAGAAGAAAAGACTGAGCAAAAAGCGACCAGGATTGTTGAAAAAGGCAAAAATATTATTGCGGCTTCGAGCTCTAAAAAAACTCGCCGAAATTAAAACTATAGACCACAACGGGACAGAAAACAAAACCCAAGGTAAATAGGGTAAAATCTCTGGTTTTGGTTCTACAAGCAAATCCACCACAATTTCTTCACCAAAAACATAGACAATAAAACAAATGAGTAAACTGACCAAAAACGATTTTGACACTGCTTTATAAAATAAGCCAACATCAGACCTATATTCAGGTTTTGAAAATACTTTTACAATATTGGTGTCAATACCTAATCGACCAAAAACGCCTATGAATAGAAAAAAAGAAAAACAAAGTGCAACTATACCGTAAATGTTAGCCCCATAAGTTTGAGTAATAAAAACAGAAAAAACATAACCAAAGATAGTACCACCAACTCTAAACAAAATATAATAAAAACTCTTAGACAGAATTTCTGAAAAATCCTTATCGACTATGATTGACTTTACTTTGTCTAAAAGTGGTTTTATCATTATTTTGAAATATGATCTTCTTGAATTCTATCACCTTTTGAAAGGGTTTTGCTCACTGTTTTTCCTAAAATACGTGCAAGGTGTTTAGGGTGCATTCCGAATCCAGGTCTTACACTACGCACATTTTTTTCTGTTATGATTTCGCCTGCTTTAATATCTTCAGCGACATAAAGACTACGTGAAAATTGTTTGCCAGATTTTTGTTTCTCTGTCAGGTTGTAGCTCACTTTCCCTAAAGCTTTTTCCGCTTCTCTAACTGCTTTGACCATAGTCGTAAATTGCGCTTTGTCGAGTGAAAATGAAGCATCAGGACCACCTATGCTTCTATCTAAAATAAAATGTTTTTCAATGACTGAAGCTCCTAATGCTGTTGCAACTACTGGTACAGTAGTGCCTAAAGTATGATCGCTCAGACCTACTTTAACATCAAAATCTTTGGCGTATTGTTGCATCATAACTAAGTTGGCTTCGTCTATAGGTGCAGGATATGAAGACGTACATTTTAGGATTGTAATATCATTGTTGCCTACTTTTCTACAAGTTTCAACTGCAAGTTTAATATCATCATACTCTGCAATGCCCGTAGAAATGATCATGGGTTTTCCTTTGCTGGCTGTATATTCAATTAAAGGAATATCAGTGATTTCAAATGAGGCAATTTTATAAATAGGTGTATTTAAATCTTCTAAAAAATCGACAGCGGTTTTATCAAAAGGTGACGAAAAACAAATCAAACCCTCTTCTTTGGCGACTTTAAATAGCTCTTGATGCCATTCCCAGGGTAAAAATGCTTTCTTATATAAGTTATACAATTTATTACCATCCCAGATTGTGCCGCCAGAAATAATAAAATCATTCTTGTCAGAATCTAAAGTGATGGTGTCCGCTGTATAGGTCTGAAATTTTATGGCGTCTGCTCCAGTGTCTTTTGCGGCTTTTATCGTTTCTATAGCAGTTTCTATATTGCCACCGTGATTGGCAGACAACTCTGCTATAATAAAAACTTTATCTGAATTCATATCACTAATATTTAAATAATAAGGTCGCTTTGTTATTGACTTCTTTTTCAGTAAAAAAACTAAACCCTGCTTTTTTAAAAGTTCTTATTGAAGCTTCATTTTCAGGTTTTATATAAGCTAGAATAGTCTGGTTACTATGCTTTTTTAAATGAGATTTTATAGATAAGTTCAAAAATACACTAGATAAACCCTTACCTCTCTGCTTAGGTGAGATGTTGATTCCTATTGTAGAGGTATTATCTTCAATATCAAACCTTATAATTCCTGATTTAATCTCTTTATAATAACACATATAATAATCTGAATTGGGATTGTTCAATCTGGATTTAAACCAATTTATATGGTCTTCAAAATTAATCTCATTAGAATTGAAAGAATTCTGTCTAGTAGTAGAATCATTTACCCAATTATAAATTACCTTGACGTCTTCTTGTATTATTTCTCTTAAAAAGTAAGGATTAAATTTAGAATGTATAACAACATCTACAAACTTATTACCAAACCTGCTATGATTTACAAATACAGCTTCTTTCTTAAATTTTAAAGCTTCAATGGCTTCATAAAGATGTGGTCTAATATCAAAAGCGTAAGTATAAACCTTATGCAACCCTAAATCTTTAAAAGCCACTTGTTCAATTAGTTCTAAATAGGTTTTCCAATGAAAGTGAAAATGTTCTTCTTCAAGTTCAGTAGCTATAATAAATGAAATCTCTGCATTTTCATCAATCCAATTGATATGAACCAATCCGCCGTAACCGATGCATTTGTCGTTTTCTAAATATGAAAATAGAATTTGGTCAGGTTGGTCTTGGTTAAATAATTTTGCGACTACATTTTTAAAATAAGCATCCTGTTTTTCCTTGGTTAAAGGTTCGGCTTGTCGAAGGTGATACATTTGTTCATTGCGCCATTGCATAATTTTATAACGGTCTTCAAAACGGATAGGGATAAGTTTAAACTCACCATTTGAAAATTCTTGCTGATTTAATTGCTGATATTTCATTTTAAATTACCTTTTTTTAAAAGACTCGCCGTTTTTTTAAAATTTAAATCACTTAAAATTGGAATTACATCTTTTAATTCTTCATCTAAATCATTATAAACTTTTTTTTGTGTTTTTTTAGCGTTAATCTTCAGTAACCAGGGATATTCTTTTTCAATAAATTTAATAAGATCTAAACCTACATTAAGTTTATGATGTAAAGCAATCTGATAGATAGTTGATATTACTAAATAATCTTCTGGATAATCTACCGTAAGCCTTAAAGATTCATTTTCAAAACAAACGAACTTAATTTCGTTAATTTTAAATGAATTGTCTTGTCGAAGCTTGAGGGTCACATGCTCTTTGTCCTGTGTAGTTAACTTCAATTTTTTTAATTTGAGTAAAGATCGAGATTTAAATAATTCAAAATTCATCCCTAATGGCAATCCCTTTGTAATGGAATAATCAGTCTTAGAACTTAAATGTTCCTCAATAGCATTATCTAAAATCTTATAATCAAGTATAGGATTGTCTGCTGTAACTCTTACAGCTGTATCATAATCTTTGGATTCTAAAATATTAATAAATCTACTTAAAACATCATTTTCAGAACCTCTAAATATTTTAACAGAATTCTTTTTTGCTATAATTTCAAGTTCATCGTTCTCTGGATTTACAGAAGTAGCTATAAATATATCTACTTCAAATTGAGACTCTTTCAATTGATTGATAATACATTCTAATATAGAATCTTCACCAGTTATAGGCATTGGCATCAAAATCTTTCCTGGCAGACGGGTAGATTTCATTCTAGTTTGTATAATAACTACTATTTTATTTTGCTGTCCAGCCACCATCTACAATTATATTTTGACCTGTTATAAAATCTGAAGCATCTGATGACAAGAACACAAAAGTGCCAGCTAAATCTTCTGGTTTTCCTACACGATTCAAACACGTTTTTTTTGCTAAATCATTTATGAACTTTTCACTCTTTTGTACATTTTTTGAAGGAAAAGGCCCTGGAGTTACAGAATTTACGAGTAGTCCTAAATTTCCTAAGTAAGATGCATAATATTTAGTGAGCTGAATAATCCCAGCTTTTGCGACTCCATAATGAGGAGGATTAAGGAATTGTGGAAAACCATCGTAAACTTCAAACTGCGGAGCTGTCATACCATACATGGAAGACACATTTATAATTTTTCCATACTTCTGTTTTTTCATAAATGGAATGACTTCTCTAATAGATCTAAAAACACTATTTAAAGATCCATCTATACCATATTTCCATTCCTCATCGGTCATGTTTTCAGGGGATTGACCTTTACTATATAAAGCATTATTTATCAATACATCGAGACGATTAAATTGATCAAAAACGTGCGTAAATGCTTTTTTTATAGATTCGGTAGAAGATATATCACAATGGACAAAATACAGGTTTTTATTATCAGAAAAAGCATTTTCAAATTTTTCAGCACTCCTGCCTAAAACAATAACTATTGCGTTATGATAAAGAAGACTATTTGTAATAGCTTTTCCTAAATGACCATAACCCCCTGTTATGAGCACAACTTTTTCTGTTAAATCGAAGGTGTAAATCATATCAAAATTTCCATTTGGATGGCTGTAATATTGAATCGCTTATTTTTACTGAAAAATGTTTAAGTTCTTTAGCACTTTCTAATGATTCTATATTATGTAAAAGTTGCTGACTGTTTTGCACACCTAGTATAACTTTGTCAATTAAATCGAATGAGAGTACATATTTTAATAAAGCTCCTGCAAGATTGGATTGAAACTGTTCTTGTAGTTTTGAAATAAAAGGTATAGCATCTGAAAAATGATGAGATAAATCCCTTGGATTCATAAAAAAAAGACCTTGTAAAAAAGTAGACCTTGTATGGATTTCGCAGTCATTCTTTTTTAAATCTTCCATAACCTCTTTAAATCTATTATCAAAATAATTGAAAGGAACTTGAACTAAATCAGGCATAATTTCTTTTTCTTTTAAAAGAAAATATTCTTCTGGTTCATTAAATGAAAAGCCTATTTTTTCAACCTTCTTGGTTTTTTTTAGGTGTAATAAATAATACCAAATGTCATTATTCTCTATAACATCAAGTGGTCTATGAGCTAAATAACCATAAATATTATCTAATTTCAGTTGTTTTAAGGATGTATCAAACTGGTGTTGAATTTTACCGCCTTGTTTCTCAGGAAGAAATTTAGTTATGATTTTAAATCTATTCTGGTTTAGCTTACCTAATACAGATTCAGACTCACCATAACCAAAAGCAGTATCGAGTGTATTAATTCCTTCTTGATGAGCTAAATTAAGAATTTTTGAAACTTCTTCAAAAGGTGTTTTTCCGTTATTATTTGAAATTCCATAGTCAATTCCAAACTGAACAGTTCCTATTGCTATTTTTTCATGTTTATTCATTTAAAAAAGCTTTCAATAGTTTCAATGACAAATGTTTGCTCTTCTGTTGTCAATGTAGGGAACATCGGTAAACTTATACAATGCTTATAATAGTTTTCAGCCATAGGCAAATCGCCTTCACTCCAACCTAGGTCTCTGTAATAAGGCATCAAATGGCATGGAATATAGTGGATTTGAGCAAAAATATTTTGATCTCTTAAGTATTTATGCAGCTCTTTTCTTTTCTCAACTTCTATTATATATAAATGATAAGCGTGACCTTCAACCACTCCAGATTGACCTTTGATATAGGTTTTATTAATAAAAGCTTTTTGATAAGTTTTAGCTAATTCACGTCTTTTAGCTAAGCCTTGATCTGCTCTTTTGAGTTGGCTATATCCAAGTGCAGACTGGATATCTGTTAATCTATAATTGTACCCTAATTCTTGCATTTCATAGTACCATAAAGAATCATCAAAAATTCGCTTAGAAAAATCTTGTTGAATGCCGTGAGTTCTTAAATTGATTAAATGCTTATATAAATCTTCATTATTTGTGGTAATCATTCCACCTTCGCCTGTCGCAATATGTTTTACGGGATGAAATGAAAAAATAGCTAAATCAGCAAATTTACCATTACCACAATGTTGCTTTTCACCTTGACTATCAATAAAAAATCCGCCTCGTGAATGGCAAGAGTCTTCTATTATCCAACAATCAAATTCATCAGCCAATTGCCTAAAAGCTTCTAAATCGACTGCTCGCCCAGCAAAATCAACGGGTATAATACCTTTTATCTCTTTTTTAGTATCGGCTTCAAGTATTTTCCTAACCGCATTAATGTCAAGTAGATAAGTTTTAGGGTCTATATCTGCAAAGATGATCTCGCCACCACAATATCTTACACAATTGGCTGATGCTACAAATGTAATAGGAGTTGTAATCACTTTATCTCCAGGTTTTACTCCTAGTGCAATGCTATTTAAGTGTAGTGTCGCTGTTCCGTTTGATACCGCTACGGCATATTGAGAGCCTACATAATTAGCAAAAGCATTTTCAAACTCTTGAATTTTTAGTCCTTGCGTTAAATAATCTGACTTTAATATCTCAACAACTGCATTGATATCTTCGTCTGTTATGTTTTGACGACCATAAGGGATTGTTTTGTTTTTTAAATTTTTCAATATAAAAGATAGTTTTCAAAATTTAGCTTAACAAGCTTTTATTTTGTTTGATTTAATAAGGTTTCTCAAATTTTCTACTGTTTCCCATTCTGTGTTTTCATAAGAATTGTAATTAAAGCCTTCAGGCACTTTTTTGGCGTTGAAAGTGTTAATAAACTCTTCTATTTTCCATTTTGATTTTGGAGGAAGTATAACATAATATTTACCCAAATCATAGGTAAAATAAGAGTCTGAAGATGTAATCATTTCTTCGTGTATTTTCTCTCCTGGTCTAATACCAACAATAGGATAATCGCAATCAGGACCAATGGCTTTGGCTACGTCCATTATCTTATATGATGGTATTTTTGGAATAAATATTTCACCTCCCCAAGCTTTTTCTAAAGCATGCATCACCATTTTAACACCATCAAGGATAGAGATGTTAAAACGCGTCATATTTGGATCTGTAATGGGCAATATACCATCTTTTCTTTTCTTAAGAAAAAATGGGATAACAGAGCCGTTGCTTCCCATCACATTTCCGTATCTAACAACTGAAAATTTTATAGGGTTCCAACCCGTGATGTTATTGGTCGCGACAAAGAGTTTGTCTGAAGTTAGTTTTGTGGCACCGTAAAGATTTATTGGTGCACAAGCTTTATCTGTAGATAATGCGACAACTCTTTTTACATCAGTTTCTAAGGTCGCGTGAATTACGTTTTCTGCTCCACCAATATTTGTCTTAATACACTCATCAGGGTTGTATTCAGCCAGATGCACATGCTTCATAGCAAGAAGATGTATAACATAATCTACGTCTTTAAATGCTCTTTTTAAACGTTCTCTGTCTCTTACATCGCCAATTAAAAAACGCATTTGAGGAAATTGATTTGAAGGAAATTCTTGAGCCATCAAAAACTGTTTTTGTTCGTCTCTAGAAAATATAATAAGCTTCTTTATGTCTTTGTGATTATCGAGGATATATTTTGTCAAAGCTTTTCCTAAAGATCCAGTACCGCCAGTGATTAAGACTGATTTATCTTTTAAATTCATTATGGATTTTCATTTTAAAATGTGTGAATTAAGGAGTATAAAATCTTTTGGATTTTGAAATTACGTATTTGAATAGATAAAATAGCAAATAAAGACTTATCAAAAATAATGGCAACAGATATTTTTTGTCTTTATCAGTGATTTTCTCATTATATTCTAATGCATAGTTTGAATCTATTTTTTTTATAATTTCTTGTTGATTTTGAATTTGGGATCTAAGAAACCCATCGTTTTTTAATAGATCTTTCTTTTTTTGAAGAATATTATCTATCACTTGATTTTCGTTGATTGAAACTTTAAGGTTTTCTTTGGAGCTATTTTGTTCTTTAATCACAGATTCTATGATATTATCAATTTGATTTATGATTTCCTTATTCTGGATAAGTTGTTGCTTATAGTTTTCTATTAAAATATCTTTAATCCCAGTAAAATATTCATTTGCATTTATATGTGATAATAACTGATTGGTTATAGTTTTGTGATGATTTTGTCCTTTAATAATAAGTTTCACTCTATGAAAAGGATAATTGTAACTATTTACGTGGCTTTCTAAAAATTTATCTACATCATCTTGTTCGTCTAACAAAAGCTTAAAAATTTCTTTATTTTCTTCAGACTCAGATATAAATTTATAAATATCGAGTATGGGTTCAATTTCTATGTCTTTGACAAGGTCGTATTTTGAACCAAAAACCTGTTCAAGATAAACGGTATCTTTTTGTTTTATTTTAGCTTCAAGAGCATCTATTTTATTGTACAAATAATCTGTACTGCTGTAATTTGTAACGACTGTCAAGTCTGTTCTGTAGTTAGTTTTTAAGACCTTGTCCAAAAAATAACCAGCAACTACACCTACAACCAACAATATAATTAATACAAATTTGTGCTTATATAAAAAGAAGAAAATGCTAAGGATAACCTTTAAAAAAGAAATAAACAAACGTTTAATCTCTCCAAAAACCACACCCAAATCAATTTCATCATCAACAGTCGAGGGTTTAGTAGAATGTTCGCTCATAATGGGAAGTTTATTAAACTAACGGCAAATATATACAAATTAGTATCTTAAGAAAGATGAAATACTTGATAAAGCGTTGCGTCTAATAGGCGCGTTTTTTATTGCCTTCTACAAAATTGATAAAGGCTTTATTGACAATCTTACTACCACCAACGGTTGGGTAATTCCCTGTAAAATACCAATCGCCCTTATGCTCAGGGCAAGCTAAGTGTAAATTGTCAACGCTTTGGTAAATCACTTTTACTTTAGCCTGTGTGGTTTTATCGCTTAAGAGCTCCGCAATTTTATCAGAAATTTGCTCATCTGAAAAAGGAGCATAAATGGCTTTAACATAATTGTCAACAGCGGTTTTACTCAACTCATCTTGAGATTTGCATTTTTCGTAAACTTTTTTGACAGTTTCGTCATAAGTGCCGAGGTCTTTATGTAATGCTAAGGTCGCTCTAAAGTCCACAAAATCTTCTAATCTTGCCATATCAATGCCATAGCAATCAGGATATCGAATTTGTGGGGCTGAGGAGACAATCACAATTTGTTTTGGACCGAGGCGGTCAAGCATTTTAATGATACTCATTTTAAGCGTTGTTCCTCTTACAATGCTATCATCTATCACCACCAAATTATCGTTTGGCTTGACAATGCCGTAGGTCACATCGTAAACGTGAGCTACTAAATCGTCTCGGCTAGAGTCTTCTGTGATAAAGGTGCGTAGCTTAGCGTCTTTAATGGCTATTTTTTCGGTGCGTAATTTTTGAGATAAAATCTCGTGTAAACGTTCGTCGGTTAAGTGTTCTTTTTCTTGAAGAATTTTTTGATTTTTTTGGCGGTTGAGTTCATCTTGTGCGGCTTCAACCATCCCGTAAAAAGAAGTCTCAGCGGTATTTGGAATATAAGAAAACACAGAGTTTTCTGTATCAAAATCGATGGCTTTAAGCACTTCTGGCATAAGCAAACTACCAACTTTTTTCTTTCCTTATAAATTTCAGCATCGCTACCTCTTGAAAAATAAATGCGTTCAAAGGAACAAGATTTTTTTTCTAAAGGTTCAATGATTTGTTTTTTGACCACTCGACCATTGCGTTTGGTAATTAAGGCTTTTCCTGGTTCAAGCTCTGTTACTTTTTCAAATGGCACATTAAAAGCGGTTTGAATCACAGGGCGTTCAGAAGCCACAACCACCACCTCATCATCGTGATAATAATAGGCTGGTCTGATGCCATTTGGATCTCTCAGTACAAAAGCATCGCCATGACCTAAAAGTCCTGCCATGACATAGCCACCGTCCCAATCTTTTGAAGATTTTTTTAATATTTTAGAAATTTTGATCTTATCAATGATATGTGGCGAGGCTTCTTGTTTGTTATAACCTTCGGCTTTGAGTTTTTTGTATAGTTTTCTGACTTCTGAATCTAAGAAATGACCGATTTTTTCCATGACTGTAATGGTATCGGCTTTTTCTTTAGGATGCTGACCAAGTTTGACTAAGTTATCAAACAATTCAGAAACATTAGTCATATTAAAATTTCCTGCCAAAATCAAATTTCTATGCATCCAGTTGTTTTGTCTTAAAAACGGATGAACGCTTTCAATGCTGTTTTTTCCATAAGTGCCATAGCGTACATGACCGAGCATCAGTTCACCAACATAAGGGACTTCTTGTTTTAGCTTAGTTAAATCATTAAGGAGTTCTGGGTTATTGGCAACCTCAGTATTAATCCGATTGTTTATGGTTTCAAAAACATCTTGTATGGGTTGTGCCGCATTTGAGCGATACCGACTGATATATCGATAACCAGGTTTCATGTCTAATTTAACACTGGCAAAACCTGCACCATCTTGACCGCGATTGTGCTGTTTTTCAAGCATTAAGTAGAGCTTGTTAATGCCATAAAAAGGTGTGCCGTATTTTTCTTTGTAGTAAGACAAAGGTTTGAGCAAACGAATTTGCGCAATACCACATTCGTGTTTTATCAATTCACTCATAGAGTATAAAATGGCGTCATCAAAACCATAAGTGTTTAAGTTAAATTGATTTCAAATTGAGTTAGAGATTCAAAGTTAGATAATCTTTGTTTCAATTCCTCATCTTTGAGCTGAAGCATTTTTTCGGTGCCAAATTTTTCAACACAAAAAGATGCTAAATTAGAGCCGTGAATAATAGCTCTTTTCATATTTTTAAAAGAGATATCTTTACTTTGAGTGATATATCCTGCAAATCCGCCAGCAAAAGTGTCGCCAGCACCAGTTGGGTCAAAGACTTCTTCAAGTGGTAATGCTGGTGCAAAAAACATTTCGTCTTTATAAAACAACAAAGCGCCGTGTTCTCCTTTTTTAATGACCACATAATCTGGTCCCATATCTCTTATTTTACGAGTCGCTTTTACTAACGAATATTCGCCCGAAAGTTGTCGGGCTTCTTCATCATTTATGGTAATTACATCTACTTTAGAAATAACTTTCATCAACAATTCAAGCTCAGAATCCATCCAAAAATTCATGGTATCCAGAATAATCAGTTTTGGGTTGTTGACTTGTTCAATCACGCTCATTTGCACAGCTGGATGCAGATTGCCTAACATCACAATTTCAGCATTGAGATACGATTCAGGCACTACGGGATTAAAATTTTCGAGCACGTTGAGCTGTGTGTCTAAAGTGTCTCGAGTATTCATATCGTTGTGATATTCACCACTCCAAAAAAAGGTTTTACCGCCTTTCACGACTTTTAAACCTTCAATATTGATATGTCTATCTTTAAAGACATCAATATAATCTTGAGGGAAATCTTCTCCAATTACTGAAACGATACCAATATCTATATTATCAAAATTAGAAGCAGATAAAGCAATATAAGTGGCGGCACCACCGAGAATTTTATCGGTTTTACCAAAAGGGGTTTCTATTTTGTCAAAAGCTACGGTTCCAACACAAAGCAATTTACTCATAAATTATTTTTTTGCAAATATAGGCTTTCAAGCTTGAAAACGCTTATAAATTTAATGATTAAACAATGTTGAACCTGACTTAAACCAATGATTCATTCCATCTGGTATGGTGTTACTTTTTTAGTAAGTTTAAAATATATCTACTCATCATAAATATTAGAATACATCCCGTTTGAGGTTTTAAAAAACTTGCCCTTGACATAGCGATAATGCCTATCAAGTGACTTGAGTTGTGCCATATCTTCTTCTGTTAAAACGACGTTTGCACTGTCTAGGTTTTCTTTTATTCTTTTAGAATTAGTAGATTTTGGAATAACAGCCGTATGGCGGTGCAAGTGAAATGCAATTAAAATTTGAGCTGGAGTTACCTCGTGTTGTTGAGCCAAAGATTTTATAACCTCATTGTCAAGTAAAGATGGTTCATCATCGGCTTTCATTTCAGAAGAACGATCGCCGCTTCCCAAGGGCGAATAAGCTGTGAGGTGAATATTGTTGGAGTGGCAGAATTTTAATAATTCGTCTTGATGTAAAAAAGGGTGGAGTTCAACTTGGTTCATCTCTGGTGGATCATCTGTTTTAGCTATTAAATCTTTAAGTTTTTTTACACTAAAATTTGCAACACCAAGGTGTTTAACAAGGCCTTGAGATTTGGCTTCGAGCATAGCTTCCCAAGTTTCTATAATGGGAGCTTCTTCTAATGAAAGAAAATCTTCATCCTTTTCTGGAGAACCTTTTAAATCAGGTCTAAATGCTACAGGCCAATGGATAAGGTATAAATCTAAATAATCCAATTGTAGGTCTGTCAAGGTTTGTTTGAGTGCTGGAATAACATCTTCTGCTTTATGAGCATTGTTCCATAATTTTGAAGTTATCCAAAGGTTTTTGCGAGCAATTATATTTTTTTGAAAGGCTTCTTGTAGTGCATGTCCAATTTCTGCTTCATTGCCATAAACGGCAAGACAGTCTATGTGTTTATAACCTGTTTTAAGGGCTGAAATTACAGCTTCTTGAACTTTGTCAGGTTCTGATTTCCAAGTGCCTAATCCTATAGCGTCAAGCTCGTCTCCGTTATTAAATCTTAGTGTTTTCATAGGTTATTTAGTTTTTCAATAAAGGTATGAGAATTTTATGAAATGTTGGTTGATTTAAAAAAGCTTTAAGAACTTTTTATTGAGGCGAACACCTTCATCTTTTTATTAATCAAAATTGGTATAAAACAAGCATTTTGATTTCTAAAAATTCATTATCGATACAAAATTCTTATCAGAAATTCAATTAAAGAGCCTCATTTTAGATTCATCGAACTTAGAACTTATTATGACAAAATCTGCAACAGATTTGCTTCAACCTATGGGTGAATTTGCCGTAGATTTGCCTTTTAAAATATGGGATTAACAGAGAAAAAAGGGTTTTATTTGAATAACATCACTAAGGTTAGAGGTTAAGCAAAAGCTAAGTATAAACTTAGTTTGATGTAGTTTTCATTCAAACAAAATAAGAGCGTTAGAAATGGATTTGTTTTAGAAATATCAAGACATCAACACGGCTGAGCTTACAAAAATCTTTAGATTAACTTACAGGATATTAGTCACATTGGTCGCAAAAAGTTTGACAGCAATAGCCAATAAAATCACGCCAAAAATCTTTCTGATTACAGTAATACCTTGATTACCCAAAACACGTTCTAATTTTTTTGACGATTTTAACACTGCATAAACCACGATAATATTAATGATAATAGCCACAATAATATTGATAGTATCATACTCAGATTTTAAAGATAAAAGCGTGGTCATAGTTCCTGCACCCGCAATAAGAGGGAAAGCCAAAGGCACAATGGTCGCGGTTTCTGGTGCATCATCTTTATATAATTGAATCCCTAAAATCATTTCAATAGCTAAAAAGAAAATAATAAAAGCACCAGCTACAGCAAACGAGTTGACGTCTATGCCTATAAGTTTTAAAATTTCTTCTCCAACAAACAAAAAAACCACCATCAAAATAGCCGCAACAATTGAGGCTTTTTCGCTCTGAATGTGACCTACTTTTTTTCTCAAATCAATGATGATAGGAATGTCGCCCAAAATATCGATGACAGCAAATAAAATCATACCAGCTGTAATAATTTGTTTAAAATCTAAAGTCATATTTCAAAAAATTTAGCCGACAAAAGTAATTTGATTTTTTATTTTGACAATCATCTTTTAGTAAAATAAATAATTAAATATTCGTTAAGTGTTTTACTATCTTTGCAGGATGTTTCAAATACAAGATACACTCGTTTCTGAAGAGATTTTAGATGAAGATTTTACCTGCAACCTTTCAGCTTGTAAAGGCGAATGTTGTGTGGCTGGAGATGCTGGTGCACCGATTGAAAATCACGAAAAAGAAACTTTAGAAAAAATCTACCCCAAAATTAAATCAGGTTTAAGACCCGAAGGTCAAAAAGCTATTGAAGAACCAGGCACTTTTGTAGTTTCAGAGTTTGAAGGTCTCGAAACCCCATTAGTCAACGGTAAAGAATGTGCTTATGTTACTTTTAACGAAAAAGGCATAGCCTTATGCGGTATTGAAAAAGCCTATCGCGAGGGCAAAATTGATTTTAAAAAACCTATTTCTTGTGAATTATATCCTGTAAGAGTTCAAAAACTCTCAAAATTTCAAGCGGTTAATTATCACCGTTGGGACATTTGTTCGCCAGCATGTGCTTTGGGTAAAGAGCTACAAGCACCAATATATCAGTTTACTAAAGAGGCTTTAATTAAAAAATTTGGTCAAGATTGGTATGATGAACTCGAGAAAATAGCTCAGCTTTATAAGGATGAAAATTTATAGCTGATAGCCTTATGTTTTAAAAAGTTGACTTCTCAGATTTTGAAAATAAAACAGTTATCTTGCTCTCTAAAACTAAATACACAAAATATAAATCACACATTAAGAGCAGAAAACTCTATGAAACGTATTCATCAAAAAAAATGATCAACAAATTGCAGAAATTAATACAGATGTGTTGAGATATGAGTGATTTACATCAATGATTATTAAAAATAGGTGGGCTAATATTTTGGTTATTAATGCACTTAAAAAAAATGCCCAAATAAGCATCAAATAGATTTATTTACCTTTGTCTAATATTTTTTATAAAACATGAATTTCAAATGAAAATTTACACCAAAACAGGAGATAAAGGCAAAACATCGCTTTTTAGCGGGAGAAGAGTTGCTAAACACGACCTACGCATAGAGAGTTATGGAAGCATAGATGAACTAAATTCCTACATTGGAGTCGTTAAAGACCATGCACCAAGTGGGGAAAACTTAGATTTGATTAATAAAGTGCAAGATAGGCTTTTCAACATCGGTTCAATTTTGGCTACTGAAACTGAAAAAATAAAAAACAGAAAAATAAAAATTCCTAAAATTCATGACACAGACATAGAAGAATTAGAAAAAGCTATGGATGTAATGAATGAGCAACTTCCTAAAATGACCCATTTTTTGCTTCCTGGTGGTCATCCTGTGGTTTCGTTTTGTCACGTAGCCCGATGTGTGTGCAGAAGAGCCGAACGCCGCATAACAGCACTTGCTCAAGAAGAAACAGTAGATACCAATGTTTTGAAATATGTCAATCGTTTATCTGATTTTTTGTTTGTATTATCTCGTTATTGGGGTAAAAAGACCAATGCTAAAGAAGTGAAATGGATTCCCAAAATCGATTAGATGATCAAAAACACTAAAAATTTAAGGGGTTTTATTGCGATAGCTTCACTAATCATAGTTGGTTTAACGACATGGAGTATATTTCTATTTTACGAACGCATTAAAGCTGACGAGCGACTTAAAATGGAAATTCTTTCTGAAGCCATTAAAGCCATTGATGCAGACGATGTGTCTAATTATCGAGAATTGGTAAGAAAAATTCAAAATAGCAACTCCAACATTCCAGGAGTTATTGTGAATGACAAAGGGGAAATTGTTTTTAAAGTTAATTTACCTCAGGAGATTGAAAAAGATTCTATAAAACTCTACAATTATTTAGAAAATATAAAAGATGACAATGCTCCTTTAGAAATAAACCTTGGCGATCAAAACCAAATTTTATATTATGGAAACTCTGAATTGCTCACAAAAATTAAATATTATCCTCTAATTTTATTGGTAATCATTTTATTGTTTATCGGTTTGCTCTACTTTTTTTATACCACATCTAAAGAAAGTGAAAAAAACAAGCTCTGGGCAGGAATGGCAAAAGAAACCGCACATCAAATCGGAACACCGCTTTCATCTTTGGTAGGTTGGCTTGAAATTTTAAAATCAGAAAACCTAAATCAAGACTATATCATTGAAATCAAAAAAGATATTGATCGTTTGCAAACAATTGCCGAGCGCTTTTCAAAAGTTGGATCAAAAGTAAATTTAGAAAAAACAGATATTATTGAAGTTACACAAAGCACTTTTGATTATCTAAAAAATCGTTCTTCTAACCTGATAACTTTCTCAATTGATATGCCCAAAGAGCCTACTTATGTTATGCTCAACAAGCCTCTCTACAGCTGGACAATTGAAAATTTAGTTAAAAATGCCATCGATGCGATGAAAGGCAAAGGTGAATTAAAAATTGAAATCGTAAGAAGTGGAAATTGGGTTAGAATTTTAGTCAAAGACTCTGGAAAAGGAATATCTCTAAATCATTTTAAAACTATTTTTAAACCAGGCTTCACAACAAAAAAACGAGGTTGGGGTTTAGGACTTTCTTTAGCCAAACGGATTATAGAAGACTATCATAACGGAAAAATTAAAGTCCTTTTTAGCGAATTAGGAAAAGGAACAACTTTTGAAATTAAGTTAAAAAAGCAATCATTTAGATAATACCCAATAACTTTTAAAAAAGAGATATTTTAAACTAATATTTTTATTTTACTCATCTAACGTGAGTTCGATATAAATTCCAATAAAATATATTCATATAAAATACAGATATTTGATCATTTGTCATGTCGATAGAGCGAAGCATGAGCGACGAGACATCTCAGGTGGATGAGATTACTCATGATTCTTCGTTCGAAATGACAAAATTTGCTAACAAAAAGATGTAATCATCTGATTTACAGATTTCAATAAATCGAACTCACGTTAATCTATAGGATGTATTTTCTCTTTCTTCCTATTGTGTTTGCAAAATTTATAACAAATTTAGATTTTAAAAAAAAATATCGATTAAATCATGTGATATTAATTAATGAATAAAAAAAATGTTCTATATTTATCATATATATCTTTAGTTATGAATTTTATCACAGATTACATACTTCTCATTTTTGTTGTTTTTTTGCTTTTTAAAACCTTTTTTATTGTTAAACAGCAAACCTCTGGAATAGTAGAACGACTTGGAAAATTTAATAGTGTAAGAAGTTCGGGTTTACAATTAAAAATACCTTTGGTTGATTCAGTTGTTGGGCGTATAAATCTAAAAGTTCAACAATTAGATGTTTTAGTTGAAACCAAAACCAAAGACGATGTATTTGTAAAACTAAAAGTCTCCGTACAATACAAAGTGATGAAAGACAAAGTTTATGATGCATTTTATAAACTAGAAAGCCCACGAGCACAAATCACCTCTTATGTATTTGATGTTGTAAGGGCTGAGGTGCCAAAGATGAAGTTAGATGAAGTTTTTGAACGCAAAGATGATATTGCCATTGCTGTAAAAGGCGAACTGAACGAAGCCATGCTAGATTATGGTTATGATATCATCAAAACCCTCGTTACAGATATTGACCCTGATGAACAAGTTAAACAGGCTATGAATCGTATTAACGCTTCAGAGCGAGAAAAAGTTGTCGCTGAGTTTGAAGCCGAAGCTGAACGTATCAAAATTGTTGCTAAAGCAAGAGCCGAAGCCGAAAGTAAACGCCTTCAAGGTCAAGGAATAGCTGACCAAAGAAGAGAAATAGCACGTGGTCTTGAAGAAAGTGTTGATGTGCTTAACAATGTGGGTATTAATTCTCAAGAAGCATCCGCACTTATTGTAGTAACACAACACTACGACACCTTGCAATCTATTGGAGAAGAAACAGACACCAATTTAATTTTATTGCCAAACTCACCTCAAGCTGGCGCTGAAATGCTCAACAATATGATTGCTTCTTTTACAGCATCAAGTCAACTTGGCGAGCAAATGAAAAAGAGAAATAAAGAAAAAGGTTTGGGTAAACAACCCGATAAAAAATAAAAAATAAAATGTTTCACTACAGCATTTTTTGTCATTATTCAATAGTAAATTTCTTATTGAATAATTCGGGTTAAAACTTAAAAACATCAAGTAGTTTTTGAATTTAAACTATCAAAACAATATTTCCGGTTCAACCAAGTCATTGAGCTTGTCTCTTAAATCTGCTTTTAACAAATGCAAGCCGTATTGATAAGACGCATTCATCCAACCAAAACCAGATGGTGTGATGTAGTTAAACTTTGTACCAACATTGCCATATTCAGCGTAAACTTTATGAGTGCAATTTACCACATCATATTTTTCAGGTATAGTGCCATTATAATCGGCAAGATTTTTGGTAATCAACCATAACCAGCGGTAAATCAATTCTTGGGCTTCTTCATCATAGCCGTAATTCATCAAACCTTTCCACATCAACATTTGATGCGGAGCCCAACCGTTTGGATAATCCCATTGGCGTGCTACATCGCTTGTGGCGTAACGCTCAACTGAAGCTTTTGACGAAGCTAAAATGCCACATCTTGCTTTTAGGGTTTTAAGCAAACTGTTTTTAAGATGTTCCGCTTGTTCTTTTGTAGCTAATTTTGCCCAAAGTGGATAATAGTTAGTTGCAGATTCATAAACCAAAGGTTCTTGGGTTTCAAAGTTATAGTCGTAAAACACTTTATCTTTTTCATTCCAAAGCAATTCGTTTACAAGTTGTTTTCTATCTTTAGCTTTATCTAACCAATATTTAGCCTCAAAAGTTTGATTGCCATAAGTGAATGAATTATTAAAATAAGTTTTGATAAGGTAAGCAAAATCAGTTTCATATTTATAAAGCAAACTGTTTAAAGCCACGGTATTCAAATCGGCACAAACACCATCGAGACGCCAAGTGGTGTCGTGACCGCTTTCTCTTAGACTGCGGTCGTGCAAAAAGTATTCGTCTAAACTAGGCAAGTTCAAATCGGTTTTTAAGTTTTCACGAGCAGGCAAATTTCCATTTTGATAAGCCTCAGTAAACTCTTTTAAAGACATATCATATTTTTCAGCATACATTTCAAGTTGCTCATCAAAATGACCTGGCTCCGTTTCTGGTGGAATACCGATGCCTTCCGCATAATAACGATTTAGCCCGTTTTGAGTTAACTTTTTACCTTTTTCCATCCAAACTTCAAAGTATTCTTGCATTGTCGCCCGTGTCATTTCTTTTAACCATAAACTGTCTTTTTCGTTTGTACTTTCGTAGGTTTCTCTAATAAAAGACGTCATAAAAGGCGGTTGACTTCGGGTGAGATAGTAGTCGCGATTGGCATTCAAAATTTTGCCGTAGTGTTTTATTTCATAGGCGAAATTTTCAATCATGGCTTTTGACAAATCTTGTCGCCCGTCAAGATTTAGACCAACGCTTTCAAAATAAGAATCCCAACCATACATTTCGTTAAAACGACCGCCAGGAACGACAAAAGGAACGCCTTTGTTATCTTTAATTTTTAGGCTTAAAATTCCAGGCTTGTCGTTGATAGATTTGACATATTCAGGCGAAATATTTTGGGGTAAAACCACAACTTTAAAACGCTCAAATTCGCTTTCAATATTTTTGAAATAGTCAATTCCTATCGAATCTGTAGCAGGGACATAAAGCCTGCGTATTAAGCTATCAGAAGCTTTGCTGTCAGTCAATATGCGTTCAAGCCCTGATTTATCCACACGTCTTGTTAAATTGTTCCAGTATCTGGTTTTAATCAAACGCGATAGACGCTCTGCAGGTTTTTCTTTGATGCGACTCAGCGGAATTTCTACAATGTCTTGACCTTTATTTTTAGCCGTCGCCAATTCTTGCAAAAGATTTGATAAATAATAGGTGCTTTCTATCAAAACCTTTTGACCATCAATGGTTTTGATGGTATAAGATTTATCTCCCGTATCTTCTTTGGTGATTTTTTTATCTCTGTCGGTATCTTCATCTTGCTCTAAAGACGAAAGCGTTTGTTTGACATTTACTTTTAAAATATCTAATGTTGTTTTATCTTGACAAGACATAAATAAAAAAACAAGTATTAAAATTTGAAATCTATTTTGCATAGTATTTAATTTTACCAAAAACTGATTACAACTATAGCGGTAACAACTAATAAAATAACAGCCAAAATCCTAAAATTATGATACCATTTTACGGATTTAAGTTCTTCGGTTTCAGTTTTAAAGATTGAACGTTTATACGTATATTCATCTATTTGTTGTTGTGGTGGCGGTGCTGTAGCAAGACTCACAACCGTATGGATAATTATTGAAATTATAAACAACCACGTAGCAATAGCCAAGAAATGCAAATCATTGATGAACGGCACCCAACCAAAAACTTGAGATAAAATAGCAAATAAGGCTAACAAAAATCCTGTGATCAAACTCACAATAGATCCGTTAGCATTTGCTCGTTTCCAAAACAAACCCAAGATAAAGGTCGCTACAGCTGGCGGACTGGTATAGGCAATGACCAATTGTAGGTATGTCCACAACGAATCACTAACACGCTCGATAAATGGCACCCATGCAATAGCCAAAACAACCAAAATAACAGTAGTGATTTGTCCAGCTTTTACTAATTGCTTACTGGTAAAATCAGGTTTTATATTTCTGATAAAATCCATCGTTACCAAAGTTGATGCTGAATTAAAAGTAGCCGATACCGACGACATCATAGCGGCCATCAAGCCTGCAACCACCAAGCCTAAAATACCAGTTGGGAGCAACTTAAAAAGCAAAACAGGATAAGTCAAATTAGGACAATTTGCTAAATCATTACAAATACTTCCGTCTGTCAACACATAATGTAATTCTGAAATATCAAGATTATGAAACAAAATCAAGGCTAAAACACCAGGAACAACCATAATTAAAATCACAGGAAGTTTTAAAAGTCCGGCAAACAAAGCACCCCATCGACCATGATTAAGGTCTTTTGCCCCAAGAACACGCTGAACCATAAATTGATTGTTAGCCCAAAAATAAAATCCAAGCAATGGCACGCCAGTAAGCAAACCCCACCACGGCATAAACTCATCATTCAATGGTCGAACTAAACTAAAAACCTGATCTGAAGTTTGCGGAATGTATTTACCAGCCGCTGCACGTTCAGAAAAATCAATATCACCAGATTGTAATAAACCGTCAACGGCAGTCATCATAGCATCCCAGCCTCCACCAAGTTGGTCAAATGCAAAATAAGTAATTAAACAAGAGCCTATAATCAATAAAACAGCTTGAATAACCTCGGTTTGTATCACGGAATTCAAACCACCAGGAATTGTATAAGTCGCAGCAGCAACTGCCAAAATCACGAGAATTATGGTTGAACTAATGTCAGGAAATAATAGAGATAAAACGATTTTTCCTACATAAAGACCAGTCATGGTATCAACTAAAATGTTACCAATCACTGTTATCATCGAAAAATAATAGCGCGAACGTCTATCGTAGCGACGTTCTAAAAACTCTGGCATTGTGTAAACCTTTGAGCGTAAATAAAACGGTAGAAAAAATATTGAAAAAAATATTAAAATTATGACCGCCATCCACTCGTAGTTATACACATGAACATTAGTTTGGTATGCATCAGAAGCTAAACCAACCAAAGTTGAACTGGATATGTTTGCAGAAAACAAGGCTATACCTACAATAGGCCAAGTCATTGTGCGACCCCTTAAAAAATAGTCTTCGGAACCACTACGCTTTGATTTGCTAATCCCATAGATAATGATGCCAACCAAATAAATCACAATTACACTGATGTCGATGATAGATAAATCATTCATATTGATAGTTTTTTAAGAAATAATTTTGTTAGGTTTAACAATACGATTGTGAATATATGTAAAAAAATTTAATACAATCCTTAAAAAATTAATGTAAACGCTTACATTATTTTCATTTTGATAAATTTCAATTTCAAAGACATAAATAATATCAAATATAACTTCACAAAACAAATTTTTTATAACTTTGAAAGTTAATTTATTAATTATTTTTATAATGAGCGTAAACGTTTTCATCAGCGGAACAGGGTCATACACTCCAGATAAAATCATTCCAAATTCATTTTTTGAAAAAGTCGGTTCTAACGACGAATGGATATATAAAAATCTGGGCATCAAAGAAAGACACGTAGTCGAAAACGAAACGACCTCTGATTTAGTCGCTAAAGCAGGATTAAATGCTATTGAAAACGCTGGTCTTCAAGTCGGAGATATTGATATGATTGTGGTAGCAACAACCACACCAGATAGACAAGCACCTTCATGTGCCTGTTTTGTTCAAGACAAAATAAAAGCTTACCAAGCTGTAGCATTTGATGTTGTCGCTGTTTGTTCGGGAGCTTTATTTACAATTGCTGTGGCTCATGAGTTTATCAAAACGGGACGTTATAACAACGTTTTGGTTATTGGTGCAGATACTTTTTCAACCATTACCGATTGGGAGCGTCGAGATTCTGTGTTTTTTGGCGATGGTGCTGGTGCCTTAGTGCTTAGCCAAACAACTGATAAAGACAAAGGCTTCATCGATTTTGATATGCATTCTGATGGTCGTGGCAAAGAGCATTTCACTATTCCTGGTGGTGGTTCTGAGCAACCAGCTTCGTCAGATAGTTTAAAAAACAAGCAACATTACTTTCAAATGAATGGTAAAGAAGTCTTTGATACGGCAATCAAAGTCGTGCCTAAATCTATTAAAAATATTCTTAAACGCAATCTAATTAGCATTGATCAAATTCAGTATATGATACCTCACCAACCGAGTATAGGAATTCTTAAAAGCATTGCTAAAACCATAGGATTACCTTTTGAACGCGTAACAACCAATATGGATAAGTATGCCAATACCTCTGGAGCAACAATTCCCTTGGTTTTAGATGAAACTCATAAAGCTGGAAAATTCAAAAAAGGCGACTACCTTATTTTTGCTGCTGTTGGTGCAGGTTGGACTTGGGGAACTGCGCTTTATAAATGGTAAAAACAAAACTATGTTTAAAGGAAAAACCTACATTATCACTGGCATTGCCGATAAGCATTCTCTTGCTATGTATGTGGCTAAAGAAATTATTAAAAACAAGGGAAAAGTGATTTGTACTGGTCTTGGCGTGAGTTCTTTTCATAAAAATTTATCGGAGCGTGCTCAAGCATTTTTAAATCAGAGTTATCAGCATTTTGAAGATAGTGTAGAAGCCGAATTAGGCAAAGATGTTGAAACTCATATTTTAGATGTTACCCTTCCTGAAAGCATAAACGATTTTTGCCAAAAATTAAAAGATAAAAATCAACCCGTAGATGGCTTGCTTCACGCCATAGCTATGGACAAAACCATCAGAAACAAAAAAGTAAAACCTTTACTTGAAGTCAATTTTGATGAATTCTGTGAAACTATGCAGGTTTCAGCTTTTTCATTGGTTAGTCTAATAGCAAATTTGAAGGCATTTGATTTATTGAACCCTGGATCGTCAATTTGTTCGCTGAGCTATATCGTCGCTCAAAAAGTTACATTCCATCCTTATCGAAATATCAGTATTGCTAAAGCCGCTTTAGAGCGTATTACCATTGAGTTAGCAGACGAACTTGGTCGTCAAAATGGCACACGAGTCAATTGTGTTAGATTTTCACCTTATCTTGGTAGCAAGGCTGGAACTGCAACCCTTAACTCTTCTGATGTGGAATTTGCAGGGCAAAAAAGTCCTCTTGGCAATGCTCATCCTCAAGATTTAGCTTATGAAGTAGCTCATTTACTCGTACCAGATATGCGAATTACAGGCGAGATTAGACATGTGGATGGTGGTTACAATATCATGGGATAGCATTTATCATTAAAAAAGCAAGTTTAGAGATATAAATCGCTAAATTGATTGAGTTTTCGGAATAAAACGAAGAATGAGGAGAAATCTCATCCTACTGCGATTTCTCGACGCTCATGCTTTGCTCTATCGACATGACAAATGATTAAATATCTATATTTTATTGGAATTTATATCGAAGTTTTGTTATTTTAACCAATCTGTTTTATCATCAATACTTGATTGTCTTTCAAGCAAAGGCAATTTATCTTCAAATTTTCCGAGATACAAAAAGCCCAAGCAATTTTCCCCTTCATTTAATGAAACGAGTTTGCCGAGATGATTTTTAAATGCTGGCGTACTCCAATACATCCCAATATTTAAACTTGAAGTAGCCAACCACATATTTTGCACTGCCATGGCTGTTGCAGCGATTTCTTCCCATTCTGGGATGCTTTCTTTTGGGTCTCTTTGCATACAAACTGCTATAACGTGACTAGATTGATCAAATTTTTCTACAATTTTTTTAGCCTTAAAACGTTTTGGTTTTTCTGATGTTTTGAGATAAATATCCTTAAAATATTTAGCCGCTTTAGCTTTAAAATCATCACTAAAAACTTTGAATCGCCAAGGTTCAGTTTTGCGATGCGTAGGTGCCCAATTGGCTAATTCTAAAAGCTTTTGAATATCTTCATCAGGAATAACTTCATCGGTAAATTGATGTGGATAAACTGAGCGTCTGTGTTTTATACAATCAAATATGTCCATAGTATTTTAAAAAAGCTGTAAGTTTTGTTTCTATTCTATACTTTTCTTTATCAGTTAAATTTGAACCTGAAGGCAAACATAAGCCACGGTCAAACAATTTTTCAGCAACGTTTGTGCCGTAATAAGGACAATCTTTAAATACAGGCTGTAAGTGCATGGGTTTCCAAAGAGGTCGGCTTTCTATATTGTCTTCTAAAAGAAATAATCTCAAATCTTCTCTTGTAAAATTTGCTTTTTCGTTAATCGTAATAGCAGATAACCAATAATTTGAAAACACTTTATTATCTTCTTTTTCAAAGACTTCAATGCTATTTATATTTTCAAAAATGTTTTTATAGAATTGGTGCATTTCACGTCTTAAGGCTATGTGCTCATCTAAAACCTGCATTTGTCCTCGACCGATTCCTGCAACAATATTACTCATTCTATAATTATAGCCAATTTCGGTATGTTGATAGTGTTCAGCATTGTCTCGGGCTTGTGTGGCATAGAAAACGGTTTTCTCTTTTGAAGATTGATTTTTACAAACCAAAGCACCTCCACCGCTGGTCGTTATAATTTTATTTCCATTAAATGACAAAGCGGCAAAGTCACCAAATGTGCCACAGTTTTGATTGTTGTAGGTTGATCCTAAGGCTTCTGCAGCATCTTCAATTATAGGAATATCATATTGTTTTGCAATTGCATTGACCTGTTCAACTTGATATGGCATTCCATACAAGTGAACCGCAATAATGGCTTTAGGTTTTTTACGTTTTTGAATTCTGTCTTTAATGGCTTCTTCAAGTGCTTTAGGGCAGATATTCCAAGAGTTTGGTTCACTATCTACTAAAATAGGCCTTGCACCTTGATACACAATCGGATTTATAGAACCGCAAAAGGTAAAACTTTGGCAAATAACTTCATCGCCATGGGAAACCCCGAGTTGCACTAAAGCTAAATGTATGGTCGCTGTTCCGCTACTTAAAGTCGCAACTTGTTTATCCGTTTTTAAGTAGGTTTTAAGATCGTTTTCAAAACCATTGACATTTGGACCAAGCGGAGCAATCCAGTTAGCTTCAAAAGCTTCATTGATGAAGTCTTGTTCATGACCTCCCATGTGTGGAGAAGATAACCATATTTTTGAAGGTTGAGACATAAGAATTGGATGTTTGATTTAAAATGTAAAAATAGGGATTAGCTTGTAGTTTTTAGTCTCGCATTTTTAAATATTTTGAGATTAAGCTGTAAGTATAAAACTCAATGCACCTTGACTTCTTAATGGGGTTAAAAAAATTCGGATAATGATTAATCTTATCATTTAAAAACCCATTTAAGCATTAAAATTTCTATTTTTGAATTTATTCAGAAAAATATTTGATGAAACCACTTATCATTGGAACTCGAGATAGCGAATTGGCTTTGTGGCAAGCTAAAACAGTTCAGAAGCAATTGGAAGATAACGGCGTGAACAGTATTTTGCATCCCGTCAAATCAAGTGGTGATTTAAATTTGGATGTGCCACTTTATGAAATGGGCATCACGGGCATTTTTACCAAAAGCTTAGATGTAGCACTTATCAAAGGCGACATCGATTTGGCCGTGCATTCTATGAAAGATGTGCCTACTCAATTACCCAAAACCCTCATTGAAGCGACAGTTTTGAAGCGTGCCAATCCTTATGATATTTTGATTCACAAAGGATTGGATTTTTTAAAACAAACAGGGCACATTGCTACAGGAAGTTTAAGGCGAAAAGCCCAATGGCTTAACCGCTATCCCAATCATAAAGTGAGTAACCTCAGGGGGAACGTTAATACCAGACTTCAAAAGTTGGAAGACAACAACTGGGATGCGACCATTTTTGTCTGCTGCAGGTTTAGAGCGTATTCAATTTACATCAGAAAATAGTGAAATATTAGATTGGATGATTCCTGCACCAGCTCAAGGAGCAATGCTCGTGGTTTGTAGAGGAAATCAGCCTAAAATATCAAATGCAATTAAACCACTTAATGACGAAAAAACAAATATTTGCGTAAATATAGAACGCTCATTTTTAAGGACTTTAGAAGGTGGATGCACAGCACCTATTGGGGCTTTAGCTCAAATCAAAGCTGATGATATTCATTTTGAAGGTGTTCTTTTGAGTCTTGATGGTAAGCAGCGTTTTTATATTGAAAAGAAATGCAAAATTTCTGATCACAAAGGCTTTGGGAAAATCTGTGCCAAAGACATATTAAACCAAGGTGGCAATCAATTGATGGATGAATTAAGAGAAATTCTATAGCCGTTATGCCACTTGTGTTATCTACTAAAATTTTAAATCCCATTCAAAAGCGACATTTGTTTGTCGCTGATATTAGCTTGGTCGAATACAATGCGGTTCAAATTAAAGCTTTATATCCTGATTTGCCAACACATTTTAAAAATGGCGTTTTTACCAGTCAAAATGCAGTGCGATTGGCTATGGCTCAAAACATAAAAATTAACAATGTGTTTTGCGTTGGCGATAAAACCGCAGAATATCTTAAAAGCTTTAACCTCAATGTTCAACTTAAAGCCGATTATGCTAAAGACTTAGCAGAACAAATCATCAGGTATTACCCTGATGAACATTTTGATTTTTTTTGTTCTAAACAAAGACGAAACGATTTGCCTGATATACTTTCTAAACATAATGTATCTTTAAAAGAATATCATCTTTATGACTCTGTATGTCATTTAAAAACATTTCTTAACACATTTGATGCGGTGTTGTGTTTTAGTCCACTTGGGGTAAAAAGTTATTATGAAATTCACAACCAAAAACCTATAGCAATTTGTATAGGCAAAACCACAGCAAAAGTTGCTGAATATTATACAAAAGAAGTTTATCAAGCTTCAAAAACCAGTGTTGATAGTGTGATTTTAAAAGCTATTAAGACCCTAACCTGAATAAATTAACCTCAGTTGAATGGGTAGAGATATTGCAACAAAAAAGTCGCCTGTTTAGGACAGCTTTATTTAATAATATTTTTAAAAGGTTTGAAGGTTAATAAACCTTTGCCCTATTGTCTTTAATGTCTTTAGCTTTTTTTAAAGCTTCAATAACATCATTTTTAGGGTTTTGTAGTTTTTGGATGCGTTTTTGAGTTTCTTTAAGTGCTTCATTTTTATAAGAAGCTAAGGCAGGAGCTTCAGTTTTTTGAATTAATTTAATCACATAAACTCCTTTTTACCTTCAACAAGTTGGCTAATTTCACCTTTTTCTAAAGCAAAGGCTACTCCTACGACTTTAGGTTCATCACCAGCACCAGGAATTAGCGGGTTTTGCATATTTACAGCATTAGCTGTTTGAACGCTAACATTAAATTGACTGGCAATTTCATTTAAATCTTGTGAGTTTATTTGAGAGATAATTGCTTTGGCTTTTTTCTGTTTTTCTAAAATGGGAGTTACTTTTGCTGAAGCTTGTTGAGCAGACTGTAAGCCTTCTTTTTTAATTTTGTTAAGTTGAACTACAGCGTAACCTTTGTCTATATCAAATTGCTTAATATCGCCAGCTGAACTCTCTTCATTGAATGCCCAATTTACAATTTGTCGTTGTGCACCAAGACCAGGAATTTGCTCGTCTAAGGCTTTCACGCCAAGAACAGGCTTAACTTCATAATTGTTTTCTTTTGCAACTTCAGTAAACTCGCCATTCTTTGCGTTTAATAAAAAGTTACCAGCATTTCTGTAAACTTCATTTAAGGTTTCTTCAGAAGGTTTGATCTTAACCACTAAATCAGCAAACTTATACATTGTGCTTTTTTCTGAATGTTCTTTGACGTGGATGACGTGGTAACCAAATCTTGTTTCAACAACTGTTTTAAAGCCAGGCTCATTGTTGAAAACAGCCTCGTTAAAAGCAGGGACAAATCTGCCATATCCATTCCATCCTAAATCACCACCTTTTTCAGCACTACCAGTGTCAGCAGAAAATTCTTTAGCAAGCTCATCCATTTTAGATGGATTAGCTTTTATAACTGCAAGCAGGCTATCGGCTAAGTTTTTAGCTTCTTCTGGTGTACGTTGTATGTTTGGGTCTTGAGTTGAAATTAAAATATGACTTGCTTTGGCTGAGTCTGGCATTTTTTGGGTTTCGACTAATTTAGTAGCCTTCCAAGCCTCAGATGTTTTGTATAGTCTATAAACTTCACCTATATCTAATGATAGAAGTTCATGCTTTATATCAGATGGTAATTGGTTTTCAAATTTAAAAGTTGCGTTGTACGGTTCATCTGAATTTATATTGATAAATGCACTTTCATCTTCAGTTGTTTTAAAATCTTCGATAAGATTTTCTAAATTGGCTTTAGCCTGCTCAATATCTTTTTTTGAAGGTTTGTCTTCAAATAAAACATATTGAATATCTCTTTGAGCTTCTTGTTGAAATTGCTTTGGATTTTTTTTGATATAATTTTCTATTTCCGAAGTTGAAACTTCAACATCTTCTGCTTTATCAAATGGAATACGAACCACTTGAAAACTTACATTGTCTGACTGTAACTTATAATTTTCTTTGGCTTCGAGCAAAGTAGCACCAACGCCAGCTTTAATAAGGTTAAAGTAGATTTCTTGTTTTACTTGGTTGGCAACGCTATTTTCATAGTTTTGCCACTGTTGAAATTGTTGAGGTTGTGTTTCTTTTAAGTTTGCGAGATATTCGGTCATTACTGCTTCGTCAAAAAAGCCTTCGCTATTAGAAAAATTTGGATTTCCTGCTAAGGTTTCAGAAAGTTTAGCAATAATTTGGTCACGACCAACTTCAATTCCAAGTTCTTCAAACTCTTCTTCCAGGGCAAGTTCTTGGACTTTAGCATCCCAAACTTGTTTAACGGCTTGCATGGTTGTTGCACGACCTTGAGTTTGTTGGATGTAGTTTTCAACGTTTTGAGCAAATTGAACTCTATCGATTTTTTTATCGCCAACTGTTCCTATTTCTTGAACAGATTTTTCAGAAGAAAAACCACTAGTGTTGATTAAATCTGACAATACAAAGGCAAAAAGTGCCAGTGCAATTATAAGGATAAGGATTGCTGTTTTTTTACGTATTGAATTTAATATTGCCATTTATGCTTTTTTTATAAAAATATAGTTTGCGAAAATAAGGTTTTTGTTGAAAATAAGTCATATATCGGCTTATTATTTATCTGACAGTCTCTTTTATTTTATTTGTCTTCTTGTTCATTCACAGAAAGTTGTATGAGTTCTATTTTTTTGGTAGAGGCTTCAAGAATTTTGATTTTAAAATTATCAATGACAAAACTGGTGTTGGCTTCTGGAATTTCTTCAGCGTGATTCATAATGTATCCACCCAGAGTTTCGTAGGATTCACTTTTGGGAATATTGATTTTATATTTTTCATTGAGGTAATCGACTTCGTGTCGTGCTGAAAATTTGTAAGTATTTTCTTTAACCACTTCTTCAATAAGTACTACTGGGTCGTGTTCGTCTTCTATTTCGCCAAAGAGTTCTTCTACGATGTCTTCTACGGTCATCATCCCACTTGTGCCACCGTATTCGTCTATAACAACGGCAATGCTTTTTTGTTTTTTAATTAAGTTGTTCAGGATTTCTTTGACATGAACAGTTTCTGGGACAAAGATTACTGATCTTAATATTTCAGAGATATGTTGAGGATGTTTAAACATTTCAAAGGAATGCACATAACCTATTATATCATCGTTGGTTTCTTTGTAAACCAAAATTTTTGAAAGTCCTGTTTTTGTAAATAAATCGATGAGTTTATTGGGGTTTTCATCAATTTCAACCGCTACAATTTCGTTTCTTGGTATCATCACTTCTCGTGCTTTGACATTTGAAAACTCCAGGGCGTTTTGAAAGATTTGAATTTCTGAATCCACCTCTTCATCAACTTCTTTAGACTCCATTTGCTCGCTGATATAGTGACCAAGCTCAACTTTTGTGAAATTGAGTTGAACGGTATCGCCTTTGACTTTAAATATTTTTTTAAGGATAATATCCGTCAATCCAATTATAAAATCTGTAAATAGCCAAAATATGTAGTAAAAGATAATGGCTGGCAGGGCTAGAATTCTAATAATTTGATTGGCATAAATTTGAAAAAAAACCTTAGGTAAAAATTCTGCAGTAACCAAAATAAGTGCAGTAGAAATTAAAGTTTGAGTAAATAATTTAGCCTCGTGCGTAAAATAATACAAAACCGAATTATTTGTATGGAAATCAGCAAGCCAATCGGTTAAAACATCACCCATAAACAAGCCATAAATCACTAAGGCGATATTGTTGCCAAGTAGCATTGTGGCAATAAACTTTGAAGGTTTTTCGGTAAGTTGTTTTAGAGCTTTAGCAATAAAGTTGTTTTGTTTTTTTTCAATTTCAATATGCAATTTGTTAGAAGAAACGTAGGCAATTTCCATACCTGAAAAAAAAGCAGATAGCAAAAGGGAAATGATAATGATGAGCCATTCAATTTGCATTATGACTTGTCTTTATATTTATTTCTAAAATGTCTTTTAAAAAAGAACATAAAAATGGCAACTAGGGCTAAAAAAATAAGGAGTAAAGCTTGTTGATAGGAATCTTGCCAAACCACAAAAGCTCGAACTACAAATAAAATGGCAAATACGAGATAAGCGTATTGAAAGAATTTAAAAAATTTCACGGCTATAAAATTAGATTTTACAAAGGTAAGAAAATATTAAGCCATTAAACGCAAAGTGTATTAGCTATCGATGTAACTTTAGCCTAAAGTGAGTTGTCTTCAATGACTTGTATTCCGGTATTGGTTCTAGAGTTAAACACCGTAAATTCTTGGTCAGAGTCAAAGCCTGTGCCATTATTTTCGGTACCGTTAGCTAAGCGTATTTTGTAGTTTCTGTCTGTAAAGACCCATTGTTTAGCTGTATCCCAATAGAGTTGAGAAGTGGTTAAAACAAGGCTATCAGATGTGATAATTTTCACGTTTTTTCTCATATCAATAAGATTAGAATTGGCGTGAACAATTGCAGAATCGGCTATGACAGTGTTTTTTGTGGAATCGCTATTAAAGAAATCTACTTCAACCCCAATAGGAAATATTCTGTAAGGGTATTTTTCATGAGAATAATCTAGCATTTTTGGACTTTTTAAGTTAGCCTTTACAACACCACTATCGGTGAAAAAGAGATTGATGTTTTTGGCAACACCTTGTGGTGTATTGACTTCTAAATTAAATTTATTGACTTCGTTGAGGTTGCTATCACAAGCAAAAAGCATTGCAGAAAAATTATCACTACAATGCTTTTTAAAGTTATTATTTTAAGTTTCATTTTAAAGGTTTGGCACTTTTACGCTACCGCCAACCCAACAAGAGAAAGTTACAGTTTTGCCTTGCATACCTTCTTGGAAAATATCAGATTTTGAGGGAGCACGTTGCTCGTAACTATTAGCGGTTTCTGTGGCATGACTTTTTAAACTTGCATCTACGCTTGCGGCACGTCTTGCATAATCTGCGACTTTCCAATAAACCGCTCTTTTTTCAAAAGTTGTATTACCGCAGTTGTTAGCACTGCTAGCAATCATGTCTGCTATTCTTAGATAAGCAATACCCATAGAAGGTTTGTTATTCAGAGCTAGGTTGTAGTAATTTCTAGCAGAAGAAAAAGCCCCTCTTTTTTTATAGACTTCAGCGATGCTAAAATATGCTTTAGCTTTGTCAAGTGGTTCTTTTTCTAGTTCAGCTGCGTTTTTGTAGTATTCTAAAGCTTTGTTGGCATCGCCATTTTGCATAGCTAATTTACCAAGGTATAAAGCTGTTTTTGCAGAAGGTTCAATATCGTGAAGTGCTTCTACCAATTTAAAGAATAACGGATCAGAAGTACAGTCTTTTGCGTTCATTCTTGAAGAAGCAATTCTAAGCCAGTTTATATCTGTTTTCTTTTCTTCAAAATTCTTATTATACATTGGTATAAGGTTGTCACAATCAGCTTTATCTCCTAACACTTTATTAATTCCCTTTTTGATCAAGTCGTAATTTTTAAGATAAATTTCAGCATTTTTTTCTTTTCTTTTTTCTTTTGCAGTCAACTGTTCACCGTTTTGTTTTTTATCTAAAATGTCTTTAGCCACTACGGCTTGCTCATTTTCCATTCTTTCTATTTGATTGATGATTTGATCGTATTTTACAAATAGGTCATTTATAGATTTTTTGCCAGCATCTACTTGTTTATCATATAATAAGAAGTAAATGTAAAGCCCTTTAGGAGAGTGAAAGTTATCACTATCTTTATTCCAAGATTCTTCAAAGTAATTAAATTGTTCGTCAAGGCTACCCAGATCATTTTCATACATTATTTTACCAATTTCAGCATTGTATTTACCAAAAGGAGTTTCATTAGTAAAATGTTTCATTCTTAATTTGATATTATCAATCATCATTTGGGCATATTCCTTTTGTTTGGATTTGTCTCCATTTTTTTGAGCCTTATCAACAAGTTCTCCAAACATTTTATCAGCCCGTTTATATAAAACAATATTGAAATCAGGGCATTCTTTTATAAGTTTTTCATACCGTGGTAAAGCATCTTGATAAATTCCAGCCTTTGCACTATCATTAAACAAGCTTAAATTTTTTGTACATTCTTGGGCTGTAATGTTGTTTAAACCCAAAAAAGCTGTTACACATAAAACAAACAGTTTCGTTTTCATAGTTTATATATTGTTTAATTATACTTTGGTTTTTGAAACCATAAATCATTAAAGGACAAACTTACAAAAAAACTGAAATAATTTTCTTGAATTAAATCATTTGTTGTTTTTCCGCGTTGCCAAAATTCAGCACCAAGATTAATATTGGTGAATAATCGACCTGCTGGTAGTCCTACTCCAAAAGATATGCCAAACTCATCTATCGACTCTCCTTTATATTCTAGACCTGTCTGTTCATAGCGTAATCCAGCCCTATAAACTATACGTTTCAAATAGCCACGAGGTGCGTTGAATCTTGGTATAAAAAAGCCACCGAGCTTAATTTGGTTAGATGATACAAAATCTAAGTCGATATTATTATTAAAATTTATTGCAGAAAAATCACTCTTGCTTTGATAAACATATTCTAATCCTGCAAACCATTTTCTGTCTTGACCAATACCTATACCAGCATTAATTTTTGAACCGAAATCAATTTCTGAAGATGTGGTAATGGCATCATTGCTGTCAATTATAATTTCGCCGCCATCACTACCAAAAACAATGGTGGCGAGCTGTCTATCATTATCAATATTTAAAGAAGTTTCTGGCGAATAGGATAAAGCTGTTTTAACGGTATATTTTTTCTTGAACTCAAATTGGTGTTGCAAGCCTATATCAAAGGTAAAGCCACGAATGTTGGTATTATTAATCTCTCTTGAAGAGCGTTCTATGTTGTTTTGAATTATTAAATTTTTATTTTCAATGTCACCAAAATTATAATTTAGGGTTACACCAACACTTAAATTTTTGTAAGCGTTAAACCCTGCAGAGATATATGATGTATTAATGCCACCTCTCCCATTTAATGATTCTGCGATATTATCCTCAATATTTTGTATTTCATAACCTACGGCTGATAGAGGTTTAAGTCCAAAACCTATCCCAAGTTTTTTGAGAGGAATACCTATACCTATGTAATCTATCGTTGAAAATTTTA
The DNA here is from genome assembly GCF_018080005.1 of Flavobacterium sp. CS20. Taxonomy (NCBI): domain Bacteria; kingdom Pseudomonadati; phylum Bacteroidota; class Flavobacteriia; order Flavobacteriales; family Flavobacteriaceae; genus Flavobacterium; species Flavobacterium sp. CS20. The sequence continues at coordinate 2,232,442 of NZ_CP073015.1, read as the reverse complement.
TGTTGTCTGTTTGTGAGCCTTCTTCAATTTTAAGACTATTGGCTGTTGTAGCTATACTAAAAGTTGTAAGTTTCAGCTTAGAGTAAGATGCTGGGTTTTGTAAATTGAGATGAATACTATCTGAAAATAAACTAATTCCTCCCATCGACCTATTTTCTGTGAGTACCTTTAAAGGTATTGTTACCAACACCAAAAAAAGAATATGGCGAAAATGTGCCTTCTTGTGCATTGAGGTTAACGGTAAACAGTAATAATAATAAAAATGTTTTTTTAATCATTCAAAAGATATTCGAGTATAGCATGCAATCCAACTAGTTGAAAAGTTGAGTTGGCAAATATGCTATTTTTTAATTGTGCAGACAAATATTGTTGGTCTCCACCTGTTAAAATAACTGTTAAATCTTTATAATCAGACTTATAACGTGTAATATTTTGATCTATTTCATATACAACTCCTTGAATTACACCATTTAGTATAGCATCTTTGGTCGTTTTGCCTAAAGGTGAAGTCATTGGTTTTTCAATTTTTAGCCGAGGTAAATTAGCGGTAAACTGATGTAAGGCTTTAAAACGCATATCTAATCCTGGAGAAATATTCCCGCCTAAGTAAGCATTTTCAGCCGATTTGAAATCGTAAGTGATACATGTCCCAGTATCTATTACCAACACATTTTTATGTGGATACATTTGATGAGCTCATACTACTAATGCCAAGCGGTCAAGGCCTAATGTTTCAGGAGTTTTATATAGATTTTTGAAAGGTAGCGGAGTTTTATGATTGAAATGGAATACTTTAAAATTTGCATTAAAAAACTCAATCCACTTAAAATCGACCTTTCCAGAGGCGACATATATTAAATTTGGAGTTTCATCAATTTTGATCAATTGTTTTTTGAGATGTTGAAGAAACAGAACAGGTTTAGATTTATTTTGCCAAACAATCTCATTATTTTCAAAAAAAGCACCTTTAACAAAAGTATTACCAATATCTATAACTGCATTCATAGGTTGCAAATGTAATAAATGATTTTTTTGAATAATTGTTTTGGCAATACAATAATTGCATATATATTTGCAAACCCAAAACTGGTGCCTTAGCTTCTCGAAGTATCGGGAGTAGAGTAAAGGACTGAAAATTAAAAAATAAAGTAAAAGCCATAATTGGGAAATTAAAACTGGTGCCTTAGCTCAGTTGGTAGAGCAAAGGACTGAAAATCCTTGTGTCCCTGGTTCGATTCCTCGGAGGCACCACTTTCATAAACCCTAATCGCTTAAAAAACAAGCTTTTAGGGTTTTTTGTTGAAAACTTCTAAAATCTACAAATTTGTTTTTGCTGGATAAGTGTAAGGCAATTCTTCAAATTTCATATTAAAAAGTGTAAAGGCAAAAATATCCACTATCTCTTCAATGACCATTGAAGTAGGTTTGCCAGCACCGTGACCTGCATCGGTTTCTATACGAATTAAAACAGGATTATTACCAGCTTGCTTGGCTTGTAGTTCAGCGACAAATTTAAAACTATGAGCTGGCACAACTCGGTCATCATGATCTCCAGTGGTTATTAAAGTTGCAGGATAAGCTATGCCCTTTTTAACATTATGAACGGGTGAATAATTGTATAAATATTCAAACATCTCTCGACTATCTTCTGATGTGCCATAGTCATAAGCCCAACCAGCACCAGATGTAAACGTGTGATATCTCAACATATCAAGCACGCCAACTGCAGGTAGAGCCACTTTCATCAAATCAGGGCGTTGAGTCATGGTTGCACCAACAAGCAAACCACCATTAGAGCCACCACGAATAGCAAGGTAATTTGATGATGTGTAATTATTTTCTATTAAATATTCACCTGCGGCAATAAAATCGTCAAAGACGTTTTGTTTTTGCATTTTGGTGCCTGCTTTATGCCAAGCTTTGCCGTATTCGCCACCTCCTCGGAGATTAGCTACAGCGTAAATACCGCCTTGTTCTAACCAAATGGTATTGGCTGTACTAAAACTTGGTGTTAGTGAAATATTAAATCCGCCATAACCATACAAGATAGTTGGATTCTGACCATTTAACTCTAGACCTTTTTTATGCGTGATGATCATTGGGATTTTTGTACCGTCTTTGGATGTGTAAAACACTTGTTGGCTTTCGTAATTTTCAGTATCAAAATCTATGGCAGATTTTCTATAAAGTTCAGAGATTCCATTTTCAATATCGTATTTATAAATTGAACCAGGAGTGACGTAATTAGTAAAACGATAATACAATTCTTTTTCTTCTTTCTTAGCTCCAAAGCCACTAATGGTTCCTATTCCTGGCAGTTTAACTTCACGGATAAGTTTGCCAGATTTATCGTATTGTTTAATTTGAGAAATGGCATCAACCATATATTCAGCAAAAATATAACCACCGCCTGTTGATGGGCTCAACACGTGTTCTGTTTCTGGAATAAGATCCGTCCAATTTTCTGGAGATAGATTGGGAAAATCAGCCTTTACAATTCTACCGTTTGGAGCATTGTAATTGGTGTACATGATGATTTGGTCATCTTGGTTGTCGAGAATATCAACATCACTATCGTAGTTATCCATTACTGGAATGGGTTGAGCATCAGGTTGGGTTAAATCTTTAACGAAAAGTTGATTACCCGAGGTTGATTTGCGAGCGGAGATATACAGATATTTATTGTCATCAGTGACATTGCCAGAAACATAACGGTGTTTTTCTTTTAGTGTACCGCCAAATATAAGCTGATCTTCTGATTGATGAGTACCAAGTTTGTGGTAATACAATTTGTGTTGATCGGTTTTGGCAGAAAGCTCACTGCCTTTTGGTTTGTCATAACTGGAATAATAAAATCCTTCATTAGCTTTCCAAGAAATACCACTGAACTTCACATCAACAATAGTGTCATCGATGACTTCTTTGGTTTCAGTGTTCATCACTATTATTTTACGCCAATCGCTTCCGCCTTCAGAAATAGAGTGTGCTGATATTTTGCCGTTTTCAGAGAAACTCAAAGAAGATAGAGAAGTGGTGCCATCATCACTAAAAGTATTAGGGTTTAAAAATATTTCAGCTTCGGCTTCGGTTTTTCCTATTTTGTAACGGTATAAAACCGATTGATTTTGCAAACCGTCATTTTTTGAAAAATAGACATAGTTACCTTCAAAAAATGGAGCTCCAATTTTTTCGTAATTCCAAATTTCTGTTAAGCGTTTGATGAGTTGGTCTCGGTAGGGAATTTTGTCAAGATAAGCTTGTGTAACTTTATTTTGAGCTTTAACCCAAGCTTCGGTTTCTGAGCTACGGTCGTCTTCAAGCCAACGGTAAGGGTCTTTTACCTCAGTGCCAAAGTAGGTGTCAACGGTATCGACGGTTTTGGTTTTGGGATAGGTCATTGAGGTCTCTTGTTGGTTAGGTGTATTTTGATTGGAATTGTTGCAAGCTATCAAACTTAGAATAATTAGATAATACGGCGTTTTCATCGTGTTTTATTTTTTTAAAGAAATTGTAAATGTAATTCATAAAAATTAAAGTTTAGAAAACAAATGAATTGAAGTTTCTCTACATGAAGCATGGAAAGAATCAATACCTGTTGACAAAGGTTATAATTTTTTGTTGTTTAAAAAAAAAACACGTCAATGCAAGTCTGACTTTAGCTCTGTCTTGGGTAGAGTAGAAAAGATGATGTGAGAGTGTATTTTGTATTGAAATTTATAACGAGATATACGATAGAATAGTGCTAAAATTCATGAGATTACTTCGTCCTATCAATGACTTGGTAAAACATCATACTGCTGAAATAAATGAAATGGCTTAGTCTTGTTTGATTACCTCACTTTCAACCAACCAAGAATGCTCAACCTTAAACCTTGTTTGATAGGTTTGACTTCGTGTTCTAAAACTTGACTTTCAAAGACGACTAAACGACCGAATTTTGGAAGAATTGAAATGGCGTTTTCTTGGTTGTTGGTTTGTTTGTAAATCACCAATTCGCCACCATTGGTAGCTGACCAATTTTTGTTGAGATATAACACTATCGACAATTTTCGTCTTTGATCGTTTTGAAAGGTATCGAGATGTCGCTTATAAAACCGACCTTGAGGATAGACGGCAAAGTGAAATTCTTTATGCAAAATACCCATAAAACAGGTGCGGTTAAGGTAATCGATAAACTGCTGGATGTGGTTTAAAAACCGAAGTTCAATTTCATTTGGCATTTTATCATTGATCCATTGGATATAATCGCCCCTGATTTCAGTTTTGATATGCTCGTCAAAATGTTTGCCGATAGCGGCTTTTTTGAGTTCATCAGCTTGGTATAATGCTAAAATATGCTGGTGCAGGTGTTCTAAAAGTTCTTCATCAAAAAAATCATCTGTCACAGCGTAATGTTGATTTTGAAGTTGGGAAATGATGTTTTCGTAAGCCTTGTGAAAACTACCATTTAATTGTTCGGATAGTAAAGTTTTTGTCATTTTTTGTCAACACCTTTTGGATAAAAAAGGCTTGTAAAAATAAATAATTTTATAGTGGTATTTTGCCACAAATGCACTAATAATTTTGAATTTACAAATGCTTTTACTGGAGATAAAATAATTTAGAGATGTTTTTTTGTTAATTAACCCGCAAGGCAGAACAAATTTGTGCCTTGCGGGTGCTACGCTTGATTGGAATGGAAACCCCGTAAAGCCCAAAGCCTTAGACTTGTGCGGCTGAAGGGCTTGACCTTAGGAAAGACCTGCACCTGCAAACAAGTCTTGGCTTGGGGTCATGGCGTTGAAATGGAAAGCAAGGTGACGTCCTGAAAAAAATAAATTCAACTTTAGAGCGTTTCAACTAAGAGTTTTATATTTTTACCAAAATTTAACGCGTGGCCAGATCGTTTGAAAAATATCAAAAACGGCGATTGATTTCGTCTTATATTTCTGTGGTGATCAGTATTGGTTTGGTGCTGTTTCTCGTGGGTTTGCTCGGTATTTTGGTGATTAATACGCAAAAGGTTGCTAACCATTTTAAGGAGCAAATTGCGATGAGCATTTACCTGAAAGACCAGGCGAAGGAAATTGAAATTGACCAACTGCAAAAGCAATTGGCATTGGCAGACTACACAAAAAATACGGTTTATACGTCAAAGGAGGAAGTAGCTGAAATCTATAAACAAGATATCGGCGAAGATTTTATGAACTTTTTGGGCGATGCTAATCCGTTGCCACAGTCGATAGACGTGTATTTTAAAGCTGATTTTGTGAATGAAGTGCAACTGGTAGAAATTGCACGTGACTTATCTGAAAAAGATTTTGTGGCTGAGATTGTTTACGACAAACCTTTGATTGCTTTGCTGAACAACAACATCAAAAAAATCAGTTTTTGGGTGTTGGTCATTTGTGGCGTGTTTACGTTTATAGCGGTGTTGTTGATCAACAACTCGATACGGCTTTCTGTTTATTCTAAGCGATTTGTGATTAAAACGATGCAGATGGTTGGGGCGACTAAAGGATTTATTCGTCAGCTTTTTATTTGGAGAAGTGTTAAGCTTGGAATTATTGGTGCAATATTAGCGATGCTTGGAATGGCAACGGTTTTGTATTTTTTAGACCAAACTTATCCAGAGCTTGATTTGTTGGTTGATGAATTGTTGCTTGCCGGATTATTTGTTGCTGTATTTTTATTGGGTGTGCTTATTTCGTGGTTCAGCACCTTTTTGGCTACGCAACGCTTTTTGAATTTAAAAACAGACGAACTTTATTATTAAGATTATGGGTGGAGAAAGCAAACGCAAAGAAGAATTGAAAGAACAGAAACAAAATGCCTTTATTTTTGAGCGTAAAAACTATCTGTTTATGATTATTGGCTTGGTGGTGATTGCCATCGGGTTTATTTTGATGAGTGGTGGTGGTAGTGATGACCCTGAAGTGTTTAACCCCGATATATATAGTCCGCGACGTATCCGTTTGGCACCAACGATTGTGATTATTGGTTTTGCTATTGAGGTTTACGCTATTTTGCTCAATCCCAACAAAGGCAAATCTTAAGCTTTGGGTTTGGACAGTTCTGAATTTTCTAAAGATTATTTTCTAAACGGTGCGGTGTTGTGTTTCGATAAACCACTACATTGGACGTCTTTTCAATTGGTCAACAAATTGCGTTGGCTTATCAAACAAAAATACAATCTCAAAAAAATTAAAGTCGGTCACGCTGGCACACTTGATCCTTTGGCTACAGGCTTAGTCATTATATGCACGGGCAAAGCCACTAAAACTATTCCAGAGTTGATGGGGCAAGCCAAAACCTACACCGGTGAATTTACACTTGGGGCAACGCGTCCGTCATTTGATATGGAAACGGAGATTGATGCGGAGTTTCCGATTGAACACCTTAATGCGGAACTTATCAAAGCCAAAACCCAAGAGTTTACGGGCAAAATACTTCAACAACCGCCTGTGTTTTCAGCTTTAAAAAAAGAAGGCAAACGCTTGTATGAATATGCAAGAAAAGGTGAAGCGGTAGATATTCCAAAACGCGAAGTTGAAATCACAAACTTTGAGATTAGGCTTGTAGATTTGCCTAAAGTCAGATTTGAAGTTACTTGTAGCAAAGGTACTTACATTCGCAGTTTGGCTCAAGATTTTGGGCAAGCTTTGGATAGTGGTGCATATTTATCGGCATTGCGACGCACTGCTGTTGGGAATTTTAGATTGGAACAGGCCTTGAGTTTGGAGCGGTTTGTCGATGAGTTAGGATAGTTAAAAAACTATTACATTTCATAAGACGGTCTGCATCATTGGTCAGGCTTCGTTTTATGGTTTTTCCTGCAAAGTCAAACAGGCGAAATGAGGTTTTGGTTTAATTTACAGATTTTAATAAACTCACTTTGGACAACTTTAGCCACTAATGCACTAATGCATATAAGATTTAATAATGCATTGATGAGCAAAGAGAAAAAAATCAAGATTAGCGATAAAAGCTTAAAGTATTGGTCTCAAATAGATTGTCTATCTCAAGCTTGATTTTGATATTTCCAAAACTTCGGAGTCAGGCTTTACTCCAAAAATCACTTAATTTGATGGCTTTATTTAATTGAGTTACTTAAATCGAACTCACGTAAATTTTAATAAACTCACTTTGGACAACTTTAGCCACTAATGCACTAATGCATTAATGAGCAAAGAGAAAAAAATCAAGATTAGCGATAAAAGCTTAAAGTATTGGTCTCAAATAGATTGTCTATCTCAAGCTTGATTTTGATATTTCCAAAACTTCTGTATCAGGCTTTACTCCAAAAATCACTTAATTTGATGGCTTTATTTAATTGAGTTACTTAAATCGAACTCACGTAGATTTTAATAAACTCACTTTGGACAACTTTTAAAATACCTCGATTTGTTTAGACCATTATCAGTTGATTCTTAGTTGATTTTTTAGGTCGCATTTTTATATTTTTCAATTGGTTTTTCATTGATCCCTTGATGTTTTTTATTGTGGTATTTATCCATCCATTTTTTTATTCCTTTATATAGGGTTATTCCATCCTCAGCTGGGTTAAGATATATATGTTGATACTTTATGGTTCTCCAAAAGCGTTCGATGTAAATGTTATCTAAAGCTCTTCCTTTACCATCCATACTGATCTTGATGTTCTTCTTTTTAAGTAGTTCAACGTATTGTAAGCAAGTAAATTGGCTGCCCTGATCTGAGTTTAGTATTTCATGCCTTCCGTTAGTCTTAATAGCTTGTTTAACGACTTCTATGCTGGCTTGAGCACCTAATGTATTAGATAGACCCCATCCCATAATAGCACGGCTATAGACATCTATAATCGCAGTTAAGTACATAAATCCTTTTTCCATAGGGATGTAGGTAATATCTATCTCCCAAACTTGATTTGCTTTGTTAATATCCAGGTTCTTCAATAGATAGGGATATACATATTTTTTCTCGCCTAAGACCGTTAAATGTCGCCTTGGGTAAATAGGACGTATATTTGCTTTACGCATTAATCGTCTTACTCGTTCATACCCAGCTATTATACCTTAATCTAATAGCATAGACTGCATGGTCAAAACCCCAGCTGTTGGTTCTTCTAAGATATGTTTATCCATGATCTGCATAATCTCAAGGTTTTCCGGTTTCTCTCCAATAGGCTTGTAATAAAGACTACTTCTGGTGATGTTCATAAGTTGACATTGTTGTCTTATACTTAATGACTTATCTTCACTACTTAAAATTAGTTCCTTTTTCATCCCAACAGATCCAACTTCTTCAAGTTTTTTTTTAAGTAATCCCATTCTACTTCAAGCTTGCCGATTTTTGCATAAAGTTTGTCTAAATCAACATGTTCTTCTTTGGGTTTAGGTGATTTTTTATCAAAAACATCCTTTGATTTTTCTAAAAACTCTTGTTTCCACTGACTAATTTGGTTTGGATGGAGTTCAAAACGTTCTGCTAATTCAGATAAACTATAACGCTCTTTTAAAGCTTCTAAAGCGACTTTTGATTTAAATTCTGATGTGAATTTTCTTCTTGATTTTTTCATATTTTTCATTGTTTAAAGTTAATAAATTTTCAACTTAAACAATGGTCCGAATTTGTCGAGGTATTATATTTAGCCACTAATGCACTAATGCATATAAGATTTAATAATGCATTAATGACCAAAGAGAAAAAAATCAAGATTAGCGACAAAAGCTTAAAGTATTGGTCTCAAATAGATTGTCTATCTCAAGCTTGATTTTGATATTTCCAAAACTTCGGAGTCAGGCTTTACTCCAAAAATCACTTAATTTGATGGCTTTATTTAATTGAGTTACTTAAATCGAACTCACGTAGATTTTAATAAACTCACTTTGGACAACTTTAGCCACTAATGCACTAATGCATTAATGAGCAAAGAGAAAAAAATCAAGATTAGCGATAAAAACTTAAAGTATTGGTCTCAAATAGATTGTCTATCTCAAGCTTGATTTTGATATTTCCAAAACTTCGGAGTCAGGCTTTACTCCAAAAATCACTTAATTTGATGGCTTTATTTAATTGAGTTACTTAAATCGAACTCACGTAGATTTTAATAAACTCACTTTGGACAACTTTAGCCACTAATGCACTAATGCATATAAGATCTAATAATGCATTAATGAGCAAAGAGAAAAAAATCAAGATTAGCGATAAAAGCTTAAAGTATTGGTCTCAAATAGATTGTCTATCTCAAGCTTGATTTTGATATTTCCAAAACTTCGGAATCAGGCTTTACTCCAAAAAATCACTTAATTTGATGGCTTTATTTAATTGAGTTACTTAAATCGAACTCACGTAGATTTTAATAAACTCACTTTGGACAACTTTAGCCACTAATGCACTAATGCATATAAGATTTAATAATGCATTAATGAGCAAAGAGAAAAAAATCAAGATTAGCGATAAAAACTTAAAGTATTGGTCTCAAATAGATTGTCTATCTCAAGCTTGATTTTGATATTTCCAAAACTTCGGAATCAGGCTTTACTCCAAAAATCACTTAATTTGATGGCTTTAGGTGTAAACTATTGATACTAAAAATAGAACTGGCACTAAATTAACGTGAGTTTGATTTATTGAAAGTTGTAAATCAGATGATTACATCTTTTTGTAAGCAAATTTTGTCATTTCGAACGAAGAATGAGGAGAAATCTCATCCACCTGAGATGTCTCGTCGCTCATGCTTCAATCTATCGACATGACAAATGATTAAATATCTGTATTTTATATGAATATATTTTATTGGAATTTATATCAAACTGGCACTAAATTATATAGACTCTAATTGGGCTTTGATGTCTTTAACAATGCCTTAGCCTTTGTCTTTGTTATACCATTTTTGCAAGTTTTCTTTAAGCTCATCTGTGAGTTGACCGTGTTTGTCTTTATAGGCTTTAACCATTTCAGTAGCTTCGGTAGGTCTTGGACCCCAAGTAAATAAGACGTTGTTCTCATCGTCAAGTGCGATAAGTTTAGGAATGGATTTGCCACCGTTGGTTAAGAATTCTTGCATTAGCTCATCATTGTCGTCTCTTAGCACAACTTTAAGATCAATATGAGGTGAAGCTTCAGCAATAGCATTGATAATAGGTAAAGCATGTGCAAGATCGCCACACCAACTTTCAGCAAGGACTAAAAAGGTGATAGGTTTTGATTGATTTTTGAAAAAAGCCATGTCGTTTTCAGAGAGTTTAAAGGATTTATCCCAACGTTTTATGCGTTTTATCGACAATTTGGAATAATTGAGCATATCTTCATTTTGGGTATGTCCTGTAGATTGACCTTTGTTGATTAAGTTGCTGACTAAAGTTTTAAAGCCTTCATAAGACAGGCTGTTTTTTAGAGCGTTTTGAATTGTGGTTTTCAAATCTGTGATGGTGTTCATATATAAAATGTTTTAAAGTTTATGTTTATGTTCGAAATAATACAAAACTACTTACTCAAATTTGATAGATAAATGATATCGGTCATCAAAAATAGTGATAAACACCGATTATGGGATAGAGTATAAGCAGTCAATATTTTTGAATGCTTGATGTTTAAGAAATGTTTTGTGAGGGAATTAGGTCGGTCAAATCAGTTTTCGATACGATTTTTAGTGTTTTAAAAACACTACCAATGGCGTCATGGTTTGATTTAAAATTCGTGATACTGTTATGTTTAAGTTCGAGCGAAGTCGATAAATACACACATCTCGACTTTGCTGGATGCTCATTTTAAAACGTTAATTAATATTAAACTCTAATTATTCAATAGGGAATAAAAAACCCGCATCATTAGACACGGGTTAATTTAGAATAAATTTGAAATAGTGATTGCTATTTTTCACTTGCAAAAATGGTTTCGTTTTTATAAGTCGTGACATTAGCAATGTCGTTGTTGTTATAATCTACTTCTACCAATTTGTCTTTTTGCCAAAAGAACCATTTACCAGTTTTGTTTCCTTTATGATAATAGGCGACTGCATTTTTTTTGCCGTCTCTATCATAGGCAATCCACTGACCGTGAAGTTTACCATTTTTATAAGTGCCTTCTTGTTGAATCACTCCGTTGTCATAGTAAAAGATACCTTTTACTAAATCGCCTTTTTTGAAATATTCTACATTGCTTTCTTGTGCAAATAACATTCCACCAAAAAGGCAGGCTACAATAATCATCATTGTTCTCATCGTCTTGTCATTTAATGTTATGGGACAAAGATACAATATACTTACGTATAATTTACTATTACGTAACATTAATTTTACATTAAAACTGTAAAACACTGATATATATCATATTACGAATGTGAATTAATTAACATTAAAGTTAACATTATGGTGGTTTTAGTGAATCGTGGTTAGTTTTTCGTTGTTGGTTATTCGTATTTGGTTGTTGGGTGCGGTTGTTTTAGAAGTTTAAAGTTTAAAAGTTGATGAGTTTAAAGTTGGTTAGTTTTTCGTTGTTGGTTATTCGTAATTGGTTGTTGGGTGTGGTTGTTTTAGAAGTTTAAAGTTTAAAAGTTGATGAGTTTAAGGGTTTTTAGTAGAAATAGCCTTGGTGTGGACAGGGTTTAGGTTTTTCGTTTTTCCATTGCCATTGTTTTGGGTGCTCAACAAGATTAGGAAACAAAGCTCTTTCATTATGGCTGTAATATAAATCGATAGCCTCATTTCTATATTTCAAATCATTCATTTCTGCCATTAACTCGTAATAATCTTTACCACCAAAAACACCATAACTTTCATAGCAGCGCTCTTGCCATATCTGACCTTTATTATCAATCATAAACACTGGGAATACAGGTTTTATTGAGTAATAATTTGAAATACTGCGACAGGTATCTTGTGTAATCCAGCTAAAAAAACCCATAAATTTTTAAATTAATAATCAAAAAGGAGACGTTTTAGGTCTCCTTTTTTTAGTAAATAACTATCTTGTATGCTCAAAGATCATTATCTTGCAAGCATAGTTTAGATGTCCTTTACGTGTCGATACAAATATATATCAAAAATGATAAATTTTTTTAAAAGACTTGATAAGTATATGAAATTCAAAGGTTTGAATGATAACAAATTGTCAAATCAAGCAGAGATATCAAATGGATTAATAGGAAAAGCAAGAAAAAGAGGTTCATTGTCAGGTAAAAATATATCAAAATTGATAAATACTTATCAAGATTTATCTGCTGACTGGTTGTTTACTGGACAAGGTTCAATGTTAAAACAAAATAATAATCAAGAGTCATTATCTGAAGATGACAAAGATTATATCATAAACTTACAGAAAAAAACGATAAAAATATTAGAAGATAAAATTAGAGAATTAGAAAAAAACTGAAAGAAACCCTTTACGTGTCATGTCAAAAATAAAACTCAAAAAAGCTGAGTTAATTATTAATGAAATAATTGATCAGTATGCTTATGATGGCAATACAAATCGTCCGTGGATCATTGGCTTTAGTGGCGGTAAGGATTCTACCGTTTTACTCACACTGGTTTGGATAGCCTTGAAAAGATTTAAAGAACAAGCTCCTATGCCTTTTCAACTTAAACGACCTGTTTATGTGGTTTGTAATGATACTATGGTAGAAAACCCTATTATTTCAAACTATGTTGACGATGTTTTAACTAAAATTGACAAAGAAGCCAGAGCTCAAGGCTTGCCAATTTTTGTTCAAAAAACAACCCCTAAACTCGAAGAATCATTTTGGATCAATGTTTTAGGAAAAGGTTATCCTGTGCCTAACAATTCTTTTAGATGGTGTACAGATCGATTAAAAATTAAACCTACTTCAAACTTCTTGTTGGAACAAATAGATAAAATGGGCGAAGCTATTGTATTGCTTGGCACAAGATATGAAGAAAGTGTTTCTAGAGAAAGACGAATGAAAAAACACGAGATAAACGGCAGTCGTTTATCTAAACACGGTACAACACCAAACACCTTTGTTTATGCGCCAATAAAAGACTTGATGCTTGAAGAAATTTGGTATATCATAAATGCTGTGCCTTCACCTTGGGGGTTTGATAATTCTATACTATTTCAAATTTATTCTGACGCTAGTGCCGATGATTATGAGTGTCCAACAGTAGTGACCAACAAAAAACACTCATCTTGTGGTCAATCAAGGTTTGGATGTTGGACATGCACAGTTGTAAAACAAGACAAATCTATGTCTGCTTTAATTGAAAATGGACAAGAATGGATGGCACCACTTTTAAAGTTCAGAAACAATTTAGTAGATAACAGAAATATTGGAGAAAACAGAATGCCTGAGCGTAGAAACGGACAAAAGGCAGTTGATGAAGACGGAAGGAACTTTGGACCATATACTCCAAAATACAGAGCGGACACATTACGAGAATTACTAGAAACTCAAAAAGAAATTCAAAAGGATAGTCCACATATCACCTTAATCAACAATCAGGAATTAATTGCCATTCAAGTTATATGGAATCGCGATATGATTTTTGAATATAGTGTCAGCGATATTTACAAAGAAGTTTATGGTAAAGATATTAGCACTAACAACATCAAATCTTTAGATGATACTGAGCGCCGAATTCTCAAAGAAGTTTGCGAAGATGATGCTAATTATTATCACCTCATTGATAATTTAATTTCACTACAAGAATCAAAAACATTAATGCTATCTAAATACGGTTTGCATAACGATGTAGAGCGAAGAATTGAAGAATACGTAAATAAAGTTAAGTAATGCGAATTGACCATATTGACATAAAAAACTTTAGAATTTACAAAGACAATAACAGCATTGACTTTAAAGAGAAAAAAGGCTCAAATATTTTTTTGATTGCTGGTAAAAATGGATTTGGAAAAACCAGTTTTTTAACCTCTTTGGTTTGGGTGTTTTATGGCAAACTCATTGCTCAAGTAGAAGACAAATACCGCAAAGACATCAAAAAAGCTGGCGGCTATCAAGACTATCTAGACAGTCAATTTAATAATGATGCAAAAAGTAGCGACAATCCAGCCATGTCTGTTGAAGTGACGTTGAGCGATGTTATGATTCCTTCTGTGCCATGTAAAACTGTTCAAATCAAAAGGACTTACAACTATGTTACTAAAAATGAAAACCTTGAACTTCGTATTGATGGCAATGAAAATGAATTGACCAAAGATGTAGGTTATGAGGTTTTTATCAATGATTTTTTATTACCCAGAGAAATTGCTAAGTTTTTCTTTTTTGATGCTGAAAAAATTGTATCACTGGCAGAAGCTAAATCAAAAGCTGAATTACGAAGCCTCAGCCGAGCGTATTCTGAAGTTTTAGGGATTAAAAAATACGAAGAGTTAAAACGAAATCTCGAAGTGCTTTTATCAAATTTAAGACGTCGTGGTGTGTCTGAAGATGATAAAGATAAGCTACAAAACTTGATAGCTAAAGACGAAGAGCTCACTGTGCTTATTGATTACAATCAAGAGCGGCAAGATGAAGTTGATATGAAAGAAGCCAACTTAAAAGCAAAATCTGATGAGCTTCAAGAAAAGTTGATTCGCGAAGGCAATGCCATAACTTTAGAAGAGCTCAAAGCCTTAAAAGCAGAACACGAGGACGTTAAAAAAGACATACAAGCCACCAAGCAAAAACTTAAAAAACACTATGAACTCCTACCGTTTTTAATTGCAAATAAACCGCTCGAAAAACTTAAAAACCAACTTGTTAAAGAGAGTAAATACCAAAACCATCATTTTAGCTTAAAGACTTACGAAGATAAAATTGAGAATTTTAGAACCCAATTTTTATCTGATATCCAGTCTGTAATAAAGGACAAAAGCCTTTTTGAACAACTTGAAAAGGTCTCTAAAGAAGCCTCTAAAAAAGAACTAAAACAGCAACAAAAAGCGACGACAAAAAACAACTCTAAAATATTATTAGACTTTACAGAGGAAGAGCATCGAGAGTTCATTGCGTTTTATAAACACATTAATACTAGCCTTAAATCTCAAATAGAGCAACTGATTCAAGAAGACAAAAACCACAGGATTAGCCTGAACCGCTTATCGAGAAAAATCAAACAAG
This sequence comes from Flavobacterium sp. CS20, assembly GCF_018080005.1. NCBI lineage: Bacteria > Pseudomonadati > Bacteroidota > Flavobacteriia > Flavobacteriales > Flavobacteriaceae > Flavobacterium > Flavobacterium sp. CS20. Next base: position 2,217,402 of record NZ_CP073015.1, on the reverse strand, counting down.
GCGAAGCGAGAAAAGACAACTATCTCGCTAAAAAAATTAGAAGCGAAAAGCAGAAAATTGACCAACAACTGCTCGACCTTAAAGATGAAAAACATAAATTGGTTGAAGAGTTTGGGCAATTGAACTTGCAACACAGTTCACATAAAAAAGTCTTGTCTGAGTTTGAAAAAAACTTTAAACTTATTGAGCAAGACCGCAAAAAATACAAAGTCACCGAAAAGTTACTCGACAAAATCAAGACCTTGATTAGTCGCATAAAAGAAGAAAAGAAATTTGCCTTACAAAAAACCATTGTTTTAGGCTTAAAACGACTGATGCACAAAGAAAACTTTGTAAAAGATGTGCAAGTTAACATACGAGAAGATGTGATGGATATTGATTTGGTTGACTTTAAGGGCAACATCATAGACAAAGACAACCTGTCTAAAGGTGAACAGCAACTCTATGCCACGGCGCTTTTAAAAGCTTTGGTTGATGAATCTGGTATCGAGTTTCCTGTGTTTATTGACAGCCCATTGCAAAAGTTTGACAAAGACCATTCCCGAAATATTATTGAAGAGTTTTACCCCAATATTTCTGACCAAGTGGTACTTTTTCCTTTGCTTGAGAAAGAATTGACAGAAAAAGAATACCAACTTATGACACCCTATTTAAGCCAAGTCTATATGATTAAGCATAGCCCAAAAGGCTCTGCATTTAAACCATATAAGTTGAACAATTTATTTAAAGCTTTTAAAGAAGACGAGCATGTTTACGCATATTAAAACCAGTAAGGATAATAAAGAAGTCGTTAGCCAATTGACCCGAAAACTTAACCTGGGTACAGAAAACGTGATTGCCAGGTTGGCTTTAGCCTATTCATTAAAAAGTGGTAAAAAATTAAAGATTGAAGACCTAAAAGATTCTGGTGGCAAAGAATACTCACGAAAGGTCTTGTTTGGCGATTATGACAAATATTATGTTGCTTTAGTAGCACAACATTACCAATTGCACATCAGCAATCAAGATTTGGGTAAATATGTGAAGTTGCATTTGGACGAAGGGTTAAATACATTGCAAAAATTGAATGCTGGTAATATGAATCTAATAAATTTAATAAATACATAAGGTTAATTAATATTAAGGTGTTGTTTTAAAATAGTTAATTCTTTTTTCTTTCTACTTTCCAAATATGATTCTAGTTTTTCTTATAATCAGATTCTAATTTTTTTATTTCATTAACTAACTTATCATTTTTTGCTTTTTGAATATCTAGTACAAGCTGTCTAATGTCAATATTTTGTTTGAATTCTTTCTCTAAAGAATCTGTCATATTTTTATCAATTATGTCCAAGCACTCAATGTTAAGTTCGTCAATAAAGTCTGAAATTACATTAAACTTATTTATAAAAGGATTTTCCGAAATTTCTCTTTTGTAATTGAAAGCTATTAATTTTATAATTGTTGCTACAAGTTCTTGTTTTTTTTGAGAAGGATTACTTCTACCGTTAAAAAGTAAATCGTTTATAGAATTTTCGAAATTGAATAATGAATCATTATGCTTATCTTCAATATACTTGTTCAAAATATTAATGATACTATCTAAGTATTCTTGCTCTAGCCATGAATTTTTATAATCTATAGTTGGTGATGACAAAATAAAATCAAGAAATTCAAAAAAGGCTGATTGAAACATTTGACTGAAAAAAAACCTATGATTTCCAATGCTTTCCTTTATCTCTTTTTCCTTATTTTGAAGTTTTTTAAATAAAAATCTATAGTCATTATATTCTACACCACGATTTTTAGCATTTTGTTGAAGAAAAAAGCGTTTTTCGCTTCCACCAAATAAAACCGAATAAATTTTAGTTTCATCATCCGTTAACGAGTCTTTTCTTGTTTTTTCTAGCCAATCTTCGAATGATTTATTCATTGATATATATAATTTCTTAAATGGTAATAGGTGTGTGTAGAAATAAACGAAAGTTTGAGTCCAAGATTTTTTAAACTGTTCTAACAAAACTCTTCGTTGTGAGTAGGAAAAATCAAATGGAGTCAAATCTTCCAGCTTTACAGATTCTGAATCAAATTCTAAATCGTATAAGTTCAAGCGTGCCCTGAGGGCGTTTCCATCTTCAGATTTTCGACGATCACCTTTAGTGTCTTTAAATAAATTTTCACATATTCTGTATACAATACCTATAGTTGTAATTATGGGTCTATTTTGATCAATTTGAAACTCTTTATTTCTTGGTGAGTCAAAATCCAATAAATAAGAATATGTATTCTTATCAATTTCCTTAATGGTAGAAAAAATATGTCTAGCAAAAATGGCACAAATATCCTTTTCATTAAGCAAGATATTTCTAGATTCACTAGGTGTTTTGGCATTTTTATTTACATCAACAAAAACGTTTCTAATTATTTCTTTAATATCTTTTTGTTCATTCTCTAACCATCCACTATTCGGGAATACTTCATCCAAAATCTCTTCACTACCTTCTGATAAATCTTGGTAAGAATTAGGAAAAAACAATATTGTAGTTGGTATATCAATATCATTTAAAATTGATTTATGTTCTTCTAAACTCTTATAGTATGCTTTTTCATCATCGCTATCTAAAAGACCCCTAATCGCTTTTAATGTAACAAGCCTATGCTGACCATCAACAGCCATTAAAGATATACCTGAACTTTTCCATCTAAGTTCAACAGGAGTATTCAAAATATTATTGTCTTCATCAACAAACAAAATTAATATGAAAGAATCCTCAAACTCTATTTTAACCACTTTACCCTCTACTGTTTCTTCAAAACGGACTTTTAATTTTGGGTATCTATTTTTAATAGAATCTTTTTTTTCTGTAGGGGCTACAAAAGCACTAACAATTGGAGGGAAAAATTTGTAACCTTTATCTGTAATCAAATATTGTGAAATATCATTTTTAATTCTTGAATCATCTAAATTTCTTTGAACTAATTCATCAAAATCAACTTCTGAAATATTAAGTATATCTCTTACGGGCTTAATCCAGTTTATGTTATCAATTGGTAATGCAGTATTTAGATAGAAAACTGGACTATTATTGTGAGTAAAAAACTGCCCAAAAGTTCCATAAATACTTCTGTCATATTTTTGAGGTCTTACTTTTTTCATATAAACTTATTTAATTACCTTTTTCCAAAAATAGGACTATACATCCTATTTAATAAATATTCAGTAGATTTATTAAGCGATGATTCTAAATCGGTTTTTACACAATTAAAGATCAATAAATCCCAATTAAACCCTTGGTATGCGAGTCTGCCTCCAAAAGTTTTTTTAGCCTTTTCCTGTATTACAACTTCATCTTCTCCTTCATCAATTAAAGTAACAATTTCATAAAAATTTCTTTTATGACTTCTATATCTGTTTCTTAATGAGCTAGCTACACCTATATATAAGGGGCTTACTAAATGACTAAATTCACCTAATATTTTAAATATTTTCACACAATCTTCATCAGATAATTCAGAAATTTTTTTACCCTCAGTTAAATCAGAATCAATAAGATAATCATTAAAAAAATTTGTATTTTGATGTACATTAACGATATATTTTTTTAACGGAGAACTTACTTCTCCTTTCATGTTCTCTGAAGTAATCAATTCGTTCAACCTGTAAACTATGGTAGAAAAATCATCTTTATTATTAACAATTCCTAATTTAGAAAAATCTAAATACCATGTATATAAACCTGATGTTTTTGGTATATTTCTACCATTTTTGTAAATAGTGTCTTCATATCTGAATCTAAACTCTTTCATAAATAAAGTCTTTAATCATTCATCAAATCCACAAACAAATAACTTGAATTAATCAAGTTGTCATTTTCCCATTCTTCTTGAAGATATTGTAAGCCACCATTGGCGTAACTTTCAATAAATTCAACAATATTACTCACGACCTGGTTAAGTTCTTTTTCGTCCATATCTTCCAAATCGTTCCAATCAAAATCAATTTCTTCGCTATGGCTAAACACAATCATCAATAAAAAATCGACCAAACTGGAATCACGCTTCCATTTGCCTATTTCTACAAAATCTCTTGTCGAGTTTCTAGGTGGTAAGGGTAGTCTTAAACCTTTCTTTAAACCTAATCTAAAAGCATAGATATACAGTTCATAGATAGGTCCGAATTGGCTATATTCAGACTTAGATTGTCCTTTGTTCGCAAAAGCTTCAATAACAGGAATTTTACTGTTGGCATATCGCGGACGCTTCATTAATATTGCACTTTTAAATTCTTGTGCTGTCATTTCAATTTGGTTTGAGTGGTTACAATATCAATTTGTTCTGCATTTTCAGGCACATGATTGACATACATGGTTTTCACTTTGGGGTCTTTGAGTAGTCGTTTACCCAACTCATTGATTTTCATTTCATCGTCTTGCTTGAAAAGTTCTTTTACTAAAACTATACTTTGTGGAAACACATCACCAATGGCTTCAAAAAAGCCTTCTGTAAATCCTTCGCCAAATGCAGATATGGGTGCATCGGCCAATAATGGATAGTTGTATTCAGCATTGTTTGCGGAAATGATAGCCATCACAACTGAGAATTTTTTCATTCGCTGGAAACCTTCTGAGCTACCGTAAACAGAATTGCCCTTACTGTCTATGTAATTAAAATTAATCGAGCCATTTGGATTTTTTTCAAACTTCAGAATACCACCTGATAAGTCATTGTTCTTAATCAGGTTTTTAAAATGTATGTTGGCATGTTCTTCAAGTAGGCTTATCATACCATCAAAAACCCTGTCTTTAGCTTTTTGTGAAGCTTCTTCTAAATCACTTAAAACTTCGTAGTTTTCATTGAACCCGTTTGGTATATCATTGGATTTATTAAGGCTTTTTATCTCATCATTAATTGCTTTTAAATCTTGTTTTAACTTATTTATTTTTGGGATAATAATATCATTTATTTTACTATTGGCACTTTCCATGCGTCGGACAGCACCAGTATAATTATTGATAATATCTCTTGCAGATTGTTCAGCATCATGACCAGCAATCATTATTGAATTTCTATCATCATCTATAGATTTAATTCTTTTTTTAAGCTTTTCAATACTTTCTTTAAGTTCTATCTCTTTTTCTTTAGTCTTTATTATTGAATCTCTTATGCTATCAAACTTGTTGTAAAAAGGCTGAGCATTAATTTGTAAATCACCAAAAAAATTCTTTAAGTCATTTTTTACAAAAGGTTTTTGGCTTTGATTATCTCTTGTTCTATTTTTAAGCTTAATAAGATTGTTGTATTCAGGTGTGCCTTCTTTAGCTTCTCTATTGCAGACATAACAATGTTCGTCGTCAATCATGTTTTGAAGTGAGACCGAGTCTGGTGAATTTTCTGGTAAGAAATGAAAATACTCGTTAGGGTTTTCTTCTACATTTTTTAAAGCTTTCTTTTCGTATCTTCTCTCAATATAGTGTTCATTTAAAGCTCTAAATTTTTCAACTTCTTCCTCAAATCCCATAGCAATCCAAGCAAAATTGCCGTCAAAAAAACGATTGTTTATGCGGTCTAGAAAGGTTTCAAATTCTTCTTGTTTGTCACGCAACCGCTTTCTTAAAGGTTTTAATTTGTCATCTATCTCCTTTCTTTTTTCTGCATTAGCATAGAGTTTATCCAATTCGTTTTTTTCGTTTTCAGTTGCTCTTAAAGTTTCATTCCATTGCTCAAGATTAATTTTTTCTTGTTCTATTTGTTGCTCAATTTTTTCTTTATCAGCTACAGCAATATCAAATCGTTCGTTTTGAGCATTGTTAGCCTTAAGTTGTTTTTGTAAATCTCTAAATGCTTTAGCTTTAAATTCGTCTAATAGCTCATGAATTTTTTCATATTTTTTAATATCTGTGAGATTTTCAACAGCTTCTTCTATGCTTTCTTTTTTGCTAAAATCTATGATATCGTCAACTTCTTCACCTTGTAGAAATGAATATTTCCTAAAGGCTTTCATAATAAGTCCATTAATTATTCTTGTTTTTTCATCTTCATCATAGACAGGTTTGTATCTATGTAAAACAAGCTCAGTTTTATTGACTTCAATTTCGTTAATGACAAATTGCCAACTGTTTTCATCTGTGATTTGCTCACCTATACGGGTGGCTGTAAAAGATTTTATGATTTGATACTTATACCTTGTCCCACTAGTATATTCTATCATAACGCCGCATTTCACATAACTACCTTTTGGTGTTTCGTTTTTAGCTTTATCAGATAAAATTTTGACGCCAGCATTTCTAATATTTATTTTTTTCTTTGTGTCAGAATCAAGTATTTGGTCGTAAAACAACCACAAAAAAGCATTAAAAAATTTTGATTTTCCAGCACCATTATCGGCCACAATAATATTTATACCTTCATCTAACTCATATTTATTATCTTCAAAATCACCGTAGTAATTAAAGAAATTTTCGAAAGCTATACTGTTTATTATTGATGCCATATTTAAATTTTATGTATGTTTTTCAAAATAGGATAAATTTGTCTTGCTGTGCGATTATTGTCATTTTCATTAATTATAGTTGACAAGATTTCAACAATTTTATCCTGATAAGGACCAGAAGTAGTAAGATTTTTAATGCCTTCCTTTTTCAATTTATACTTTTGGACAATTTCTTCATCGCTCAGTATTTCTCTTAGTATTTCATTTCTCTTACTCATAATTCTTGTATAATTTGGTCAATATTTAATTCGTATTTATCGCAAATTGAACTCAATTCATTTTTTGTATCGTAAAAATTCATAGATAAGCTGGAAAAATGAGCAACACGTTGTAATTCTGTTTTTACTTGATTTCTTTCCATTCTATAAGTATCTGCATTAGCGTCATTCAGAGGTGGTACAACAATCATATCATAAATTATTGCATTAGCTTTATTTTTGTGTTTTCTCAAAAGACTACCTCTACGTTGTATAAATTGTCTGGGATTTCCTGTGCTACTTGCAAATATTCCAACTTCAGCACGTGGCACATCTACACCTTCATCTAACATTTTCATGGCAAATAGCATTTCGATTTTTCCTTCTGAAAATCCTTTAAGTATTTCGTTTAAATCTTCATCTTCTGCGGTGTAAGAATTAATTTTTAAATCTGGCCTGGCTTCCATAGCTTTTCGCATAAAATCGTTGAGTAGTCTTTCACTGCCTCCAGAGTCGTTATATACAAAACCTTCTGGCACGTAGGTGAACACGTATTTTAGCTTCTTTTTTTTATCGAGCTCTTTTACAATGTCTTTAAAACAGTCAATTTTATTATGTGCTTTATGGATAATGTTTTTTCTCGTTAAAAGGAGTTTTTCAACCATAGGGTCTTTTTTAAATTCTCCTTTATCAAAGTCAAAAAATCTTAAAAGCCGTTGTGATATTTCTATATAACTTTCGAGTTCATCGTTTTGTAGCTCAACGATTTTTGGATAATATTTATACTCTGTAAGTCTTTCTTCTTTTAAAGCTCTCTCCATTGTAAACGAGTAAATATATGGCGGCTTGTCTTCAAAAAAAGCATCAATAGCATCTGTGCCTTCTGGGTCATAAACTCGTTTTGGTGTAGCAGACAGTCCAATTTTCTTTTCAACACTTACATTTCCTAATCGCTTCTTTATTTGACTTGCGCCCATATTGTGTGCTTCATCAGCAATAAGTGTAAATTTATCTTGAATTTTTTTAAAATATTTTTGAAACCTATCAGTCACAAAACTTCCATAAGTTGAAATGATAATTAGATTTTTAGAGATTCCCCAGGATAGATTACTAGCAAAATTAGCCAGTTCATTTTCCCATTTATTGCCACCGCCAACTTTAAGGATATTCTTAAAATTAAAATCTAACACTTCTTGTTCCCATTGATTTAGTAAAGCAATTGACGGCACAAGAATTATAGAGTGGTATTTTTTGTCTTTCTGATATTCCTGCAAAACACAATTCAACGAAGTAATAGTTTTCCCAGTACCAGTAGCCATAGCGAAAACACCTTTATAATCGTTTTCAACCCAATTTTTATAAGCTTGTTTTTGATAATCTCTAGGTTCGTCAAAGGGGAATTTAGGTTCACAATCAAGTTTATCGATTACAGCTTCAAACTTTTTCTTTTTAGCTTGGTGTATTTCTTTTAATTTTTTACTGTAATTTTCACTTCCAATGTTTATGCTAGTTTCAAGTAAATCTTTAATGGATTTTTGTTCTCCTATGTCCTCAATTGCTTCTTTTATTTCTTCGGGATTCAGGTATGTATATTCGTTGTTTTCTTGATTAAAAACTTTTTCAAAATGTTTTCTTTGGTTTTCTATTCTTACTTGACTAACTTTAGAATTCCAAGGGACTTCAACCTGAAAGCTTTCTGCATTTTTAACAAAACCAGCTAGTGTGAAGTTCATACTTCCTTCAGCTAGAATGTGATTTTCACCATCATAGAATAACATTCTTTTGCTATGGCTTAAACTTTGTTTACCAAAACTTACTGGTTGTATTTGTAGCCTATTTTCTTTGATAAGGTACTTTAAACAATCAAAAAAGTGTTGTCCATATTCATCTAAGCTGTCTTTTAGCTTGCGTAAATCTTTTACTAATTTGGAAACTTCACCATAGTCGTTTAACTCGGACTCAGCTATTAAGTTTTCAAAATCTAATTTTGTATAGTAATGATTGGTAATCATGCGCATACTACCGCCATTATAGATAAACTCCGCAAAACTTTCAGATAATACACGAAATGCGCCTGAGTTAAAATACCCCAAAAACAAATCTACCGTTTTCGAAACAGGAAAAACAGCATTATAAAACTCTAGTGGTATATGCTCTGAATCTGAACTATACGTATAAGAATCGGGAAATGTAATAGCTCTAAATGACACGTAAATTATTTTTAGATGAGCTTGTAAAGTATAAAACTAACAAATAATCCTCAATCCATCAACAATTTCTCACTGATTTTAAAAACAGGAATAAAACCTTTTAACTTAATATTTTAAAAGAGCATTAATTTTGGCTTTAACTTTTTCCGTACTCGGAATCATCGTTTCTTCTAAAGTTGAGTTCAGCGGAATCGCTGGCATATTTTCCGAGCCAATGGTCATCACAGGGGCATCGAGATATTGAAAACATTCCTCTTGAATTTTTCCGCTAAGTGCTCTGGCAAAGGTGTTGTCTGATGGTTCTTCGGTGACTACGAGGCATTTTTTACATTTTTTCACAGACTTAAAAATTGTTTCTTCGTCGAGTGGGTGCAAGGTTCTTAAATCTACAATTTCGATTTGGTCTTGAAGTCCGAGTTCTGCCGAAGCGTTAACCGCCCAATGCACGCCCATACCATAGGTGATGATGCTTAAAGTTTCTTCATTATCTTTTAGCCAAATTTCTTGTAAAACCCAAGCTTTGCCAAAAGGCAAAATATAGTCTTTGGCAGGTTCAACGCTGGTGGCACCTTTCGTGCCAGGGACTTTACTCCAATACAAGCCTTTATGTTCAAAAATCACCACGGGATTGGGGTCGTGATAGGTCGCTTTCATCAAGCCTTTTAAATCGGCACCGTTGCTTGGGTAAGCAATTTTAAGTCCACGAATATTAGTGACCACACTTTCTACCGAAGAGGAATGGTAAGGTCCGCCACTGCCATAAGCCCCAATAGGCACACGCAAAATCATAGACACTGGCCATTTGCCTTCGGAGAGATAACAGCTTCGGCTGACTTCTGTAAACAATTGATTTAGTCCAGGCCAAATGTAATCGGCAAACTGAACCTCAACAATGGGTTTGAGTCCAACGGCAGACATTCCGACCGTTGAGCCTACTATAAAAGCTTCTTGAATTGATGTATTAAACACCCGATGGTCACCAAACTTTTGGGCTAAAGTGGTCGCTTCACGAAACACACCACCCAATCGTCCACCAACATCTTGACCGTAAAGTAAGCATTCAGGATGGTCTTGCATGAGTTCTTCAATAGCAAATAAAGCACAATCGACCATGACGACTTTTTCTGCACCTTTTGGAGAGCGTTCACCAACTTCTTCTGTAATGGGTGTTGGGGCAAAGTCGTGGGTAAATAAATCTTCGGGTTTGGGGTCATCTGAGGTGAGAGTCGCTTCATAATCAGACTTGACATTTTCTCTGATATCGTGTTCTATATCGTCTAAATCAGTTTCAGAAAATCCATTGGCTTTCATCAATTTCACAAATTTTGGATAAGGATCGCGTTGTTGAGATTCTTCTAAATCATCTCGATAAAATTCCATACGAACGCCAGAAGTGTGGTGATTTAAAAGTGGACATTTGGCGTGCACTAAAAACGGACGTTGTTCTGTTCTAACAGTTTCAATGACTTTTTCTAAAGTGGAATACGATTCTTCAAAATCAGTCCCGTCAATGCTAATGGCTTCAAGTCCGTGAAAACCTTGAGCATATTCGTAGGCATTTTGGGCTCGGGTTTCTTTTGCGTTGGCAGAAATATCCCAGTCGTTATCTTGGATTAAATAAATAATGGGCAGTTGCTTTAAGGCGACCATTTGAAAAGCCTCTGAAACTTCACCTTCGGTAATTGAAGCGTCGCCCAAAGAACAGACGACTATTCCTTGCCCCATAGCTCCTAAAGGGGAATGGCCTCTACCAAACCCTCTCCAAAGGAAAGGGCTTTGTTTTGCTTATCTACATACTTTAAAGCTAAGGTCGCTCCAGTTGCTGGTATGGCTTGCATACCTGTCGCTGAACTTTGGTGTGGTATTTTGGGTTTATCTTCATCTCTTAAACTCGGATGTGAATAATAGGTGCGTCCGCCAGAAAAAGGATCGTCTTTTTTGGCGAGAAGTTGCAACATCAAATCTTTGGGTTGCATCCCGATGGAGAGTAACATGGCATCATCTCTGTAATAGGGATAGACATAATCTTCGGGTTTGAGTTGCATGCCTACTGCTATTTGAATAACTTCGTGACCGCGTGAGGTGGCGTGGACGTATTTGGAGACAATTTTAAAATTATCTTCATACAATTCTGTCATCGATTTGGCTGTGACGAGGTTTTTAAATGCTTTGAGTATGGTTTCTTTTTTCATTTTTTTAGGTTTTGGTTTCACGCAAAGACGCAAAGGCGCAAAGTTTGTTTATATATTATTGACGATTCTTGTTATACCATTTTTAATAAGAGCTTCATTGAAATTAATCAACAAACCAAGTTTTAAATCCGTAAGTTTTAAATAAGTCAATACTTGTTTTGGGTGAACTGGAGCTATTTTTTCTACCGATTTTAATTCAATTAAAACTTTTTGATTTACAATTAAGTCCGCTCTAAATCCGAGTGACATTTTATTATTTTTCCAAACGAGAGGTATAGCCTTCTGTCTTTCTACTTTTAAATTTTGAGCTATCAACTCACTATACAATATTTCTTCATACACAGACTCTAACAATCCTAGCTCTAATTCTACGTGAATTTGATATGCGGTATTGACAATAATTTTTGAAATTTCATTTTCAGTCATAATAATAAAATTATTTTGCGTCTTTGCGTCTTTGCGAGAAACCTTAATAATCCTCCAAGTAATCCGCAATACGTCTTAAAAAACTTCCTGCTAAAAAGCCATCAACAATCCGGTGATCAAAGGATAAAGACAAATACATCATTGAGCGAATTTCAATGGTATCGCTTTCATCTTTTTCTATCACTTCAGCACGTTTTTTAATAATACCTGTCGCCAAAATCGTCGCTTCTGGCTGATTGATAATAGGCGTACCCATTAAACTGCCAAAAGTGCCGACATTTGAAATAGTAAATGTTCCACCTTTGGTCTCATCATTTGTTAATTTATTTTCTCTGGTCTTTCTCGCTAAATTGTTAACTTCTTTTGCCAGTTGATCTAAATCTTTTGTGTCTGTATTTTTTATCACAGGAACAATGAGATTTCCATTTGGTAAAGCCGTTGCCATTCCAATATTAATATCGTCTTTAACAATAATAGTTTTATTGTCAAGAGAAGAATTGATTTTAGGAAAATCTTGAATGGCTTTGGTTACGGCTTGAACAAATAAAGGTGTAAAACTTAATTTTTCTCCTGTGCGTTTGTGAAACTCTGCCTTGTGCTGATTTCGCCAGTTGACGAGATTAGTCATGTCAGCTTCCACATAGGCCGTAACGTGTGGTGAGACGTGTTTAGAATAGACCATATGGTCTGCAATCATCTGTCGCATGCGATCCATTTCAACAGGTTGACCTTTACCGATATCAAATTTTAAATCAGGCACTTGAAAGCCTTGGGGTTGATCATTTACGGGTTGTGCAAACTGTGCTGGTCTGCCATTTTCAATGTATTTAAAAATATCTGATTTTCGTAATCTTTCATTAGCACCTGTAGCTGGAATTCTCGCTAATTCTTCATAACTGATATGGTAATCTTTAGCGATTTGTTCAACTAATGGAGAATAGAAGTAAGCCCCTCTTCCGTCTGGAGCCCCTCTTCCGTCTCCCCTAAGGGGAGAAACTGCCCCTCTTCCAGAAACCTTTTGATTCCCTTTCCTTCGGAGAGGGGTTAGCGGAGAGGTCTTTTGTGGAGAGACCTTTTGTGCAGAGGCTTCTTTGTTTTTGGTTGGTTTTCCTGAAGTTTCTTTTAAAATGGCAATAACTTCTCCTATTTTAACCACATCTTTCGGTTGATATTTCTTTTCTATCAATACTCCAGAAAAAGGAGCAGGTACTTCGTTATCGACTTTGTCGGTACCGACTTCGACTAAAATATCGCCTTCATCAAACGAATCGCCTTCATCAATTAGCCAATTAAGGATGGTGCCTTCGGTTATACTTTCGCCCATTTTGGGGAGTTTGAAATCCACTTTTTCTGTTATTTTATTTTTTTCTCTCATGATTTTTCTCCTATTTTATATCTCTCGCAAAGTCGCTAAGGTGCAAAATTTTCCATTCTTAATATTTTCACGCAAAGTGCACAAGGTTTTCTTATTTATTTCTTGCAAACCTGATATAAGCAAATCTGACTTGCAATTTTTTTTAACCTTTCTAATAACTAAAAGCATGCTCTACAGACTACCCTCTATCAACTACCCTCTACCCACTTCTATTCCTAAATTCATTCAACGTCTGGTAAAAGTCTTCCTGTTGTGGTCGGTTTTTAGGGATTTCTCGTAAAGGTTCAACTTCTTCTATGCTTTCGTGACAATCTTGAGGCAGTTGTTGATAAAGCTTTGTGCCTGCAGTTTTCCAAGCTATCATATCATCTGAAACTTCTTTAATAATTTTTCCTGGATTACCAACCACTAAACTTCTATGAGGAATTTTGGTTTCCGCTTTTATAAAAGTCATTGCACCGATAATGGATTCATCTCCAATTTCGGCATCATCCATAATGACGGCATTCATACCAATCATACAATTTTCTCCGAGATTTGCTCCGTGAATAATTGCTCCGTGACCGATATGTGAACTTTGTTTCAAGCGAATACTTTTACCTGGGAACATATGAATGATACAGTTTTCCTGGACATTGACGCCATTTTCCAAAATTATTTCACCCCAATCGCCACGAATTGCCGCACCTGGTCCGATATAACAATTTTTACCGATAATCACGTTACCAGTGACAGCGACTTGTGGATGCACAAAGCTGGATGAGTGAATGACTGGGATATGATTTTTGAATTTGTATATTGCCATTTATTAGTAATTAGCTTTTAGTCGTTAGCTATTAGAATTTAATTTTTTCCTTAAGGATGTGTTCATTTTAGATATTTCACTTATTTGTCTTCTTACTTCTTCATTTTCTTCATCTGATATATAACCTCTAAGCCTGGCTTTTGTAGATGCAGATATACACTCATTTGTCTGCCTTGAGATATAATTAGGTAACGAATAAAATTAGCATCTGAACCTGAAGTTCCTTCTGCTATATTGAAAGCAATGGAATCTGAGGCTCTACTAAATTGTGATGATAGTTTATAAATTTCGTGTTTAGGAAATCGCTCAATTAGTTTATTAATATATTCACCCAGAACTATTGCTTTTTGGTATATTATCAAGTCCTCAAATTTAAAATGATATTTACTTTTTATTTCCAAGTTAAAATTTTTTATTTCAGTTTTATTTTATGCTAAAGGCTAAAAGCTAATAGCTATTTCCGATAGGAACTTAACTTCTCCTTCGTAAACTTACTCAACACCAATCGCCCACTGATTTCTGCGCGTTTCATCAAAAGCTTGTCCCAATCTTCGGTGCCACGCCAAAACATTTGTTTCATATGTTTAACGGCTTCAGGATTGTAAGCACAAAGCTGTTGAGCTAAAGCATCTACAGCTTCGTCAAGGGCTTCGGTTGTATCAAATACATCAGCGTAAAGGCCTTTTTGTTTAGCCCATTCTGGACTAAAAAACGTATTGGCATCTATAGCAATTTGAGACATACTACTGACTCCAATTTTGCGTTCAACGGCTGGACCAACCACAAATGGACCGATGCCCAAATTAAGTTCGCTAAGTTTTATCGCTGCATATTGGGTGGCTAAGCAATAATCCATTGCAGAAGCTAGACCAACGCCACCGCCAACAGTTTTACCTTGCACACGACCAATGATAAACTTTGGACATTTTCGCATAGCATTAATCACATTGGCAAACCCGCTAAAAAACCGTTTGCCTGTGGCTTCATCTTCTATCGAGATAAGCTCTTTAAAACTAGCACCAGCACAAAACGTCCGATTACCACCAGATTTTAAAACAATAACCAAAACCTCATCATTTTGACCTAGCTCAGTGATGGTTTCAGCTAATTTTGAAAGAATATCACTTGGTAAAGAATTATGAGCAGGATGAAAAAATTCTATTGTTCCAATATGTTGATTAACACTGTGTTTTACATAAGGTTCAGTCATATACTAAAGTTTAAATTCGCAAACGTTTTCGAGAAAACTCAAAATTAATTAATGTTACTGTGTTAGGCAAGTATTTATAAAAACCTTAAACAAAAAAAAATACCCAAACATAAATACATTTGGGCATCATTAAGAAGTAAAACCTTTGCTAAAACATCTCGCGTCCAGAAAAATGAAATGCACTTTCTATTTGTGCATTATCATCACTATCACTACCGTGAATAGCATTGGCACTAATAGATTCAGCATATTTTTTTCTTATCGTGCCTTCTGCGACTTCATCAGGATTGGTAGCACCGATAAGTGCTCTGAAATCTTCAACAGCATTATCTTTTTCAAGAATAGCGACTACAATCCGACCACCAGTCATATATTCTACCAACTCACCAAAAAACGGGCGTTCTTTATGAATAGCATAAAATGTTTCGGCATCTTCTGTAGTCATTTGGGTTTGTTTCATGGCTACAATTCTAAATCCAGCCTCCGAAATCTGATGCAAAATTGCTCCCGTATAACCTTTTTTAACCGCATCGGGTTTTATCATAGTAAATGTGCGTTGTCCAGACATAATATTTATTTAAAAATTTTTACAAAGTTAAATAAAGCCAATAATCTATTTAAAAAAAATCAAGTTATTATTTTACAGGACTGACACTAACTGTCAAAATAGTTTTTTTAAGAAAACAATAAAAATCATGCATAACTATTAAACCCTTAAAAATACAACGAAAACAGTTAACGAAACATAATATAATACTGATATTCAGAATTTTAAATAACTTCTTCACAATCAGCTGACTTAGCTAAATGTTGAAAACTTGTTGAAAACCTTAGATGCATTTTACATATAAAACTCGATTTATTTTAGATATTTGTTGGTGCTGAAATAATTAAAATTTAACATATAAAACTCATAAATCATGGCGCAAGTAGAACCGATTTTGCAAGAAAACAAAGACCGTTTTGTCGTATTTCCTATCAAACACCACGATATTTGGGAATGGTATAAAAAATGTGAAGCGAGTTTTTGGACAGCAGAAGAAATCGACTTGCACCAAGATATTTCTGATTGGCAAAGCAAACTCAACGCTGATGAACAATATTTTATCAAACATATTTTAGCCTTTTTTGCCGCTTCTGATGGTATTGTGAATGAAAACTTGGCTGAAAATTTCGTCAATGAAGTTCAATACACCGAAGCTAAATTTTTCTATGGTTTTCAAATCATGATGGAGAACATCCATTCAGAAACTTATTCTTTGCTCATTGATACTTACGTCAAAGATGAAGCTGAAAAAGATAAACTATTTAAAGCGATTGAAAATTTTCCCGCCATTAAGAAAAAAGCCGATTGGGCATTGAAATGGATTGAAAGCCCAAGTTTTGCAGAGCGTTTAATCGCCTTTGCAGCGGTTGAAGGGATTTTCTTTTCGGGTGCGTTTTGCTCGATTTTTTGGCTTAAAAAACGCGGATTAATGCCAGGCTTGACTTTTTCCAACGAATTGATTTCAAGAGACGAAGGCGTGCATTGTGATTTCGCTGTTCATCTGCATAACAATCACTTGGTTAATAAAGTTTCTAAAGAACGGATTAAAGAAATTATTATAGATGCTTTAGATATTGAGCGTGAATTTATTACTGAATCTTTACCCGCAAGCTTAATAGGAATGAATTCTAAATTGATGACACAATATTTAGAATTTGTAACTGACCGTCTCTTGGTAGAATTGGAGTGTGAAAAGGTTTATAACGTGTCTAATCCATTTGATTTTATGGATATGATAAACCTTCAAGGTAAAACCAACTTTTTTGAAAAACGCGTTGGCGAATATCAAAAAGCTGGTGTGATGTCTAAAGACAAAGAAAAAGACAACAAGATTAGTTTTGATGAGGAGTTTTAGTTTTTCTTAAATCAATGCTGAGGATGCTATGGACGCCATAGTTACTGTAGATGCTACGGTCACTTTGGATGCTATTGTTAATAAGAAACAATAGAAACAATAGTAACAACAGAAGCCATAGAAACAACAGAAGCCATAGAAACAACAGAAGAAGCAATGTTAACTTAAAACCAAAAAAAAATGAGCTACAGAAAACTCGAAATTTGCCAAAAAGCAAGAGACTTGAGTGTTGAAATACACAAAATGACCCTGCAATTACCCAAGTTTGAAATTTATGAGGAAGGTAGCCAAATCAGACGATCTATGAAATCTGTAAGGTCTAACATAGTTGAAGGTTATGGCAGAAGGCGATATAAAAATGATTACATACGATTTATCATATACGCTTTATCATCTAATGACGAAACTGTAGATTACCTAGAAACTTTATTTGAAACAGGTTCTTTAAAAGACAATGTTTTGTATGAAAACCTACATGAACGTATTCAAAGATTAGGTATAAAAATTAATAATTTCTTACAAGTGATTGAAAAAGATAACAAAAAATTCTAATCAATTTATACCATAGAAACCATAGAGACAATAGGAACCATAGAAACCATAGGAACCATAGAGACCATAGGAACCATAGAACCCATTAATCTAATAAAACCCATTTTACCATGTATGTCATAAAAAGAAACGGACAAAAAGAACCTGTAATGTTTGATAAAATTACAGCTCGTATCAAAAAACTCTGCTACGGCTTGAGCCCACTTGTTGAACCGACTAAAGTTGCTATGCGTGTCATTGAAGGCTTATACGATGGCGTAACCACAAGTGAACTTGACAACCTTGTCGCCGAAGTAGCCGCAACGATGACCACAACACACCCAGATTATGCTCAACTTGCCGCAAGAGTGTCTGTTTCTAATTTGCATAAAAACACCAAAAAAACCTTTAGTGAGGTTATGACCGATTTATATGAATATGTCAACCCACATACAGTTAAAAAAGCTCCTTTACTTTCAGATGAAGTTTATCAGGTTATTCAAGAGCATAAGGATACATTAGATTCACGTATCATTTACAGCCGTGATTTTAATTATGACTATTTTGGGTTTAAAACTTTAGAGCGTTCTTATCTTTTAAAACTTGATGGTAAAATAGCAGAACGTCCGCAACATATGTTAATGAGGGTTTCTATTGGTATTCATATAGATGATATTGAAGCCGCTTTAGAAACCTATGAGTTGATGTCTAAAAAATATTTTACTCACGCTACACCAACCCTTTTCAATTCAGGAACGCCTAAACCGCAAATGTCTTCTTGTTTTCTTTTGACAACACAAGATGACAGTATTGACGGTATTTACGACACGCTAAAGCAAACCGCCAAAATTTCTCAATCGGCTGGTGGCATAGGCTTATCTATTCACAACATTAGAGCCACAGGTTCTTATATCGCTGGAACTAATGGGACATCAAATGGTATTGTGCCAATGCTTCGCGTATTCAATGATACGGCAAGATATGTTGACCAAGGTGGTGGAAAACGAAAAGGCTCGTTTGCTATCTATATTGAACCTTGGCACGCCGATATTATGAATTTTCTTGATTTAAAGAAAAACCACGGAGCAGAAGAAATGCGTGCCAGAGATTTATTTTATGCCATGTGGATCCCAGATTTGTTTATGAAACGCGTGGAAGAAAATGGCGAATGGACTTTGATGTGTCCTAACGAATGCCCAAATCTTTTTGACAGTCATAGCGAAGAGTTTGAAGCTTTATATGAAAAATACGAAAAAGAAGGACGTGGTCGCAAAACCATCAAAGCACGTGAACTTTGGGAAAAGATTTTAGAATCTCAAATCGAAACGGGTACGCCTTATATGTTGTATAAAGATGCGGCCAATAGAAAATCAAATCAAAAGAATTTGGGAACCATTCGTTCGTCAAACTTATGTACTGAAATTATTGAATACACCAGTCCAGACGAAGTGGCCGTTTGTAATTTAGCTTCTATCGCGTTGCCAATGTTTGTAAAAGACGGCGAATTTGACCATAAAGAATTATATAAAATCACCAAACGCGTTATCAAAAACTTGAATAAAGTTATAGATAGAAATTACTATCCAGTCAAAGAAGCTAAAAATTCAAATATGCGTCACAGACCAGTTGGTTTGGGTATTCAAGGTTTGGCTGATGCATTTATTTTGCTTAGACTGCCATTTACTTCTGATAAAGCTAAAAAGCTCAACCAAGAAATATTTGAAACTTTATATTTTGCCTCAGTTGAAGCTTCCATGGAATTGGCAAAAATTGAAGGGCCATATTCTTCCTATGAAGGTTCGCCAATCAGTCAAGGTGAGTTTCAATATAACCTATGGGGCTTAAAAGATGAAGATTTAAGCGGTCGTTGGAATTGGAAAGAACTCAGAGAGCGAGTCAAAGAAAACGGCGTCAGAAATTCATTGCTTTTAGCACCAATGCCAACAGCTTCAACGTCTCAAATACTTGGTAACAACGAGGCTTTTGAGCCTTATACTTCAAATATTTATACCCGTAGAGTACTTTCAGGTGAATTTATTGTTGTTAATAAACATTTGCTCAAAGATTTAGTTAACAGAGATTTGTGGACAGATGAAGTCAAAGATGCTATTATGCGAGCTAATGGTTCAGTACAAAACATCGATATTATTCCAGATGACATCAAAGAACTTTACAAAACGGTTTGGGAAATGTCTATGAAAGATATCATTGATATGAGTCGTCAGCGTGGTTATTTTATTGATCAATCGCAGTCGCTCAATCTCTTTATGGAAGGTGCAACTTTAGCTAAATTAACTTCTATGCATTTTTATGCGTGGAAAAGTGGCTTAAAAACAGGTATGTATTACTTGAGAACCAAATCAGCAGTTGATGCCATTAAGTTTACCTTGTCTAAAGAAAAGAAAACACAAGACTTACCTAAAGAACAAGTCACTGAAAAAGTTGCTGAAACCAACGCAGAAAAGTTGAAGCAACACGAATCTAAAAACAAAAATGTCATAGCTCCAGATAATTCATCATTATCACCCGAAGAGCTAAAAGCTTTAATTCAGCAATCTAAAGCCTCAGAAGGTGACGACTGCTTGATGTGTGGCTCATGACTTTAAATACATTTTTAATCAAAAAAAAGCATATTGTGTGTTATGATATGCTTTTTTTATCTTTTGGATATACCTTAAATTTACGTGTATCTTCTTGAGTAAGAGTTTTAAAATCTGTGGTTTTGCTGAGTTTATTTAATGGATTGAGAAGGTGATTTGGAAGAGCAACAAGTTTTCGAGTTTTCAAGTCAATCCATGCACCGAGTATTTCGCAACGAGCACAGTTTTTGCCCTTATCATTATATAAGTCATGTTGAAATTCAAAAAACATTCCATCTTTAGATAGACCTTTCAATTTTAAAGTGATTTCTATTTTATCCTCGGGACGAATTTCTTTGAAATAGTAAATATGTTCATAAAACACTACAGGACCAAGATTATGTTTGACTAATTCATCTTGACTAAAACCATTTTCAAATAAAAAAGCCATTCGGGTATGACTCATCATATTTTGATAGGCAGAATTAGCCAAATGCCGATTAGCATCTAAATCACTCCACCTAACTTCAAAGGATTTGGTATAATTCATTTGATTTTAAAATTAAAATTAGAACAGCCATTAAAATACTAAACAATAAAACACCTCGTGCTCTATAAATTTTGTTTTTTTTAATATAAACAAAAAAAGGTAAAAAATTGGCAACTGCACCAATAGCTATCAAACCGCCGAGGAAATGATCACGATACGCATAATTTATAGCATAAATCAAATCATAATTGGTAAAAATTGCTATATAAATATACATCCCAGCAACATTGCAAATCAAGCCTAACAATATGCCAATAAATATTTCTTTTTTAACGTTCATACCCAAGATCCTTAATAGATTTCATTGTTTGATAGGCGGTTAAATCAAATTGAACAGGAACAACAGAGACATAACCTTTACTCAAAGCCCATTCATCAGTATCTTTGCCAGCATCTTCATTAACAAACTCTCCTGTCAACCAATAATAATCACGACCTTGAGGAGTTTGTCTTTTGTCATATTTTTCTTCCCAATGTGCTTTTGCTTGTCGGCAAATTTTTATGCCCTTGATATTTTTAGCTTTTAGTTTCGGAAAGTTTACATTTAAAACCGTTCCCTGAGGCAGATCATTTTGAAGTACATAATTTGTAATTTTTTTGACAAATTCTGTCGTTGGTTCAAAATCGGCATCCATAGCATAATCTAATAAAGAAAAACCTATAGCTGGTATGCCTTCTGTACCAGCTTCTACGGCGGCACTCATAGTACCAGAATAAATAACGTTGATAGAAGAATTAGAACCGTGATTGATCCCACTGACACACAAATCAGGTTTGCGTTTAAGTATTTCTTGAGTGGCTATTTTTACACAATCAACTGGCGTACCCGAGCAACTGTATTCTTCGTAGCTATCACCATCTACTTTTATTTTATCACAATATAAATTGTCGGTTATGGTAATGGCATGACCCATCCCACTTTGTGGACTATCCGGTGCAACGACGACAACCTCTCCAAATTCCTTCATGATTTTAATCAAATGCCGAATGCCTGGAGCAGTAACGCCATCATCATTTGTCACCAGAATAAGTGGTTTTTCTGAACCCATAAGTCAATTTTTGTGCGAAATTAATTTAAATTTTAGACTTTGAAAACTTTAAGCTATTCGTTATTGCAAGAAATCAAACTCAAATTTAGAATTTTATGCTAATTTAACTTGGATATTTATAATTTTTTGTTAAATTTGAAAGTAAATAATTTATTATGACCCACAGACCCACAGACCCACAGAACTTTAGACACTATTTGGCATTAGTGTTTATAGTTATGATTAATCTGACATTATATGCCCAAGATACCTTACCAACTGTTCAATATTATTATGTAGAGGAAAAAGCACCAGATTTGTTAAAACCCACTTCTAAAAACAGATTAGCGGATCATTCTTTAGATTTAAGTTTTTCAAACTCTAACCTTCAAACCTTTTTTAATTCTAAAACCGTTTATGTTTACAAAAAAGCTTTTCCTGGGGCTATAAACAAACGTTTACAAAACATGTATCTTGTAGGCTTTGATGATTTTAATTTGGTTAATCCATTGCGAAGCTTAAATGAAATTGTTTATTCAGATTATATTGGAGATTTAGAATATGAAAATCTCAGTGTCCCACCGGCAGATTATGAAAGTATTGCAAATATCCCTACACAATATGTCGCCGGAAACCCAGCATCGGGTTTGCCTAATGAACACTTAGATTTGGTTAATGCTAAACAAGCCTGGAACATTACAACAGGTGATCCCAATGTCGTCATTGGGATTGTAGATGGACCATTCTACCCTAATCATCCTGATTTAATTAACAAAATTTTACAACATTACGGCTCTGTTTGGAATCCAACGCCTGGTGTTGATCATCAGCATGGTACAAAAGTAGCAGGTTGTCTGCCGATACTAATAATTTTGACGATCAAGGTAATCCTATTGGTATTGCATCCATAGGTTATAATACTTCTTTGATTACATCAAATAGATTTAATGGACCAACACCTACATTTCCCCACCCATTCGATAATGCATCTACATTAACTCAAAGAATGTTATTTCTAGTTCAGCAACATCCTGAAATTAGAGTTTTAACTCATAGTATTAAAGAAAGTTGTTCTTATATTGATGCCAATGCTTTGGTGTATGAAGAAATTTGGGTGAATTATGACGTAACTGTTATAACAGTCGCCGGAAATGGAAATTGGAAAAATAGTTGTCCAGACGGTGATGGGGGAGATCAAGGTTATGTCTATCCTGCCTCTTATGATCATGTGATATCAGTTGGGGCTGTTGGACATCATTATAAATGCAGACCAATAAACGCTAATGGAAATGGAGTTGGTTGGAAAGATTCACATCAGTTTATTTCTGGCAATACTTACTATACCTTTACACATAATGATAGAGTAGATATTGTTGCCCCTGGTTATGGGATCCCTACAACAGACGAAGACGATAAATACAGTACCGGATTTGGAACGTCCTTTTCTGGTCCTTTTGTATGTGGTATTGTCGCTCTTATGTATGCGGTACATCCTAACATTACACCGGATGAAGTCAGGCAAATTCTTCGAGACACGGCTGATGATATTTATCATATCCCGGAAAACCAACAATATATTGGGGAATTAGGTACAGGTCGTGTAAATGCTTATGCGGCAGTAAGAACCGCAGAATGTATGGCTAACCCCGTTTCAGGAGTAGATTTAATAACACTAAACTCCGATGATGATTTTGGTGATGAACCGGATAACAACACCAATATTATATGGGAAAGTGATGATATATGGGTGAGAAACACCCAAGATCCAGACAGGCTATATGCAGATTGTCATGAAGATTTGTACTATATAGATGAAAATACACCTGTATATGTATATGTAAGAGTAACAAACGATGGTCGCACGACATCTTCTGGAAACGATGTGTTAAAATTATATTGGGCTAAAGGTGGGTTAAATCAAACTTGGTCGACCGTATGGGAAGGTGATAATAATCCTCAACCTGCACCTAACGGAACACCTGGCTTATATGATGTTGGTAACCAAGTAGGAGGAATTACTGGTGGCAAAATAATACCAGCTCTTAAGACAAAGTGAAAGCACAATTATAGAATTTGAGTGGTTTCCTGAAAATCCTGAAGATTATGAAAATGCAGGTTTTGAAAATCCTTGGATGTTTTGTTTTTTAAGTAGAATACTGTCAGATGACGACGAATTATTACCAACTGATGAAGGTCCTAATGTCGCTAATAATGCAAGGAACAAAAATAATATTGCCTATAAAAACACAACGGTAATTAATGTGAGTAGTAAACCAAGCAAAGGTATTATTTTTGCAGGTAATTTAGGCGGAGAAACACCTCTGCAGTCTGATATACAGTTTTTTACAAACAATACCTACGATGATAATATTTGGCAGGAAGCAGAAATTTATGCTGAACTAAACCAAAGTTTATGGGAGGCTTGGCAAGGTTCCGGAGCACAGCAACAGAATGTTAGAATCGCCAACCAAACAGAAAGACGATTGTTATTGACTGGAAATAATGCTAGCTTAAACAATATCAATTTCGACCCTGAAGAATATGGAACTTTAACTATGAGTGTTAATTTTTAATTAGGGAAGTCGAAAATTTTGAAGGGTATAATCTTCATTTAAGGCAAACAGAAAGCAATTCGGGCGACGAGTTAGGAGGATTTTCTTACACCTTTACTAGAAATAATGACCGGCAGGAGTTTATCGCAGAAAATGAAACAGAAATTGAAGACGACAATACAAGAACAATACGAGCTACAAACATTAACGAATCTGCAACCTACAATTGGTATGATGCCGATGGTAATCTCATTTACAGTGGTAATGAATTGTCGGTAAATACTGCTGTTGCAAAAGAGTACAAACTGGAGGTTATAGCTGATAGTGATGGGCATAAGGATTATAAAACTATTGTTACAGAAGATATTAGAGAAATTAAAAGCATCAGCCCAAATCCTGCTAATCATGAGACAACCATAAAATATCTTATAGATGAGGGAGATACTGCGGTAATCATGCTTACCCATACCACTAATGGCACCTATTTTAACTATGTTTTAAACAGCAACGCTGATAGTATTACTATTGATTTACAAAACCTAAGCACAGGGCAGTATATCGTTAATCTAATCGCTGGCAGTTTGGTGTTAGACTCAAAAAATTTAATTGTAAACTAAAATCTTAGAATTATGAAAACAATACTTTTTATTTTTAGTTTTTTCAATTTAAGTCTATTGGTGGACCAAGTCCCACCTCTTGAAAACCACACTTGGAAGCTTGAAAAAATTGTTACGGCGGATTCTACTTTGGTTGTGCCATCATCTGTTTTCTTTTCAGGATTATTTTTTGATACTTTTTATATTTTAGGTAATTGCAGTGATATTGGAGCAGAAACAATATATGACGACAGCAATATGAGCTTTAATGCTGTATTTCCCCAATTAAATTTCCAAACCTGTCCAGATCAACAAGAGTTGATGGATATTGAAGAATTTTTTCAAAATGTATTTTTCTTTATTGACACCAATCAAATGACTACGCATGAACCATTTACGTATGCTTTTACAACAACCACAAATAAAATTTACTTAGATATCACTAATAACGAAGGCAGTGTAGCGACGTTTTATGATGACTTTTTAAGCAGTGAGCAGTTTTTGGAGGATAATATCTCCATTTATCCAAATCCTGTATCAGATGTTCTAAATATAGATTATCATGGTCTTGAAGTAGAAAAGGTGCTTGTTTTTGATATAAATGGTAAAATAGTGTATCAAAATAAGGACTTTTTAAATCAAATATACTTAGGTCAATTAAATGCTGGTGTTTATATCATTCAACTGGATACTTCTCATGGCATATTAAAAAGGAAATTGATAAAACGATAACGTAAAATATCCTTATTGAAAAACTAAAGCCATGAAAACTTTTTTTATCTCTTTATTTCTTAGCCTAATCGGTTTTTGTTATGCCCAAGTTCCACCTCTTGAAAACCACACTTGGAAGCTTGAAAAAATTGTTACGGCGGATTCCACTTTGGTGGTTCCTAACGAAATAACATTTAATGGCATTTTAGAAAATTCGAATTTTTATCAGTTTGGTAATTGTGTATTTGTTGGAGGTAATTTGACTTATGATGATACAAATCAAAGTTTTTTGATTCAGGAGTCATCAATACCTCTTCAGGTATGTCCTGATGAACAGGAACTTATGGATATAGAAGATTTTTTTCAAAATGAATTTTTCTTTGATGTGTTTATGGCTAGCTGGCATGAACCATTTACGTATGCGTTTAGTACAACACCAGATAAAATATACCTCGATATCACCAATAGCGAAGGCAGTATAGCTACGTTTTATGACAATTTTCTAAGCCGGGAGGAGTTTTTGGAAGATAATATTTCCATTTACCCTAACCCTGTTAAAGATATACTCAATATCAGATGCTCTGAAATGATTTTACAACATATCTCAATATTTGATTTGCAAGGAAGAATACTCGTTAATGATAATATCTTAGAAAATAATCAGTTAGATTTGAGTAATCTACCTCTGGGGATTTATGTCTTACAGATAAAAACAAATCAAGGTGTTTCTGTCAAGAAACTAGTGAAGAAATAACTTTTTCTGTATTATACAATATTAAGAATTGATTGTAATTAGACTGTTTAGATTGAATAAAAGATATTTAATTTAAGGTATCTTTTTAGGTTTAAAATTGTAATTTTGAAGATTAAATTAAATACAAAAAATCACACTTTTTAAACCTATTCAAAACATGAAAAGCATAGACGACATCAATTTTAAAGACAAAAAAGCCATCATAAGAGTCGATTTCAATGTTCCGTTAAACGAAAATTTTGAAGTCACAGACAAAAGTCGGATTGAAGGCGCCAAACCAAGCATCATAAAAGTACTTGAAGATGGGGGTTCTGCCATTTTAATGTCGCACCTCGGTCGACCAAATGGCGTAGAAGAGAAATTCTCTTTAAAACACATTGTCAATGCTGTTTCTGAAGAAATTGGTTTGCAAGTCAAATTTATTGAAGATTGCGTGGGTGAATCTGTACAAGAGGCCGCTCAAAATCTTCAAAACGGTGAAGTTTTGTTGCTTGAAAATTTAAGGTTTCACGCTGAAGAAAAAGCAGGAGACGAAGCTTTTGCAAAACAGCTTGCAGATTTGGCTGATGTCTATATCAACGACGCTTTTGGTACTGCACACCGTGCTCACGCTTCTACAACTGTTGCCGCAAAATTCGCTAAAGAAAAAGCGATGGGCTACTTATTAAAAAAAGAAATTGACAGTTTAGATAAAGTTCTAAATTCTAAGGAAAAACCTGTTACTGCAATTATAGGTGGTGCAAAAGTTTCCAGTAAAATAACTGTGATAGAAAACATTCTTGATGCAATAGACCACTTGATTATTGGTGGTGGCATGGCGTTTACTTTTATTAAAGCTAAAGGTGGTAAAATTGGTGAATCATTAGTAGAAGAAGATAAACAAGAAGTTGCACTACAAATTTTAAAGGTCGCAGAACAAAAAAATGTTCAAGTCCATTTGCCAATAGATTCAAAAGTTACTCAAGAGTTCAAAAATGATAGCGAAACCAAAATTCAGCCTATCGATAATATAGAAGAGGGTTGGATGGGATTAGACGCTGGACCAAAATCTCAAGCGGCTTTTGCTGAGGTGATTCAAGCTTCTAAAATTATTCTGTGGAATGGTCCTCTTGGTGTTTTTGAAATGCCAAACTTTGCAGAAGGCACAATAGTCGCTGGAAACGCCATTGCTGATGCTACAGCAAAAGGTGCTTTTTCACTCGTTGGTGGTGGCGATAGCGTCTCAGCTGTTAAGCAATATGGATTTGAAGATAAAGTTAGCTACGTTTCTACAGGTGGCGGTGCCATGTTGGAAATGCTTGAAGGGAAAACGCTCACTGGTGTTGCGGCGTTGGAAAACTAGCTAGGTTTTCTGGTCTATAGATTGATTATCAGACCTTCTAAACAAATCTCTAAACTGGTACATTAAACGTTCCAATAACCTGAGGTCTTCTGTTATTATTTCAGCAGTGCCTATCATTTCTTGTTGAAATTCTATTTCAATGCCAAATGAAGTTTCTAATTGGTTTGGTAATTTTATATCAAGTACAAGAAACCCATCAGTATCTGGAGTTTTTGAAATATCTGTTAATACACCTTCTAAGACACCAAACTCCCGATCAGGATAATTGGATAATCTTATGAGTGCTTTTTGACCTACTTTTAGTTTTCCAGTATTTAACCCCATAGTTCTTGCACGAATGATATACTTGCCATGATGCTTGGGAATTACTGAGAAAACTAGTTCTCCTTGGTTAACAAATTGTCTACTACGCCAGTAATTAATATAACTTAATCTACCCTCTATAGCACTTTCTAAGACATACTGAAGTTCCCAATCTCTAATTGATCGTTTTAATTGATTAAATGAAATTAATAAATCTCTATACAAGTTTAACTCGTCTTTAGTTTGGTTGATAGATGTGTTCTTTTGATTAGTTGTTAAATTTATTATTTCACTTTCTACTTGTGAAATTTGATTTCTAATAGTAGAAAGATTTTTTTGTTTTTGAAGATAAATCAGTTCAACTTCTTCTAAAGTTTGCTGTGCAATTACACCTTTCTCAAAAAGTTTATTATTTCGGTCTAGTTTAGCTTTTTCGAGTTTTAATTCATTTATGGATATTGACAATTGATCCTTCAAATTTCGTAGTCTTTTTTGTTGCTGAAAAAGTTCGCTTTCTTGGAATTCTGATTCTACTAGATATGGTTTTAGAGTAAGTAGTTGCTGATAATTTCGTAAATCGTTTTCAAAGCTAGCATAGTCAATAGCTATACTTCCTAATTTTAAATTATTACAAGTTTCATAAGGAAATTCAAATTGGAACTGTTTAATGTTCAAAGTATCTGTGATAGATTTTAAATATATGATATCTGAGTATCGAGCAGTGTTTTCTATAATAGCCAATGGGTCACCTTTTTCTACCATAGCATTATCTTTAACTATAATACTATCTAATCGTCCTGATGTTCTTGCATAAACGCGATCTGGAGGATTATAGCTTGTGAGCGTAGCTTCTGCTGTTACAATATCTGGATATTTGATTACATAAGCTAATAGTAAAATAACCAATATAAAACCAAAAACAATGGTATTTCCAATACTTATAATGGTTTTAGGTGGTTCTGAAAGAATATCTCTAACCTCTTCACTGTAGACATGTATTTTATCTTCATTTTCCATTACTTACCAAGTTCCAATTGATTTTTTACTAATTGATAATACTTGCCCTTTTTTTCTGATAATTCTAAATGATTTCCTTGTTCTACAATTTTACCATCTTCTAAAACAATTATATTATCTGCATTTCTTACAGTACTTAACCTGTGTGCCACAATTACAGATGTTTTCTCTTTTAAGAACGCATTTAATTTCTCCATAATTATTTTTTCATTATTAGCATCTAACGAGCTGGTAGCCTCATCAAAAAATATGTATTCAGGATTTTTATAAACCGCTCGTGCTATCATCAGTCTTTGGCCTTGACCACCACTTAATCTAATCCCAGAAGTGCCTAGTTCTGTATTAAGTTTATTTGGCGACTTATTTATAAACTCCTCTATATTAGATATATATACCGCATTATTTAATTTATCGTTATCAATTATTTCGCCTTGTTCAGATTCTGAAATATTACCAGCAATGGTATCATTAAAAATGAAAGTTTCCTGCATTACAGCACCACAGCTTTTTCTCCAAGAATCATTATTAATGTCTGATAAATTGATATTACCAATTTGGATAACTCCAGTAGTTAAGTCATAAAACTTTAATAGTAGTTTTATCAATGTTGTCTTACCACTACCGCTTGCTCCCACAATAGCTGTGGTTTTGCCTTCGGGTATTGTAAACGATAGGTTTTTTAAAACCATTGGAGAAGATTTGCTACCATATTGAAAGCTTAAGTTTTTGATATAAATTGACTTGTCCGAAGGCAGTTCAAACACTTTTTTAATAGTTTTTTCATCTTCATCTTCTAGTGAATGCACTTGATTAAGACGTTCTAAACTAATTTTTGCATCTTGCCATAATTGTATAAAACCAATAAAATTGCTTAAAGGTCCATTAAGTTGACCAACGATATATTGTATAGATAACATCATACCAAGGGTAATATCTCCTTTAACCACAGCAGTTGCAGACAAAAATGTAATGATAATATTTTTGAGTTCATTTATAAAATTAGATCCTAATGTCTGTGAATGGGCTAACCTCAAACTACTCATCGAGGTTTTAAAAAGGCTGATTTGAACCTGTTCCCACTTCCATCTGTTCTTCCGCTGTGAGTTATTAACTTTTACTTCTCTTACACCATTAATAATTTGAACTAAAGAAGATTGACTTTGTGACATTTCATCAAATCTTTTGAAGTCTAACTCTGCACGCTTTTTTAAAAAAAAGAATATCCAGCCTAGGTAAAATAAAGCACTTACAATAAACACCGCAAAAATGGTCAAATCATAGTATGCTAATACACCACTAAAGACAAGAAACAGTAATATTGAATATAAGGTGGTAACTGTTTGTGAGGAGATAAAATTTTGAATCCTCCTATGGTCTGTTATGCGCTGTAAGTGTTCACCTGTATTTCTCGTGTCAAAAAAGTTGATGGGTAACTTGAGCATTTTAAACAAAAAATCAGAAACCATTTTGATATGAAATCTTCCATTAATATGGAGCATGATCCAATCCCTAAAAATATTGACCAGCGTTTGAGAAATAAATAAAACAAGTTGAGCTATTAAAATAAGATATATAAATGGTATATCTTGATTATTAACACCTACATCTACAACAGATTGTGTAAGAAAAGGTAAAGTAAATTGTATCGCTAAACCAACTAACAATCCTAAAAATAGTTGATAGATAATTCTTTTGTAGGGTTTTAAATAAGGAAAAAGAAAAGAGAAGCCTTTTTTATTGGTCTTATCAAGTTCTTCTTGCTTGTAGAAGTTAGCATTAGGTTCTAACAATAAAACAAAACCATTTTTATCTGTTGTATTTGTCCATGCGTTTAAAAATTCATTATGCTTATAGGTTAAAAAGCCATTTGCTGGATCTGCAACATATATTTTATTCTGAGTTGTTTTATGAACGACCACAAAATGTTTTTGACGCCATGGCACAATGAATGGTGTAGGCGCTTCTTTTACTAGAGATTCCAAAGACATACGCATACCTAAGGTGCGTAATTCTATAGCTTCCGCAAGATCTGCAATACCACCCATGTTTACACCTGTTCTGGTAATACCTGCTTTATCTCTTAAAAATTCTCTAGAAAAGGTTTTGCCATGGTATTTGGCAATCATCCTCAAACAAGTTGGACCACAGTCTTTGTTATCGAGTTGGCGATAAAAAGGAAATTTTTTCTTAAGCATTAAAGCTTATTTAGGCAAAATAGACTCAGATAATTTTTTTATATCACCATTATCTAAATAGTTGTTATTAAAATATATCGCTTCAATGTTTTTTAAACTTTCTATACTTTCTAATGGATTGGTGTTTAATAATATGAAGTCTGCTTCTGCATTAACTTCTATAGTACCAAAATTTTCATTGAAAAAATCAGCATAATTTACTGTCGCCATTTTCAAAATTTCAAAATTGCTTAGTTCAGCATTTTTTAATAATTTCATTTCACCAAGCATGCCAAATCCAGTAACCATATATTTCGAAGAACTGTCCGGGCTTAAAAGCATTCTAACGCCTAACTCACTTAACCTTTTAATAACTTGATATTTTTGTTGAAGTTTTTGTAATTCGTCAGCCACTTCCTGTTTATATGCCTCTTTACCAAGCTTTTCGCGGTATTGCTTGGTTTTTTCTATCCAGTTATCAATAGTTTCTTTTTGGATATACTCCATACCTGGTAGTTGGCGTAATTCTTCATAAGAATACCTGCCTGAACCAATACTATACCAACTCAATGTAGGGCATACATAAATATTTTTTTTCTTAATTTCTTGAATTCTTTCTTCTGTTACCTCAGTCAACATTGAAATACCTCCTAAATGTTCAAAAGATCTATAGTTAGAATTAAATATTAAGCTATCAGAAATGTTGTTTGGGAAGTGACCACCAATTTCTACGTTGTTAAGCCTGCATAAGCTATCTAGTCTTTTAAAAAGCTCTTGATTTTTTATACTCAATATTTTTATAAAATCAAAATTTTTAGCACCATCTACATAATTTTTAAGCTCTTCTTCTGTAAAACTATAGTTCTTATAAATTGGTGGTGCCGATAAATACAATTTGGGATAAATTGAATTTTCATCATTGAATTCATCTCTCCATTTTAAATGATTCCATGTTCCACGCATTGAACGAAGTTTGGTTACACCATTAATTAAATTTAGTTTTAGAAATTTATCTAAATCCTCCTTTTCTTTAGGCAAATGCACATGTGCATCAGCCAATGATGGCATAATGTATTTACCTGAACCATCAACCACAAACATATTTTCATAGGCTCTATTTTGGGTATCTTCAATTGAAAATATTTTACCATTTTTTATGATGACATCCTGGTTAGCTAATACTTCATCTGTTATCATCTGTATAACTGATACATTTTTTATAACCACGTCCGTTTTTATTCGGTCTTTTGTTGGAGATGCATTAGGCTCTGTTTGACCATAACATGTTAAAACAAAAGACATAAAAATTAATAGCAACATTTTATTTTTCTTCATAAAATTGAAATTTTAAAATTGGTAATATCCTCGTTTATCTTTTTCTAAAAATTCTTCATATGGATTTAAGGTACAAAAATCGTCGTATCTAAAATCTACATCACGATTGCTTAAATCAAATTCATCTTTTAGTCTTCTATATTTTTTTAGAATAAAAGCACACTTTTTGTCTAAGTCTTTATAAAATTTTGCGCCTTTATCTGTGTAAACCGTTTTAAGGTCTAAATATTGCAAACCAGTTCTAAAACGTGGGAATTGGTCTGTTAACCTTCCTAAAAGTTCGTGCTTTTCTCTACCTGAAAAAACATTCTGATCTAATAATTTATCGAAATAAACTACACGCTGTGTAACCGTGAACAAGCCATTAAACGCACTGAAAACCGATCTGTAATCCCATTGTTTTTTTGTGAGGTCTCGCATTATTGAATGATCTGCATCTATTTTAAAATACTGCTTTCTGTCATGTAATATATAGTGCAGATAATTGTGAGAACCTTGATGTATCAATTCTTCGATAAAATAAACAATATTATTATTTCCTATCACATAAAAATAAAGCATACCCAAAGTTTCTTTCGAGGTAAAATTTATAATCTTAGGATTATCGTGTAGGTATATTTTTTTGTTGGCAAATTGTAGTTGTTCATAATATTTAGGAATATATTTTTTTATGATACCAATAGCTTGAAATAACTCTTTATGATGTGCTTTCCAAACAGAATTATGTTCTGGATTATCATTAACAACATGACCTTTATAAAACTCAACAAAATATTTTTCTTGAAGAGGATGTACTTCTTTTAAAATTTCAAAATCACCTATTTTTAGAATGGGTTCATAGAGTGTTTTTTGTCCTTTTTTAAAGTAACCAACTTCAGGAATATAGGCTATATCATTTTTATTATAAGAGTTTTCAACTTTAATCGATTCTTTTTCAATAAAATAGCCTTGAAGTATTTCCTCTAAGCTCAAATTATCTGCCTTAGCATTAAAATAAGAAAAAAGTAAGGGTTCTAAGAATATATTATCGTCTTCAAGATTTAATTTCTTAAGTAATAAAGTGTTCTCCTTGTAGATTAATAACTTAATAGTATTTGTTAAATTAGGTTTGCTATTATTTATCATATGTTCTGCCTTATATATCAAAATATTTATATAATTAAAGATATCACTTTAGAAGGCTACATACATTACAACTATCATCACACTTATAATTTATACCTCGTGTTCGAAAAGTTAAAGGGTCAAAAACTAAAAGTCTACCAAAAGTTTGACAGTATTCATATTTTTCAAAACAATAAAACATGATTTCTTTAAATGCCAATGAAGATAAAATGTTGATATTAAACATAATGGAGGGATGATGTAAGTATTTTTCGAAAGGTCTTTCAAATAGCTCAACTTTGTAGTGGTTACCAAAGTTTTTTACATTTTTTTTTGAAACAGCGTTATAACAAGAAGTAACTTTAGGTATAAAAAATGGACCTATTTTAAGTTTTTCAAATGAATAAGCTATAGATAGAAATGGAAGGTTTCTTTCAAAACATAATATATTTAAATTATTGATAAATAATCCTTTAGGATCACATGCTTTTACAACCAAATCAGGATTATAATCTTTAAAATATTTTTCTAAGTCATGTTTTCCTATTGGCATATCATAACTTATACCTATTTTTATTTTAAAATTCCTGTAGATTTTTTTTTGTAAGGCATCAACTTTTTTTGTTCCAATATCATTAACAGAAAAGGGGAAATTTCTTAGCACATCATTTTCAGAAACATTATCACCATCAACAACAAATATGTTTTTAAATCCAAATTGTGCCAATTGATAAACTAAAGTACTACCACCACCACCAGATCCAAAAATTAATATTCTTTTACTAAGATGTGATAAGTCAGGCTTAGTATTTGTTATATATTCTAAAAAAGAATAATTTCTATTATCATTATTATGCTCTTTGTTTATTATTTCTAAAAAACCCATCCTATCTAAATGGGAAAGAATTTTGTTTGCTTTTGTATCATATTTTGGAAAACCAATTTCTAAAAGATTTTTTATAAATTTTCGGTTTGCTTTTGTGTTTTCTAATTCTAAATATTTTGTATGATCATAAACAAATCCGACACATATTTTATTTCCAGTCACATAAACAGGTATAAATTTTTTCAGACTTACTCCCATAAACTAATTAACTAACCATGTTAGTAATTTATTATAACTATTTAAATTTATATTGCTATCGGTAAAGGCTAAATGTTTACCACTATATTCAAATAGTCTTCTTTTCGAATTATATTGTTCTAACAATATTACCGCATCACCCTTAGTAGTAATAGAATCTTTAGAGGCAGAATGTATCAATACTTTGTTATTATATGTTTGCCAATATTCCTCTAGATTTTGGCTATCCCTACAAGGTATTTTAATTGATACGTCATCTAGCCTTTTGAGTATATTGTCTATGCTTAAAACACACCCGTCCATAATCATAAAATCGACTTTAGTTTTTTCTTTTGCTAACACGGATATAATGCTACCCATCGATAAACCTAAGATTCCGACTTTATCATAATTGTAATTTTTTTTTGAGAAATTGATAACATTAACTAAATCCAACACAAATTCATTGTAATATAAATAGTCTTTATCAATATTAAAATCACTACTTTTTCCAAAGCCTCTGTAATCAAAGCTAAGAACATCAAAACCTTGTGATATATAAAAATTAACATAATCCAAATAATATGACATGTTGCCGTAGTCTCCATAGGCAACTATTATAAGGTTATTGCTAGGTTTGTCTGAAACCGAAAGCCAACTATTCAAACTAATTTTTTGAGTTTTAATTTTGAAGTTGGTGAATTGTATATTGTAGTCTGCTGGTGTTTTTAAGTAATCTATTTTTGGATCGATTATAGAATAAACAACCGTAGATGCTAAAAAACAGATTATTAAAATTGATTTTTTAATCATAATTTAATTTAAAAAGCCATTTAATTTCATAAATGGCTTTTATAATATTTAAATTCTATCACAAATTACAGTCCCATCTTCTCTGTCTTCCTTTTCAACATCAGAAATGGGTCTATCGTTATCATGACAATCATTCTCAGTACCTCCATTAATCGAATTTAACAAATCCTCAGAGGCAATTTGGTCTGCTCTTTGCGCTAAGGCGTCTAAACTTAATTTACTCATTGTCTTAAATTTTAAAGGTTAATAAAAAGTTTCATACAAATTAAACATACTTTAACCTAAAATCAGTGTAATTTATTTGCAGATAATTTGCATAATTATGCAATATTATATATAAATAATTAGCTTTTGGATACAAGATCGTCTATTGTTGTGTCCCTAGGCATAGGCTCAACTTCATAGCAACAATTCTCATTACCTCCATTTAATTGAATTTAATATATCCTAATAGTAATTTGGTTTGCTCTTTGCGCTAAAGCGTCTAAATTTGATTTACTTATTGTTTTAGATTTCAAAGGTTAATAAAAAGTTTTTGTACAAATTAAACAATCCTTAACCTAAAATCTAGTTTAAGTTACTTGTAGATTATTTGAATATTGTGCAAATATATTAAATAGTTAAGAATAAATTAACTTAAAACGTCAAACCCCTTAGTAAATTTTCTTAATTCACTTTCAAGAAAATTTTCTAAATCATTTTCGTTTAAATTTAACAGATTTTTTAAATTATTATGGAGGTCTGCCGGGGATTTTCCAGTCTCTAATAGACTCATAACACCTTCTCTATTTTTATGCTTATATATTACATGACATAAAAAAGAACCTACAGAATATTTTACTGTAGAACTTTTGCCTATTAATTTATTATAAAGTTCTTGATCCAAGATAAAGTCCATTAATTTGTCATCTTTACTTGTAAAATATTTCTGTAAATTTTTAATATGATATGTATAATCAAACCCTAAAGAACCACCTATAAATGTTGCGAAACCCTCGTCAATTAAATTATTTTTTACTTTAATTTTTTTACTTGAATATAAATGTGTTAACTCATGTGGGTAAAAAACTGAATTATTACCATTTAAAAGAATTTTATCATATGGTATATACATCCCACCATAACTTTCGTTTAGATACATAGCATCATGGTAGTCAAAACCTAAAAAGTTGTACAACTCTTTAGTATTTTTAAATTTAACTATACTGTAATTTTCTAATTCAACTTCAAAAAAATCAACTAGCTTGTGCTCAAATTTTACATGTTTGCTTATGTCATCATGGTCTGATTCTTTATTTGGTGTATAAAAAGTAACATTTCCATATGAAAATTTATTCATTTTTTTCAATTTCTCATTTGGTATGTTGACTAATTTAAAGCAGTTATCTTCAGTGTGCCTAATCCTAAGATTATGAGACGCCAATATTGAGTTGAAGCCTTCTGGATTTCCAATGAGAGAAATTTTCAATAAAAAATTATTTTTCTTTAGTTTTTCAATGGCATATAAAGTTGGCTTATAATATGGATAGTGTTTTTGAAGATTTTTATTAATTATATCGTGTTGATAGCTGATTTTATCCGTATCTTTAGTTATCCAGAAACTCTTTATCTCTTCGTAGCTTTCAGCATTAAAATATTCTTCAAGAAAATTTTTTAAACCTTCTAATTCTTTGTAAGTGTTCAATTGATTATAAACTTGGTAATCTATTGATAATACTATCTTTTCATCTTGCGAACTAGGACAGGAGTCAAAATCATCAGTTATGAATATGAACAATGATGATAATAATACATATTTAAAAATTTTGATCATAATTCTATTAGAAAATTTAAATATAGTAATATTGAAGTGATGAAACTCATTACTTCAATATTACTATTACATAACAGTTTACTGTGGCCCTGAATCATGCTTGTAATGGGGCTTAGCTACTTCAGTATTATCAACTTGAACTTCTCTTGTTTCAGTTGTATTATCATTTGAATTATTATCATGACAATCATTCTCAGTACCTCCATTAATCGAATTTAACAAATCCTCAGAGGCAATTTGGTCTGCTCTTTGCGCTAAGGCGTCTAAACTTAATTTACTCATTGTTTTAAATTTTAAAGGTTAATAAAAAGTTTCATACAAATCAAATATTCTTTAACCTAAAATCACTGTAATTTATTTGCAAATAATTTGCATATTTGTGCAAATATCATCAATTATGATAAAACAAAAGCTCATTAAAGCTAGAAAAGAAAAAGGTGCTACTCAAAAAGAAATCGCTGATGTCTTATGTATGGGCGTTTCTAATTATAGCCGTAAAGAAAAAGGAGTTTTAGGGATTAGAGACGAAGAATGGGTTAAAATAGCAGATTTTCTTCAAATTCCTCTCGAAGATATCTATGAAGATGATAGAAAACAGGTTTTTATTTGTAAAGATCAAGCTGTTGGTCTTATTAATGGCACCAATAATATTTACACCAAACCCGAATATATACTAGAGAGCCAACGCAAATATATTGAAAAGCTGGAAATCGAGATAAAAGAACTAAAGCAAAAATTATCTGAGATTAATTAATTTTGATGGGTGTATTATTTATGAACAATATTTCTTTATTAACATATTGACTTTGATTTTTTTGTTTAATAGATATTATAATCATTTAATTTGATAGTTAAAGTATTATAAATGTTTATTCCTTTTTGAGCTTTTTATCTAAAAACTCAATATTGCGCTTCAATCCCGAATATTTCGTTCGCTTAACGGCAGATTTTTTGAAAATATCTTGAAAGACTTCTTCAGTTATGTCTTCCCAATCTTGCTTATCGAAATTCAAAAGGCGATCATCAGGATTGAAAAGTGGTTCGTTATGGCTTTTGCTAAACTTATTCCACGGACAAACATCTTGACACACATCACAGCCAAACATCCAATCGTCAAATTGTCCTTTGTAACTTGTTGGTAAATCGTCTTTAAGTTCAATGGTAAAATACGAAATACATTTACTGCCATCAACCACATAAGGCTCGACAATAGCGTCTGTTGGACAAGCATCAATACAAGCGGTGCAACTCCCGCAATGTTCTGTTACAGGCGTGTCGTATTCTAATTCTAAATCAATAATCAACTCGGCGATAAAGTAAAATGAACCCTTAGATTTGGTTAATACATTGCTGTGTTTTCCCATCCATCCTAAACCGCTTCTCACTGCCCAAGCTTTGTCTAAAACGGGTGCTGAATCAACAAAAGCACGACCATGAACCTCGCCAATTTCTGCTTGAATATACTTTAAAAGAGATTTGAGTTTGCGTTTGATAACGAAGTGATAGTCTTCTCCATAAGCGTATTTGCTGATTTTATAAGTATCTCCCTTTTGCTGTTTTTCAGGATAATAATTAAACAATAATGAAACGACACTTTTTGAGCCTTCTACCAATTTAGTTGGGTCAAGGCGTTTGTCAAAATGATTTTCCATATATTGCATTTCGCCATGCATATTGTTGTTGAGCCAATGCTCAAGACGTGGAGCTTCTTCTTCTAAAAATTCAGCTTTACTCATACCACAGGACAAAAATCCCAAACGCTTGGCTTCAGCTTTGATGAGTTGAGTATAAGTTTTTGTGTTTGACATTATGGATTCAAAGATAACATCTCGATATGATTTTTATTGGTTTTCCTATGGTAAAAACAGATGACTCAAGAAAAAACCCCAAAGTAGGTAGTGCGATTTCTTAAAATTTTAAAAATTATAACTAATTTATTAGTTTAAACTAAATATTTAGTTATATTTGTAATCTAAAATCATATGTCAAATGAAACCACTAACTAAAGCTGAAAGTGAAATTATGCGTATTCTATGGCAACTACAAGAGGCAAATGTATCGTCTATTATAGACCATATGCCAGAGCCAAAACCCGCTTACAATACAGTTTCGACTATTGTTCGGATACTTGAGCAGAAGGGTTTTGTAGATTATAAAAAACAGGGGCGAGGTCATATTTATTTTCCAAAAGTGAGCGAAGATAATTACAAAACTTCTACTAC
This sequence comes from Flavobacterium sp. CS20, assembly GCF_018080005.1. Lineage (NCBI taxonomy): Bacteria > Pseudomonadati > Bacteroidota > Flavobacteriia > Flavobacteriales > Flavobacteriaceae > Flavobacterium > Flavobacterium sp. CS20. The sequence goes on along the minus strand of NZ_CP073015.1, from coordinate 2,178,130 downwards.
TCAGCGTTTAGCCAACACCTATTTTGAAGGATCGTTTAAAAACATGGTCTCGTTTTTTGTGCAAAAAAACGACTTAAGTACCAGAGAATTAGAAGCTATTTTAAAAGAACTAAAATCTCAAAACAATGATTAATTACTGCATCGAAATGTTTGTTTATCAGCTGTTATTTATCGGTTTATATCAGCTGTTGAAGTCAGAACCTCTGTTTAAAATCAACCGTTTGTATTTACTGATGAGTTTGGGAGTTTCTTTGGTTTTACCATTGTTAAGTTTTGGAAATATCTATCCAATTGACATCAACAAAATATATGTGCAGTGGCTACAACCTATCAATATAAGCATTCAAAGCTCTGAGAATACTGAGGCACTAACGTCTGATTTATCAACATCATCAGGTTTTAGGTGGAGTTATTACTTTTTATTCTATAGCCTAGGACTTATCTTTTACAGCATATGGTTTCTCATAAGAAACAGAGATTTTTTTAAATATTTACAGACCCAAAGTCAGTCATCTTATAAAGGTAAGAAAGTCGTGATTTTGCAAAACTCAACATTAGCCTTTTCGTTTTGGAATCGTATTTATTTAGGCGATCAAATGTCAGAATCTCAACGCAATGTGGTTTTAGAGCACGAATTTCAACATTTAAGACTAAAACACTCATGGGATATAATTGCACTTGAGCTGATGCAATTTGTTCTATGGTTTAATCCATTAATTTATATTTATAAAAAACAACTCAGACAAATTCACGAGTTTGAAGCCGATTGTTTAGTTACCCAAAATACTTCAAAAACAAAGTACATTAATGCTTTACTCAATCAAAATTTTGGTTGTCAAAATATTTCATTTGTCAATTCATTTAACCATTCTTCTAATCTCAAAAATCGTATCAAAATGTTACACAAAACCCAGTCAAAACGAATAAAGTATCTTTTTATTCTTCCAGTTATTTGTCTTGCTGTTATTTTTTCTTGCACTCAAGATAAAATGTTAGAGTCAGAAATTTCAAACAAAAATCAACAAGAGTTTTTTGATAAAGTTTTTAAAGGAGAACCTAACTTATTTGATAAATTGGATGATAAACCTGATTTGAATAGTTTGCTTAATTCTTACGATTTAGACATTAAAGATGAATATACTGAAGATGAAGAAGCCCAAGTTGCTTTAATCATAGGTATGTTAAAACTATCTTCAGAATATAAAGAAGATGGTGACTATCAAAAAGCCATTGATCAAGAAATTAATCAATCTGAGGGTTTAAAAAAAGTGGCTTTAACACTTGAAGACATCATGAGAAATAGTAGAATTGAAAAGCGAACTGAGGTTCAAGAGCTTGGTGGAGAAAGCTCAAAAGTCCCATTCGCCTCGTTAGACAAAGTTCCACATCCGTCATCCTGTAGTGGTAAAACCAATAAAGCATTAAAAGAATGTGTCAGTGAATTTATCGCAACTCATGTCAATACCAACTTTGACAAAGGTTTAGGCAAAGAACTTGGTCTATCTGGCAAGCAACGAGTGAGCGTTCAGTTTACCATTGATAAAACGGGTAAAATAGTAAATGTAAGAGCTAGAGCACCACACCAAAAACTTGAAGAAGAAGCTATACGCGTTATCAAAAGCATACCACAAATGATACCTGGACAAGTTGGTGGCAAAAATGTCAATGTGCTGTATGGATTACCAATAATTTTTGTTTTAGACTAATAATCAACATGACCCCAGTTTTCACCATTTTTAATTCTGTAAAGTCGCATATCTGAAATACCAAATTCTTTAGCTATCAGTTTAATTCTGGTACGTCGGTTGGGGTCGTGAATTTTTCGTTTAAGTCGGATAACTTGGGTTTCGGTAAGTTTTGAGTTTCTTATTTTTTTAGATATAGGTCTTTTCTTATGCTCGGGATTGCTAAACTGGTGATTTTCTTTTTCTTCTTTGGTAGCCCATTTTAGATTTCTAACGTGATTGTCTGTTTTGTCATAATTCAGATGTATAACATAAACACCATCACCTTGCTCTAAAAAATGTTGAGCGACAAGCTTGTGCACATACCGACCTGATTTTTTGCCGTTGCGTTTTAGCTTGACTCTTAAATTTTCATAACCGTTGATATAAGATCTTTTAACCAATATTTCTTCTTTCCCTTTACAATTGATAATCCTACCATAATTAGAGATTTTAAAATGTTCATCATCGGCTATATCATCGTCAAATTCAATGGTTTTCCATTCTTCGTCCCAAAAACTTCTAATCATAAATTTTCTTTTTTGTAAAAGTAACTATAAATTTTCAAATATCATCATAGTCCACAACCACTTCTGGAGTTTGAGGTTGAGCTTGACAGGTCAAAACAAGACCTTGAGCGACTTCGTCGTCGGTTAAGATTTGGTTTTTACGCATCTGTGCTTTACCTGTTTTGATTTTGGCAAGACACGAGCTACAAATGCCACCTTGACAAGAATATGGTACGTCTATATCTTGCTCTAATATTGCGTCAAGAATCACGTCGTCTTGATTCATTACCAATTCGTATTCTTCATCGTCAACGATGATTTTGAGTTTAGTTTTGCCTTCGGAATGAGCGATTGTTTCGGCTTCTTTTTCTGAATAAAACAATTCGTATTTGATTTGCTGATCTTTGATGCCGTTTTCTTTTAAAACTTCTTGAACGTGTTCAATCATAGGTTCTGAATCACATAAAAAGTATTCAGAAAAGTCAATTCCGCTATATTTATTCTTTAAAGCATAATTGATTGTTGGCTTTTCTATTCGACCGAAATGAGCATCGTCTTCACGGGTTTGGCTGTAGATATTTTCTACAAAAAATTGTTCGGGATAGTCTTTTTTAAGGTCGAGTATTTCATTAAAGAAAATAGTTTCTTGAGGTGATTTGTTTCCGTAAACTAAAAGAAATTTAGAATCATTTTGAGTTTGTAGCACGCTTTTTAAGATAGACATCACAGGCGTGATACCACTACCTGCAACAAAGGCACAATAATTTGCTGATGCATCAGATGATAGGGTAAAATGACCTTCTGGTGGCATTACCTGAATGTTATCGCCAACGTTAAGGTTTTTAATAGCATAATTTGAAAACACACCATCAGGTATAGCTTTAACAACAATACTCAGGTCTTCGTTTGGTGCTGAACAGATAGAATATGAACGTCTAATATCTTCGTTATCAATGTTTGCCGATAGCGTAAGGTATTGACCTGGCTTGTATTGAAATTCTGATTTTAGGTTATCAGGGATATCAAATGTAATTTTAATGGCTTTATCGGTCTGTTGATTTATTGCTTTTATTGGGATGGTATGAAATAAACTCATATTAATTTTCATTGTGGTTGCAAAAATACAATCTTAAAATCTTTAGAGCTTTATGCTTTATTAAAATATTGGTAATTTTAAGGGCTAATCTCACTGCTTTTGGTGATTTTTCTTTGGCTTAGGGATTGAGGCATTGTTGGAGCTCTTGCCACGCTATAAGTGTGGCAAAGCGACTGCCGAAAGCCCGCCGATGCGACTTTGGAGCGACGGAAGCCCACAACTCAATACATCCTGACGATAAATGTTGAGACACTACCGATGACTATACACATTTTTAAATAATTACAAGGTTCATTCTTTTCTTTTTTGCATCGCCCAAAACCCTTCAACTGTGCTCAGGACAGGCTTCAACAAAAAAGTCTATGCATATAAATCTTATGATAAATTTTTGTAGATCCATTTTTTTCTATTCTAACTCATATAATGTCACTTTTGATTAGATAAAATTTCTGGACATAAAAAAACCCCGTTCTGTGTAGAACAGGGTTTGTATGTAGATTTAGGCATTGATGATGTTGCCGTCTTTATCGTGAAAATGGTATTCCAGATAAGTGTAAGCGTCTCGAGGTTGAATTTTGACCCAGCGTTTATAATCAAAAAACCATTTGCTTCTCGGCGATGGTAATCCTTTTGTGAGATAAGTCGCTATAAAAGGATGTGCCGAAAGGGTGAGGTTTTTGTGATTTTTCTTAATGAGTTTTTGAAGGTCGGTTTGTAGTTTGTTGAGGACAACTACTGGAGCTTCGACTTCTCCATTGTCATTAGGATTTTTTTCGCGGGTTTTGATGTCTAACTCGGGTCTTACACGTTGGCGAGTGATTTGTACCAAACCGAATTTGGTTGGTGGCAAAATTTTGTGTTTTGCTCTGTCGTCACTCATTTCATCTACCAATGTGTTGTATAATTTTTTGCGGTTTTCGGCATCGTGCATGTCTATAAAATCGACCACTATGATACCGCCCATATCTCTGAGGCGAAGTTGTCTGGCGATTTCTACTGCACTGATGAGGTTAACTTGCAAAGCGGTGTCTTCTTGACTTTTGGCTTTATTGCTTCGGTTGCCACTGTTGACGTCTATGACGTGCATAGCTTCTGTGTGTTCTATGACGAGATAGGCACCTTTGGTCATGGTAACCGTTTTGCCGAAAGAGGTTTTGATTTGACGCTCAATATTATACTTTTCAAAAATGGGAACTTTAGAATTATAAAGTGTTACGATAGATTCTTTGTCTGGGGCAACTTCACCGACATAATCTTTGACTTGGGTGTAAAGGGCTTCATCGTCAATACAAATTGAGGTGAATGAGTCATTGAAAATATCTCTTAAAAGAGATGAAGTTTTGTTGAGTTCTCCCAGAACTTTTGACGGAAGTTTTTGAACTCTACTGACTTTTTTGCACATGGCTTTCCAGCGGTTCATCAAATTTTGTAAATCATTATCGATATCGGCTACTTTCTTGCCGTCGGCTACTGTTCTGACTATGATACCAAAGCCTTTAGGTCTGATACTTTTTATGAGTCGCTTGAGTCTGTCTTTTTCTTCTGCACTTTCTATTTTTTGAGAAATAGAAATACGTTCTGAAAAAGGAACAAGCACAATATAGCGTCCAGCGAGAGAAAGTTCACTGCTCAATCTCAGCCCTTTTGTTGATATAGGCTCTTTAGTAACTTGCACTAATATAGATTGATTGGGGTGAATAACATCGGTAATGCTTCCGTTTTTGTCGATATTTTTTTCGTTGTGAAAATCACTTAGGTCGTAGTTGCGTAATTTACCAGATTTTAATTTTTTGGTAAATTGAATCATGGTTTTGATCTGCGGTCCTAAATCGTGATAGTGTAAGAAACCGTCTTTTTCGTAGCCTACGTTGACAAATGCAGCGTTGAGACCACCGAGGGCTTTTCTTACATCAGCTAAAAAAATGTCGCCAACAAGAAATTTTGTGTCTTCGTTTTCTTTATGTAATTCAACAAGTTTGCCATCTTTGAGTAAGGCAAAATCTACAGCATTAGAACTGGATTGAATAATTAATTCTTTGTTCATGCGTATTGGATTTAGCTCTCAAAATGGTTTGAGAATTTGTTAAACTTTTTGTTATACTTAGTTTTGATAAGTCATAACGGGATGAAGATGCTTAATGTTTTACTAACATAGCATCGTTGTCAAAGAACTTGTAATTGATAAGATTTATTTTTTCTTATGTCTGTTGGCACGGCTGCGTTTTTTTCTTTTGTGGTTAGCAACCTTTGCTCTTTTTCTTTTTTTTCCGCTTGGCATAAATAATTTTTTTTAATTCGTTTTTACTTAACTTTTACGTTTTCTTTTACACTATCAACAAATGTTTTAGCGGGTTTAAACGCTGGAATGTTGTGCGCTGGAATAATGATACTGGTGTTTTTTGAAATATTTCGACCTGTTTTTTCGGCTCTTGTTTTGATAATAAAGCTTCCAAAACCTCTTAAATAAACGTTTTCACCGCTTTTGAGAGAACCTTTTACTTCGTCCATAAAGGCTTCTATAGTAGATTGAACTTCATTTTTTTCTAAACCTAATCTCTCCGAAATGGTGTTTACTAAATCTGCTTTTGTCATAACTCAGGTGTTTTGTTTAAAAAATTAAGGATGCAAATATAATCATTTAATATTCAATTATTCAACTGAATAGTTTATTATGTTTGCATAATAAGTTTTAAATGTGGTATTATTTCTTTAAATCAGTTTTTTTCGGAAGCCATCACCTTTTGGTATCAAGAGCATAAACGTGATTTGCCGTGGCGAAATACAAAAGATCCTTATAAAATTTGGTTGAGTGAAATCATTTTACAGCAAACACAAGTCAAACAAGGCTTGCCATACTACCAAAGGTTTATAAAAACATTCCCTAATGTGCATCAATTGGCTGAAGCTGATGAAGATGTTGTTATGAAAATGTGGCAAGGTTTGGGTTATTATTCTAGGCTAGAAATCTTCATTTTACAGCAAAATATATTTCAAATGAATGCGATGGCAAATTTCCTAAAATTTATAAAGAATTATTAAAACTAAAAGGTGTTGGTGAATATACCATGCCGCTGCTATTGCCTCTTTTGCTTACGATGAACCCGTTGCGGTTTTGGACGGAAATGTTTATCGGGTTTTGTCAAGATATTTTGGTATAGAAACCCCTGTAAATTCAACAGAAGGCATTAAGATATTTAAATCTAAAGCTAATGAAGTTTTAGACCAAAAAAAACCAGCACAACACAATCAAGCTATAATGGAATATGGAGCTATGGTTTGCAAATCTAAGTCGCCAGATTGTATGTTTTGCCGTTTGAATTTATCTTGCGTGGCTTTTCAGCAAAAAAAAATCAAATCCTTACCCGTAAAACTTAAAAAACTAAAACGTCGGAAGCGTTATTTGAACTATATCATTTTTCAATCTCCCGACGGCGAAATATTAATCAATCAGCGTTTGGGTAATGATATTTGGCAAAAACTTTATGAATTTCCCTTAGTAGAAACACAAAACAAAGCCAATTCTAAAGCCGTTTTGAATCACCAATTATTTGAAAGGTTAAATATTTCTACTCAAATCAAACCGATAAAAATCAATCAAAAAACCTACAAACACATATTGACCCACCGAGATATTTATGCTGATTTTTGGTTAATTAAATGCCCTGAGAAGTTTGATAAATTTAATCTTAAACATTATAAAGCGGTCAATTCTAAATCTATTCGTAAATTTGCTGTATCAATTTTGATTGATAAATTTCTAAATGAACATATTTTAGAAAACTAAAATTTTATTACTTTTACTACTTAAAATAAAATATTATGGCTACAGGAACCTTAAACAAAGTTATGTTGATTGGACACACAGGTGATGATGTGAAAATGCATTATTTTGATGACAACAATTGTATAGGTCGTTTTCCAGTGGCTACTAACGAAGAATATGTCAACAAAAACACCAACGAGCGTGTAAGCAATACTGAATGGCACAATATCGTTGTGCGTAATAAAGCCGCCGAAATTTGCGAAAAATATCTCAAAAAAGGTGATAAAGTTTATATTGAAGGGCGAATAAAAACCCGTAAATGGACAGATGACAAAGGTATTGACAGATATTCTACTGAGATACAATGCACAGATTTTACTTTTTTAACCCCAAAAGATAAATCAGGGCAATCTACCACAACGCAAGCTACTCAACCCAAACCGCAAGCTAAAGATCCACAACAAGTGGCTGAACCTGATGAAAATCAGGATGATGATTTGCCCTTTTAATTTCTAAAATCCAAATTGTTGGAATCCGAACCCTTTAGTTCAATACTTTTCGTTCAATTGACCTTACCTGAAATCACAGGAATAGTTCTAATCATAGTATTACTTTTATGTTCAGCATTGATTTCAGGTTCTGAAGTGGCTTTGTTTTCGCTAAAACCTTCAGATTTTGAAGTTGACGAAAACAAAATGAGCAGTCAAGAAAAGATTTTAGTCAAATTACTTGACAAGCCCAAAAAATTATTAGTCACTATTCTCATTGCTAATAACTTTATCAATATAGCTATTGTTCTGCTTTACAGTTCTATAAGCCATTTATTTAGACCGTCAAATGATTTGTATATTGCAGGTGTAAGTTTAGTGTTTATAATAGACATTGTAATCGTTACTTTTTTATTATTGCTATTTGGTGAAATTTTTCCAAAGGTATATGCCAATCGAAATCGTGTAAAATTTTCTCATTTCATGGCGTATCCGCTTTTGGTTTTAGACAAAATTTTAAGTCCTGCAAGTTTGCCTTTACGCAGTTTTAGCAACCTCATTCAATCTAAATTAAGTCAGCAAAAGCCCAATTTGAGTGTTGATCAGCTTTCTCACGCGTTAGAACTTACCAGAGAAAGTGAAACCTCAACGGATGAAAAAAAGATTTTAAAAGGGATTGTTTCTTTTGGAAACATAGATGCCAAAGAAGTGATGAAACCGCGTTTAGATATTTTTGCTTTAAATTATGAAGAAAGTTTTAAAGACATCATAGCACTTATTAATGACCAAGGTTATTCTAGAATTCCAGTTTATAAAGACGATATAGATAATGTCATCGGGATTTTATATATCAAAGATTTCTGCCTTACCTTGACAAATCTTCTTTTAAATGGCAAAGCTTATTACGCGAACCTTATTTTGTCCCTGAAAACAAAAAGTTAGACGACTTGCTCAACGAGTTCAAAGCACAAAAAAATCACCTTGCCATAGTTGTTGATGAATACGGCGGGACAAGTGGCTTAATCACGCTTGAAGATATCATTGAAGAAATTGTCGGCGATATCAGTGATGAGTTTGATGATGAAGACATTATTTATTCTAAAATTGACAGCAAAACTTATGTCTTTGAAGGAAAGACCTCGATGAAAGACTTTTATCAAATTTTGAAATTAAGCGAAGAAACAATTGAAATGTTTGAAGAGAAACGCGGCGATGCTGAAACTATAGCTGGGTTTTTGTTAGAAATCACAAAAGGCTTTCCGAAGAAAAATCAGGAAATTAAGTTTGAAACTTTTCGTTTTGTAGCCGAAGTCATAGACGAAAAACGCATCAAACAAATCAAAGTTACTTTAGGATAGTACATTTTGACTGATTAAGATTAACCCGAATTATTCAACAGGAAAATTCCTATTGAATAATGGCAAAAATGCCTCAATTATGAGCATTTTTTATTCACCATTCAGATGTTTAGTTAGGGTAACTTCTATATAAACTGGCAGATGATCTGATGGATATTGTAAATTCCAATTATCACTTAACGCTGCGTATTTATTTACTTTAACGTCATCTGAAACGAAAACATAATCAATTCTTTTAGTTACGGGTTGGTCAAAATTAAAACCATTAAAGGTACCTTCTGGATCAAAGTCTATTTTGGAAATTGTTTTAGAATCCTTTAAAGTTTGAGTGATATAATCAATACTTTCGTGATTTGGCTCCATATTAAAATCACCAGTTAAAAATACAGAGAAGCTTTCTTTATTAAAGGTTTTTATTTTTTTAAGAATCAAAATAGCACTTTTTGAACGAGCTTCTTTTCCAACGTGATCAAAATGTGTATTAAAAACCCAGAATTTTTCTTTTGTTTTTTTATGTTGAAACAAAGCATAAATACACACACGATTACAAACGGCGTCCCAGCCCATACTAACCTGATTAGGTGTTTGTGATAACCAAAATGTTGAAGACTCTATAACTTGTAATTTATCATTTTTATAAAATATAGCCGAAAATTCACCTTCGTTTTTACCATTATCTCTTCCTACACCAACAAAACTATAGTCAGTTAATAAACTATCTAAATCTTTCATTTGGTTAGGCAGAGCTTCTTGAACACCTAAAACATCTGGTTCATAAAATTTAATTTGATTAGTCATAAAAGGCTTGCGGTTTGTCCAACTGTCTTTACCTTCTTTAGGATAATCTAACTTAATGTTGTAAGACATTATCGAATAATTTTGAGCAAATCCAAAACTGGAAATGGCAAAACAGATGATAAATAGATGTTTCATGATATTAGTTTTATTCGGTGTATAAAATGTCGCTTTTTGTTGAAATTCCATTTTCATTGAAGGCTTCAACTTGGTAATAATAGGATTGGTCAGCCGTTAGTGCTCTAAGCTCGTAATTTGGGGTATCATACATTAAGGCCGAAAGATTAAGTTTATCTTTTGAAATACCCCAATAAATCACATAGCCCGTAGCATTTTCAACTTTATCCCAGGTTAAATTGGCATTTCTTCGATCGGCTTGTCGCTTCACAGCAAAATTTGAAGGTGTTTCAGGTTTCGCTTCATAACCATTTCCAAAAATTCTAAATTCTGAAATAGACAAATATTTGTTGGTACAATACACATGGTTGTATCTGATATATCTCGCATCCACCGGATTTTTCAACTCAATATAACCATGAGGCATATCGCGAGTATTTTCAGAATAATCTGAAATGATGCCCCAAGCTTTTCCATCTAAAGAACTTTCAATGACAAACTGTTGTTTTAAATCGTCTGGTCTTCCATAGATATCACTATTAAAATCTTGAAAGTTAATTTGAATGGCTTTTACCTTCATTTTTTGTTCTAAATCAACTTTAACGTAGATAGAATCATTATTGGCTTCAGACACCCAATAAGATCGGATTTCTTCGTCATTAATTTTAGCAATGTCAAATTCTTTAATTTGTTCCAACATGTAGCCGCTATCACTTTCATCTACCACGTTAATTTCTTTAGTGACTAAAGGCGAATTGGTTTTTACGGGTTTATTGTACGATAGCGACATCCAGCCTGTAAAACGTTCTTTATGATTATCTACTTTGGTGTCTGGTAAAAAATGTGGATAATCTCCATAAGCGGTGTTCACATACATCTGATCGTTCTCCTCAAAGCCTGCGGGCTATATACCGATTCTGCGTTCAAACTTATAATTTACCGAAATAGCCATAGTAGCGTAATGCCAATAATTACCTTGGTTGTCTTTTACTGTACTGCCGTGCCCAGAACCTTTTAAAAATCCGCCTGGCTTATAAGAAATTGGATTGTAAGGTGCATATTCAAAGGGTCCAAACGGACTTTTACTAGTTCTAACCCCATCGGCGTACACATTCCATTGCGTGCACAGTGCGCCATATTCCAAATAATAAGTGTCCTTATGTTTTACCATCCAAGGTCCTTCTAAATAGGGCTCTAAATCTGATTTATGATCTTGTCCAAAACGTTCCCAGCCATACTTATCGGGATGAAGAGTGAATAGATCTTTCTGCTCGCCCATAGGCACATAATAATTGTCTGGATCGAGTTCTACGACCCGAATTAGCCATTTGTTTGAAGACTCTTCATACAAGTACACCTTCCCGTCATCATCTACAAACAAGTCGGGATCTTGAATGCCACCAGGTGGATTTAGCACTGCGAAATTAGTTTTCCAATCGCCTAATTCGGGATTGTCTGTTTCTATAATTGGCCCACGACCAGAGGGATCACCATAGACAATTATTTTTCCATCTTTTACAGCGGCTGCTGGGGCGTTACTCCCTTTAAAATACCAACTTTGTGGTCTAATAAAGGTCCAGTTTAGCATATCATCAGAAGACCAATAGCCATGAGAACGTGTCACGAACATATAGTATCTTCCTTTAAAATTTACAACTGCCGGGTCTGCACCAGAACGATAGGAAACCTTGTTTTTAGCTCTGTAGTGCGACATGTATGAATAGTCTATATCAACAGGATTGCAATAGGTTTTATAATTTCGTTTCTCAGTTTTAACTGATTGCTCTTGATGAGCTAAGCCACTATCAGAAGTGTCTTTGCAGGATATGAAAAGTAAATTGATTAAGATGATTTTAAAATATTTCATATTTACAATTTTAATGATGATGATATTCTGAACCTGTGTTGCCTCTTAATTTTTCAAATTGCTTGTAGGCTCTATCTATTTTTTCTTTAAGTGCTTTTTCAAACTCTTTTTCGGTAACCTTATATTGTTGTTGCAATTCGGCTAAACGTGTTCTTAGTTTTGTTTCAATCTCGTCGTAACTTGCGTCATCAATAAGATTAGTTAATTCTTTTGGATCGGTTTGCAAATCGTATAATTCCCATTCGTCAATATCGTCGTACACGTGAATTAACTTATAACGTTTGGTTCGCACACCATACATTTTTTTCACCATATGAAATGCGGGATAATCGTAATAATGATAGTAAATCGCATCTCTAAAATCGTCGTCATTTTCTGTTCCATCTAATAAACCTGCAAAAGATTTTCCTTGCATATCGTCTGGAATTTTAACACCAGCAAAATCTAAAAACGTTTCGGCAAAATCTAGGTTTTGAGTTAAACCTTCAACTACAGTACCTGGTTTAATTTTTTTAGGATATTGTATTAATAATGGCATTTTTAAAGACTCTTCGTACATAAAACGCTTATCAAACCAACCTTTTTCGCCCAGATAAAATCCTTGATCTGAAGTGTATACTACAATTGTATTTTCGGTTAATCCGTTAGCTTCCAAATAATCTAAAAGCACACCAACACCTTCGTCTACAGATGCAATGGTTGATAAATATTCTTGTAAATAGCGCTGACCTTTCCATTGAGCTAGTGCTTTACCAGATAAGTTGGCTTTGTGAAAGGCATCATTTTTTGGCTGATAGGCTTTATCCCAAGCGGCACGTTGTTTTGGTGTCATTCGTTCAAAATCAGTTTTCCAAGGATTCCAAGCCAATTCTGGACTACCTTTCTTTTTGGTCATTTTTAGGTCGTGACCTTCGTACATATCACGATATATAGTTTGTAATTGCTCTTTTGATGCTGTAGAATTGTCGTGGGTTGTAAAATAGGTGTCTGGTAATGGAAATTGAACCGAATCGTACTTATTGATGTGACGCAATGCTGGCATCCAATTACGATGTGGTGCTTTGTGATGTACCATTAAAAAGAATGGTTGGTCACTGTTTTTCTTTTCATCAATATAATCTATTGCATATTCTGTGATTAAGTCGGTTACGTAACCTTTTACAACGGTTGTATCTGGCAATTTTGTCGTCCAATGTGCTGTGGTATCAATGTGTTTTTTGTTGATATGAACCGTATCCTGAATTTTGATAAACTGTGGGTTGTAATAGTGTCCTTGGTCGTTTAAAATATTCCAATGGTCAAATCCTTCAGGATAACCGTGCAAATGCCATTTACCCACAATTGCAGTGTTGTAATTAGCTTCTTTTAGCAATTTCGGAAGCGTTTGTTGTGAGCCATCAAAACGCTCGCCATTCATTCTGAAACCGTTAATATGGCTATGCTTTCCTGTTAAAACCACAGCACGACTTGGCCCACAAATAGAATTGGTGCAAAAATTGTTTTTAAAGATTGCACCGTTTGTAGCTAATCTATCTATGTTTGGCGTTGGTGCTAATCGCCCAATAGGATGACCATACGCACTAATGGCTTGTCTGCGTGATCGTCTGCCATTATGTAAATGATATTTGGTCGTTTTGAGCTCTCAACTTCACTCAAACTCACAGCTTCTGACTTAGTATCTTTACAAGATTGAAGCGTTAAAAATGTGATTAGTATGAAAAAAAAATATCGCATTACTGTTTAGTTTTTATGATTATAGTTTGAATCACTTCATCATTAAGCACTGTACGTTCAAAAAAATTGAACACAATGTCTAATTCTTCATACGGAATTCTGGAAATTTCGTGACCTGCGTCTTTCACAATATTAAAATAGAAAGATGTTTCAAAATCCTCTAATTTATCGGCAATAATCTTAGAACCATCTAACATTAGGTAGCCATCTTTTGTTGGTGCACAATAATGATGTGGTGCATTTCCGTATGGTACCAGCTGGTCTTTTGTGCCGTGATACAACACTGTTGGTACTGCATTGTCTGGCGTTATATAACTAGCATCTACAATGGCACCAGCACAAGAAAAAGCACCTGCAAATTTTACGTTGCTATACGCCTCAGCATTATCTATAAAATACTCACGCATAAAAACTGCATTAAGGATGCCTTCGGCACCAGCACTACTACCACCAGCAATGATTTTAGTTGTATCGACTTGAAGTTTATTAGCGTGTTCTACCACATATTTAGCGACATCCATATAATCGATAGCTACTTGTTTAAAAGTTTCTAACTTTTCATCTTTGCTACAATCGCAACCAAAACCTGTCTTTGTGCCTTTTCTTAGTAATCTGTATGAAATGGAAATACCAATATAATTCTGCTCTTTGGTCGCATATTTTACTAAATTTTTATCGTCTATGTAATCTCTATGACCAACAGCAAATCCGCCACCGTGCATCCAAAGCAAAACAGGTAAAGTGTCTGTTTTTTTGATATTTTCTGGTGTGTAAACATCTAATTTTAAGGTGTCTTTTCCTTTTATGGCATAGGTGTATGTGGCTTTGTTTTGTGCTGAAAGGGATAACACAAACAAGAATACAAATATGTTTATTACAAATTTCATTTAGTTTTTCAATTAAAATTTTACTGAAATATCAGCTTATAGTAGGATGAGAATTCCCTAATTATATTTAATCTATTAGTTCGAAGGATTTCTTAAATTCAAAATCTGAACTCGGTGCTATAGCTACTTGGAATACTCCAGGTTCAGCAACAAAATCTAAATTAGAGTTGTAGAATTTTAAATCTTCAACCGAAATATTAAAGGTAACCGTTACAGTTTCACCTTTTTTTATAAATATTTTTTGGAAGCCTTTAAGCTCTCTAACGGGTCTAGTGACCGTGCCTACAACATCTCTAATGTAAAGTTGTGCGATTTCCTTGCCATCATAATCTCCAGTATTTGTAATATCTACTGATACTTTTAATTCGTCGTTTTTTGTAATCGATGTTTTATCTAAAGTTAAATCCCCATATTTAAATGTTGTGTAACTTAAACCATATCCAAAAGGATATAAAGGTTCGTTACGAACATCTAAGTAATTAGATTTAAATTTTTCGAACTTCCCTTCCGAATTACCCAAAGGTCGTCCTGTATTTTTGTGATTGTAAAATAATGGTAGCTGACCGACATTTCTTGGGAATGTCATTGTTAGTTTTCCCGATGGATTAACATCCCCAAACAGCACATCAGAAATCGATAAGCCAGCTTCACTACCTGGAAACCAAGCGTTTAAAATTGCTGGTACTTTTTTATTTTCTTCTACTATATTTAGGGGTCTGCCAGTAAAAAGTACCAATACAACTGGTTTACCAGTTTTAAGCAGTGCGTTTAGTAAATCTTTTTGCACATCAGGTATTTTTAAATTTGTTCTACTGCTACTTTCACCACTAAATTCTGAAGACTCACCTATAGTCGCAATAATAACGTCTGATTTATTGGCAACAGCTATAGCTTCATTTAAAAGTTGTTGATCTGTTCTACCATCTCTTGGAATATCTTTGCCAAACATCGTAACCCGTTTTTCTAAATCTAAGTCTTTAGTGATGTTACTTCCTTTGGCATATAATAAATTAACTTGATCGCCAACAGACTCTTTTAGACCATCCCAAACCGAAATGGCTTTTTCGTGATCTGTAGAAACACTCCATGTTCCAGGCATATTATTGCTGGCTTTAGCTAAAGGTCCTATAACTGAAATTGTCCCAGATTTTTTTAGAGGCGACAGTTGATTTTTATTTTTAAGTAAAACCATAGATTCTGCACCTACGAGTCGAGCATAATCTCTGTTTTTTTGAGTATATGTTTCTTGTTTAGCCCTTTCAAGACTGCAATATTTGTATGGATCATCAAATAATCCCAACTGGAATTTTGCTTTGAGTACGCGACCTACAGCTCTATCGATATGCTCCATTGAAATTTTTCCTTGATCCAAAGCTCCCTTAAGTTGTTTGATATAAGCGACGTCAATATGAGGCGAGTCACCTGCCATATCCATATCTAATCCAGCTTTTAATGCCAGAGACGTCACCATATATTCGTCTCCCATTCCGTGCTCCATCATTTCATAAATTCCCGTGTAATCAGACACTACAAAACCATCAAATCCCCAATCATCACGTAATAAATCGGTCAGCAACCATTTATTGCCAGTAGCTGGCACACCATCAATTTCATTGAACGCGACCATCACAGAACCAACACCTTCTTCTATAGCGACTTTGTAAGGAGGTAAATATTCGTTGTACATTCTTATACGGCTCATATCTACCGTGTTATAATCTCTACCAGCTTCTACTGCACCGTAGAGAGCAAAGTGTTTCACACAAGCCATTAATGTGTTATTTGCACTTAAATCATTTTGTTGATAACCGCGTACCATAGCACGTGCAATTTCACTTCCCAGATATGGGTCTTCGCCATTTCCTTCTGAAACTCTTCCCCAGCGTGGATCACGAGATATGTCAACCATAGGTGAAAACGTCCAATTAATACCATTTGCACTTGCTTCTGATCTTGCTATTTTGGCAGTTTTTTCAATCATCTCTAAATCCCAAGAGCAAGACAATCCCAATGGAATCGGAAATGTTGTTTTAAAACCATGAATCACATCCATGCCAAAAATTAAAGGAATACCTAATCGGCTTTTTTCTACAGCAATTTTTTGAACTTCATATATGTTTTTTGGATCTTTCAAATTGAAAAGTACTCCAATTTTACCTTCTTTTATTTTTTCAACAACATCTGTACTTTTTGAAGAACCAGTAGTAATAGGACCAGTTGCTGGAAGATTTAATTGACCGATTTTTTCATCCAATGTCATTAAACTGATTATGGAATCTACTTTTTCACTATAAATACTGTTAGTTTTATCTGATAATATTTTGCTGTCTTTTGTTTCACAAGAAGACATCATAGTTGCAATAATTACTGTAAGTATCAATTTTATTTCAAGTTTATACATTCCTTATTTTTTAGATTTAGAAAAAAGCCAAGTTAATAAATTTGGTTCTGCAAAAGCAGAATCCCAACTGTTGTGATTTGCATCTGAATATAGAGTAAAGTTTGGTTTACCCCCATTTTCTAAAATTGCCTCAACCATTTTTAACGAACCTTTAGGGTTTACAACATTATCCTGAGCACCATGAAAAATCCACATATCCACTTTATCAGCATAATTTTTAGTCAATTCTGCATTACCATCTCCACAAATGGCAAATGCGTGCGCAAACATATCGGGCTGTCTAGAAAGGATTTCAAATGTTCCCATACCACCCATGGATAAGCCACCAACGTAAACTTTATTAGTATTCACATAAGGCTTTGAAGTCAAATCTTTCATCAAATCAACAACTAATTGCATTGGTTTAGTGGCTTCCTTATCTTTTGGAAATACTAAGCGTATCGGAAAACTACTTCTATCAACTTCCGCATTAGACCAATAACTGTTTTTGGGACATTGAGGAAAAATTACGATTGCTGGAAATGCTCCACGATTGGTTTTATCTGAGAATAATTTACTGCCGTGTGTTAATTGTTTCTTGTTATCACTTCCTCGTTCTCCTGCACCGTGTAAAAATAGAACGACAGGATATTTCTGATCTTCTGAAAAATTGTTGGGATACATGATTCTATATTGCAGCGTATCACTGTCTAATATATAAAACTCTTCTTCATACAATTCATTTTGAGCCATTGTAACAGAGCAACAAATAACAGACACAAGTACCAAAACTGATTTTAAATGTTTCATAATTATCTTCTAATACGTAAATCCTAAAGTATCTAATCCATTTTGGACATCATCATTCTGCATAAATAAATCCCACAACAGTCCTGTTCTATAATTTTCGATCATTATAATTTGTGGGTATTGATTGATGGCCAAATAACGTTCCGTTACCCAATTGTTGAAATGTGGACTAAAAGCATCGTAGAAACCAGCAGATCCCATGAGGTTATTATCATAAAAATGACGCATTCTGCTAAAGACTTCTCAGGAGTATAATTGATAGAACTAATGGCGACAGTCGGCGAGATGACACCAGTATCATTTTCAGGATCATGAGCAGTATAGCCAACGGAACCATCAGCATTTCTAGTATAGCTTGCTGTTAATCCCCAACAATCTGGACTATAACCTTCGTAATTATTGGGATTATTCACACAATGCTGATAATTAATATTGGTGTGGTTGACATTGAGATCCCAATAATTGGCATACTGATCGCTAAGATTAGTAGGGTTTAGACCTAGATATGAATAGTGCGACCAAAACAAAGGTCCTGTGCCAGAACCAACATGATCTAAAATTAATGGGATACCAAACTGAACCGCTGATGACACAATAGCACCATTGTTTGCCCAGCCTTGGTTATAAACTTCTGTAGATATTGCATAGTCTGGAGATCTTGCCCCTAAAATAAATGTAATTAGCGTTTCATTATAGCCTTTTAATTCTAAATTTATTGCAAATCCATGATTAGGACTCCAGTGCCATATCATTTTATTTTGTCCATTGGTGTACCAATTCCATTCTACGTCTTTCCAAAGCATATCAGCTTGATTTGCAATGTTCTGTTCTTCTTGGTTACCGTTTTTTAAATATTCTTTAACACAAATAAGACCTTGAACAAATAGTGCAGTTTCTACTATATCACCTCCATTGTCTTGAGTGCTAAAAGGTAAAACATTTCCTGAAGTTCCATCTATCCAGTGTGGCCAAGCACCATGAAAACGATCTGCATTTTCAAAAAAATCAAGAATTTGATTTAATCTTCCTACGCCTTCAGCACGGGAAATGTAACCGCGTTCAATACCTACAATAATAGCCATAAGACTGAAACCACTTCCACCAGTTGTCACTACATTTTCACTGTTAGACGGATCGTTGGGATGATAACGTTCCCGAGCTGCTCCTGAATTACTTTCAGCGAAGTCCCAAAAATATTTAAATGTCTCTTGTTGAACTAAATCCATTAATTGCTCATCTGTCAATGACACAACGGGATCATCATTTGGGTCTTCAGATTCTTGTAAGTCCGAGGTTTCATCACCACCACAACTGGTAAAAACAGCTATCATTAAAACGTAATAGAATCTTTTCATTTAATTATTTTTATTCAATTTTAAAACCTAACTTATCCAAACCAGCTTGCACATCTTTATTTTTCATAAATAAATTCCATAATAATCCTGTTCTATAATTTTCAATCATTACGAGAATTGGTCCTTGGTCAATAGCTAAGTATCTTGGTGAATACCAATTATGCTCGAAGCTAAATGCATCATAAGGACCATATTTACCAATCAAGGAATCGTGGTTTTTATAAATATTTTTTAAAAATTTCATGCTGGCTTCTGGTGTATATGGAAATGATGATAAGGTTGCAGTTGGAGAAATCACTCCTATGTCTTTTCCTGGTCTGTGTCCATAATATCCGTTTATGGAATAGCTAGAGGTTAGTCCCCATAGACTATCTCCATATCCTTCGAATTCTTTAGGATTATCCAAAGCATATTTATAATGAATTTTTGCTTGATTTTGGGTTAACTTCCAATAATCTGCATATTGGTCTGAAAGACCATGAGGATTGAGAGCCATGAAGGAATAATGAGCCCAAAACAGAGGTCCAATCTGAGCATCATCGTGTTGATAATAATCAAGAACCAAGTCTTCACCATAATAGCTGTCCTGTGAAACTATATTGCCGTTTCTAGCCCAACCTTTATCGTAAACCTCTTTAGAGATTGGATGTGAAGGAGAAGCGGAAGCAAGTATATACATGATTAAACATTCATTATAGCCACCCACTGGAAAATTCATATCCCAACCATATTTAGGCGACCAATGCCAATATAAGACATCTTCGTTGCCTTTGGTGTACCAATTCCATTCTACTTCTTTCCAAAGTTTTTCTATCTTTTTGACAAGATTTTTTTCAAGTTCGTTTCCATCTCTGTAATACTCAGCCACAGTCAGAAGACCTTGTATGAGAAATGCAGTTTCAACTAAATCACCGCCATCGTCTTTTTTGCTAAAAGGATATACTTTTCCAGTTTCTCCGTCTATCCAATGAGTACAAGCACCATGAAAACGATCTGCTTTTTCAAGAAAATTAACGATTTTTATAAATCTATTTAATGCCTCTTCTCTTGAAATCCAACCACGTTCAACACCTACCAAAATAGCCATTAATCCAAAACCACTTCCACCTGTAGTCACCGTGTTTTTTGGAGAGGTTGGATATACACCATCCATGTGCAAACGCTCTCTAGCTAAGCCAGAATTTGGTTCTGCACCTTCCCAAAAATAATTAATCGTTTGCTTTTGAACCTTATTAAGCAAATCAACTTGGTTTGACAATCCTTTATTTGGCTTATCATTAGGTGGATTATTTTTATTTTTTGTGCTATTGTTATTACAGCTAATTGAAATACATAAAATTGCACTCCAAACAAAAAACAATATTGATTTTAAATATTTCATTAAAAAAAGCTATTATAAACTTCAGCTGTATTAATAAACTAATACAGCTAAAGTTAAGGACTAATTCTTAAATTTTTCACACATTATTAAAAAGGTGAATAGAGATCAAAAATTGGTATTTAAAGCATTGATTGTATTTCGGTTTGAGATAAAGCTTTTTTGTAAATTCTTAAGTCATCCATAAGGCTTTCATCAGATAAATGATCCCAACCTGTAAATCTTGGTGCTCCTGACATGATTGAAAGGATATCACAACCTGTCCAGTCAACTCCTGAAAATGTATTCTGACTTACTACTTGACCATTTATATAAACTACACTTTCTGTATCTGAGATAGTAAAAGCCATTTGAACCCAATCTGGATTATTAGGGTCTAAATCAGCAATTGCTCCACCATCAAACC
This sequence comes from Flavobacterium sp. CS20, assembly GCF_018080005.1. Classification (NCBI taxonomy): domain Bacteria; kingdom Pseudomonadati; phylum Bacteroidota; class Flavobacteriia; order Flavobacteriales; family Flavobacteriaceae; genus Flavobacterium; species Flavobacterium sp. CS20. The sequence continues at coordinate 2,157,463 of NZ_CP073015.1, read as the reverse complement.
ATGCTTACCATCACTTTGTTCCTACATTGAGTTTAAAACAGCGCATACCACCCGCATTTTCACGGAAAAACCTAAAGCCACCTGTTCTGTTATTTTGGGCATCTGGATTGTTTTCGTCAGGTGGACCAATAACCAAAATGCCTGCTCTGTCTGGAGAAGCGTTGAGTTTATATTTAAATACTGCTGAGAATCCATCATTATTTATAATATTCTCCGTTGGAAATGTCAAATATGAATCTACTGCACCTTGATAAGAACTTGTACCTTCAGTGGCATCAGAACTAAAACTAGGATTTCCGACAACTGTAGCATCTTCATCACTGTAACTCTCAGTATAACTACCGTTAAAACCTAATTTGAATACCTCATCTGCTTTGGCAATTTGCTCAATTACTTCTTCTTGTGTAAGTGCGACATTGAAAAGTCTAAGTTCATCCATAAAACTCTCATCAGATAAGTGATCCCAACCAGTAAATCTAGGTGCACCAGACATGATAGAAAGAATATCACAGCCAGTCCAATCAACTCCTGAAAATGAATTTTGGCTAACGACCTCTCCGTTTATGTAAACAACGCTTTCTGTGTCTGAAATTGTAAATGCAAAATGAACCCATTCATCGACCGAAGGATCTACATCTGCATCTGCTCCACCATCAAACCATGCCTCGCCATCACCAGTTCCAACATTGAGTTTAAAACGTTGCATACCACCTGCATTTTCACGGAAAAACCTAAAGCCACCTGTTCTGTTATTTTGGGCATCTGGATTATCTTCGTCAGGTGGACCAATAACTTGAATCCCAGCTCTATCGGGTACTGAATTTACTTTTAACCAGAATGATGCACTAAATTCATTTGCCAACAAGCCCTCCGTTGGAAAAGTTAGATAAGAATCTGCTTTGCACCAGCGTAAGCTCCTGTTCCGACTCTAGCTTCAGGTGCAAAGCCAGGATTACCAACTTCAGTGGCGTCTGTTACAGTTACTAAATTAGTAAAACTTCCATCAAAATCCATATAGAATGTTTCACCAGGAAACAGTGGTGTGTATGGAGGTTCCTTACTGAAATTAGAAGTTGCAATTGTTGTATTTCCTGACAAATCTGTGGCAGAAACCTCTAAGACATGACTACCAGTTGTAACCTCATCATAAACAAGTTCTTCTATAAAAACTCTATAGTCAATAAATTCATCATAAAAAGCAATTTCAGCCCCGTCAATCTTTACACTGACTGATTGCAATTCAATATCATCTTCAGCTCTAAATTTAATATTAACTGATGTAACTGGTTCAGGAACTTGAATTGAAAAACCATTTATAGGTCTCTCAATAGTTACCAATGGAGCACCAGCGTCTGGACCTGGATCTACTCTTGAAATCGGGTCTATTCCATCATCACATGCCGTAGCTAAAAGCAATATAAGCAATAAGGATATATATTTTTTTATTGTTTTCATATTTTTCTTTATTAAATTATTCTAATGGTAAAAGGTCTAATTGTTCTTGAGGATAAGGTAAAAGCTCTTTATCAGCAGTAAAAGTTCTACCGCCATAGCTTAATTCGTCATAATTGTCCACTCTGATCATGTCAAAATATCGGATACCCCATTCCATTGCCAATTCTGCATATTTTTCATTTAATACATCTTGAGTAGTAACATTTGATAGTGCCGGCATATTAACTCTACTTCTGACTATATTAACGGCTTGATCTGCAGTCATATTACTTCCGCTTGCTCCACGAGTTAAAGCCTCAGCATACATAAGTAAAATTTCAGCATATCTGATAACAATTAAGTTTTTACCAGAACCATAGTCATTTCTGCCTGGGGTTAACTGATTTGATGGTAAATAGTGTTTACCACTAGCAAACATTGCTCTTGAGTAATCATTAAAGACATCACCATCTAAAGTAACGTTAGAAATATAATTTGGAAGAGTTGCATAATTTGGATCCTCCATGATTTTATCTATACCACGAGGTGTAAAATTAACGCTAGTTACAAGTCTTATTTGATCGTTTCTGTCTAACATAAATTTTATGTATTTAAGACTAGGTTCATAAAATCCCCAGCCTCCAGAAGCTGTTTCAACAACAGGATCCCAACTTGAGGGATCAAAAGGAGCAAATAGATGATTGCTTACTGGTCCAGTGGCTGAATTGAAGTCTGAAAATTGTAATTCAAAAATATTTTCATCAGCTAATTTTCCAGGTTTTTTAAATAGTTCATAAAAATCTGGAAATAAAATAAATTTGTTAGAATCTATTATCTCTTTTGTAGCATCTGCAACACCTTGATAATTTTCCATTTCTAAGTTTGCCATAGCTTTTATTGCCAGAGCAGTATATTTTGTAACACCTCCAGGAACATCTGTTCTTTCGTTTGGTCTCATGTCTGGCAAGAAAGGAATAGCCTCGTCCATAAGGTCTGACACATATTGCATAACTTCCATTTTGGTATATACACCGTTGTCTATTTCTTGCTTAACGTCTGTCGAGGTAATAATAAAGATATCACCCCAAAGTTTAGACATTTGTAAGTGTTGAAAACCACTCAATACTTTAGTTTCAGCAATATACTGGTCTGCTAATCCAATGAAGTCTCCAGTTGCAAATTCTTGATATTGTTCAATTGTCTCGCGTGTGTTGTTTATATCAAGAATATCTCCATAGAAATTTTCCCAAACTTGATTATACATCCAAAACCCTCTGTCGTAATTGTATAAGTCAGTCTCAGTAAAAAGGGGTTGATCTCCTAAGCCACCTGCATTAACATCATCACCTCTAACGCCGATAAGTAGAGGATCTTCCCAACCTCTTGAATAAGTTACACTGTATGCACCTATTAGCGGTAAAATCATATCTTCTGATTGGGTAAAATCTAAATCATCAGCTGCAAGTTGTCCTTCATTCTGTTCTAATTTATCATCGCAGGATGTCAGTGTTGTACAAACTACAATCACTAAAACAAATAATGCTTTGAATAGTTGTTTAAATTTTTTTGTAATTCTCATTTTATTAAATTTTAGATTTTAATGTTTATTCCAAAAGTGTATATAGCTGGAACAGGAAAGGTTTGCCTATCTACTCCATTTGGTTGCTCAGGGTTAAACCCATTGTAATCAAATACTGTTAAAGGTCTTTCAGCTGTTAGGGTAAGTCTTATTTCTGGTATTTTTTCTCCGAAAGTTTTTGAATTCAGAGTGTAAGCCAATTGTGCATTTTGTATTCTAAAAAACCATCCGTCTTCAATAAAAAACGTAGATAGTCTTTGATTCCAGCCTTTTCTTCTCCCAGCCGAAGATGGGTAAGAATTAGTAGTGCCTTCACCATGCCATCTGTTTTTAGCAAAATCAGCATCTATATTAGTGTCATTGGTAAATATGACTTCACCCCGTCTTCGGTTCAAAATTTCATTACCTGCTTGACCTGCAAATGCTACCGATAGGTCAAAATTTTTGTATGAAACTTGAAAATTTCCACCATAAGTTATATCTGGTAAATAGGAACCTATTACTGTTCTATCCTGGTCATCAATAATTCCATCATTATTTTGGTCTTTATATATAAAATCTCCAGGTTCTAAGTTGTTTTCAATAGCAATTGGATCATTTGCAATTTGCTCTGCATTTTGGTAAACACCGGCTACTTCTAAACCGAAAAAGGCTTCTCTTGGTTCGCCTAAAATAGACCTCTGTCTAAATTCTGCAGAGCCAGTATCTATGTATCCGAGACCGTTGTTTATTTTAGTCATTTCATTATCCAATGTGCCAATATTACCACTTACTGAAAAATTCCAATTATCATTAATAACTTGAGACCATGTAGCGACAAGCTCAAAACCAGTATTTCTCATTTCTCCAGCATTTTCTAATACAGTATTACCAGCAATGGGTTGAATAACTGGGATGACCAGTTTTTTAGTATCTCTTCTAAAATAGTCTAATTCTAAAGAAAGTTTGTTATCAAACATTTTGGCACTAATACCAACATTAGTTTCTTCTAAAATTTCTCTTTCTAAATCTGTAAAATTGTTTGTGCTTATAATACCATTAACTAGCATATCGTTTATTGCAGTTGTAAGTGTAGATATGGTTCTAGTTCCGGCACTACCAGTTAGAGCCCCATTTGGCAATTGTCCCCAACTCCCTCTTAGTTTAAGAAAATCAAATATTTTGTTATTTTCCATAAAATTCTCTTCAGAGATGACCCAACCTAAACCAACACTTCCTGTTCCTAACCATATTTCTTTAGGAAATCTTCCATCACCTTCATATCTATAAGTTCCATTAATTAAGTATTTATCTTTAAAGCTATATTCTGCTCTTCCCAAATAGGCAAAGGAATATAATCTATCACCATTGCCATTAACCTGATTAGCAAAAGAGCTTGGGTCTGCAAAATCTAAAAACCAAGAAGTTTCAAAATCTATTCCTGTTATATCATCTCCAGTTGCTGTTAATGCATTAAACTGTTCGTCGCGATATGATGTGCCAGCTATAACTTTTAAATCATGTTCCCCAAATGAGTCATTATAAGTTAAAATATTATCCCAATATTGATTGGATACGTTTCTTTCTACTCTAGTAATAGAAGATACAGCTCTTTGTGAGTTTTCTGAAATAAAATAAGGTTTTCTTACATTACGAACTGAAAATGTTGAATAATCGTGACTGTAAAACGTTCTAAAAGTTAATTTGTCTGGAATAATTGAATATTCGGCATATATACTTGTTAATGTTCGTCTTTGTTTTTCTCTATTATCATTAAATCTCATAACTGGAAAAGGGTTTTGAGAACCTCTATAACCAAGTAATGTCGCATCTGAATAAGGAATAGGTGTTGCCTCAGTATTAAGATAGTCAAATACAGGTAGAATAGGTACAGCAAAATAAGCCTGAAACCAAGCTCCATTTTCAGGGATAAATCTTTCAGCATTACTAAATAAGGCATTAGCTCCTACTTTTATCCTATCAGATACTTCTACATCAATATTTGATTGAATATTGAAACGTTCGTATTCATTTTTCATATCTAAAATACCTTCTTGAGAAAAGTAACTAGCATTTACTCCATAAGAGGTTTTTTCTGTGCCTCCTGTTACACCTATGTTATGATTTTGAATAGGAGCAGTCCTTAATATTTCATCATACCAGTCTGTATTAACATCAGGTAGATTAGGATTTATTCTGCTTCGTCCAAATCTTTGGATTGCATTTTCAACAAATTGAATATCAGCTTGAGAACCAGATTCCATAGCCATTGTAACAAATTGCTCTGCATTAGCCATTTGTACAATGTTTTGAGCATTTTGAAGTCCTGTGAATCCACTGTAGGTAAATGTAGGTTTTTTGTTGGTCTTGCCACCTTTAGTTTCTACAATTACAACACCATTTGTTCCTTTTTGACCAAAGATTGCTATCGAAGATGCATCTTTTAAAACTGATATACTCTCTATCTGACTGCTGTCTAGGAAATCTATGTTGTCATAAAAAACTCCATCTACAACATATAAAGGACTACCACCAGCGACAAAAGAATTAACACCTCTTATTCTAACTGATGGACCTGATCCAGGAGAACCGCTACTGATAATTTGTAGCCCAGCTACTCTACCTTGTAAGGATTGCATAATATTGTTAGCAGGTGTTTTTTCAATAACATCAGACTTTACAGTGGTTATAGCTCCAGTTAAATCAGCTTTTTTCTGACCACCATAACCAACTACAACTATTTCATCTAAAGATTGAACATCATCTTCCAGAGATACATTAATTGTGGTTTGGTCTTCTATTAAGATACTTTCAGTTTTAAATCCTACATAACTAAAGATTAGTTTTTTTCCTCGCTCTACACTGATTGAGTATTTACCATCAAAATCTGTTGTTGTACCATTAGACGTTCCCTCGATAATTATATTAACGCCTGGTATCGGGATGCCATCACTAGCAGACTGTTACAACACCACTTACCTCTTGTTGACTCCAAGATATTATAGAACAAAATAAAAGACAAAATAGGCTGAATACTTTTTTCATAAAATAAAATTTAATTAAAATAAATGTCGGCAACTAAATTAAAAATAAAATAATCTATAAATAAATACTTCCACACATCATAAATACGTCAGTGAAAATATTTAAGTTTAAATTTATGTTAACATGCATCAGTTGATGTAATGCTAATATAAACGAAAACGATGTATTATTTAAAAAATTAACATATTGAAGTAGTAATGATGTACTAAAATATTACTTTTTTAACATTTTAAAGTAGTCTATATGATGCCTAAAAGGGGTTGAAAATTAAACTCAGTCTAATATTTCACAACTTTCCGAAACTTGAAAAACAAAAACAGCAGTCTCGAACTTTGTAGAGAAAATAAGAATATGTCTTCCATCTTATCTTTCATTAGACTACGTGATTAATCAAATTAAGCCAAAAGCACAACATTCAGGTTTTGTGCAAACCAGTTTAGATGATATAGTTTAGACGACTTTGTTTTAAGATATAGACTTTCATGCTTAGAAATCTAATATTAGAACCCAGAAATTGAAGGATACAGAATTTTTAGATGAATGTGTGTGTTTATCAATAAAAGCCCTGTTTAATTCTGATAAATTTTTAATATCTTTGTGCTGTAGCATTTTGTTGTTGTATTTGGAATTACAGCTTTAATTATATTGAAAATCAGTAAATTAAAAAAACAAAATTTTGCTTTTTTTCTGATATTTATCTTGTTTTTAGGACAATTTAAAAAAGAGCGAAACTTCAGTTAGACCTTAAACATAAAATAAGCATACAACTATTACTGTTTGCATCTAAGTTAAAAAAAATGAGTTAATGGGTATAAAAAAAGCAATTAGTTTAAGTGTTTTAGCAGTTTTAAGCTTTGCTTGTCAAGACCATGACGCTTTACCTAAACCAAAAGCCTTTTTAGCCTTAGAATATCCTAAACCTCAATATTTCAAAACAGAGTTAAATTGCCCTTTTAGCTTTATCGTTAACAGCCTATCCAAAATAAATGATAGTATTCAAAATCGCCCCTGTTGGTTAGACATCACCTATCCTGAAATGAAAGGCTCTATTTACATCAGTTATTATCCTGTTGAAAATAATTTAAAATCTCTCATTATTGATGCTCAAAAATTGCCCTTGAAACACGAAATTAAAGCTGATGCTATTTTATCACAATCCTTTATCAATGATGAACACAACACATATGGCTTGTTTTATGAAATTGAAGGTAATCTGCTTCTCAAGCTCAATTTTACTTAACTGATAGCTTGAACCACTTTGTTACAGGATCCATTTATTTTAAGGCACAACCCAATTACGATTCTATTTTACCAGCGGCGGAATATCTTAAGAATGATATGCGGAAAATTATGGAAAGCTTAAAGTGGAAAAATTAGCCTTGATGTATATGTTTGTTGACATAGTTTTTCTGATCTCAAAAATTTCAGAAAATTTCTCTGAAATATAATTCCGAATGTTATCTTGAATGTCGTGTAAATGCTCCTTATAATATAGGTTGGTATTATACTTTCAAATTGGCATTACTTTCTCCCAAAATCAGCAGGAATTTCGCCCCAAATTTTAGTTTCCCATTTTAAGATTTTAGTTTTATAAGAATGGGTTTTGAGCCAAATTTCTGCACGTTTGATCAATTCAAATACTTCAGCATTGCTTTGGGTGAGTTTAAGCTTGGTTTTGCAGCGTTTTTGTTTTACCCAACCGATGGCTATTTTAGAATCAGAATATAAAACTCTTGAGCTTTGTTGTTTTTGCAAAAAGGCTAAACCATGCACGAGAGCCAAAAATTCGCCAATATTATTTGTAGCTTGTTCAAATGGACCTTTTTGAAATAAAACCTTTCGGGTTTGAGTTTCTACGCCTCGGTATTCCATCTTTCCAGGATTACCGCTTGAAGCCGCATCAACACAGATAGAATTAAGTTGAACTTCACGCGGTAACTTAGGCTTGAGTTGATTGAGCTTGCTGAGTTTTTGAAATTCATAAAAGCCCATATTAAACGCTTCTTCAGCAGTAGCCAGACTATGAAAAGACTTGTATTTGGCTTGTGAATAATTTTTGATTTGCAACTTACAGTCTTCCCAAGTCTTGTAAATTCCAGGATTATGTCCATCCCAAACCACGTAATATTTTTGTTTAGCCATGATTTAAAATTTTAGCAATGGTTTCAGGAAAATGCTTTTGCTCAAGGGTTTTAATTTTAGATTTAAGCGAGTTGATATCATCATTGTCATTTAATGGGGTTTTGAACTGAGCTATAATTTGACCGTCGTCATAAACAGAATTGACATAATGAATGCTGATACCGGATTCTTTTTCGTTATTATTAATCACCGCACGGTGCACGTGGTCGCCGTACATGCCTTTTCCACCATATTTTGGCAACAAAGATGGATGGATATTAATGATTTTTTGATGAAAAGCTTCGATGATATTTTCAGGGATTTTAAGCAAAAACCCAGCAAGGATGATTAAATCTGGTGAGATTTCTTTGAGTTGGTTTAACACAAAGTTTGTTTGTTGAAGTTGCTTTTTATCAAACAAAACCACTTCAACATTTTGGTTTTTAGCTTTGCTCATAACCTTAGCTTTGGGGTTATTGCAAAACACAGCTTTTACTTCTGCTATGGGGTTTTGATCAAAATATTCAATGATATTTAAAGCATTAGAACCATAGCCAGAAGCAAATATCACTAAAGTCTTTGTTGGTTTTTTAAAAGTTTTTTTCAATATGATGTTTTTTTTAATTATTTTGCAATACAAAATCAGCCACTAATGTATATAAAATTGTAAAAGCTATACATTTTTGGAATTAAAATTTGTTATAAGCCAAAGTTTCTTATTTTTGCCACCATATAAACTAAAAAAAATTTATCATGTCAGACATTGCATCAAGAGTAAAAGCTATAATCGTTGACAAATTAGGCGTTGACGAAAACGAAGTTGTAAACGACGCAAGTTTCACTAACGACTTAGGTGCCGACTCTTTAGACACCGTTGAACTTATTATGGAGTTTGAAAAAGAATTTGATATTCAAATCCCAGACGATCAAGCTGAAAACATTTCTACAGTTGGTCAGGCGATTTCTTACATAGAAGACGCTAAATAAAACACTTTTCATGGAATTAAAGCGTGTTGTCGTAACAGGTATAGGTGCCATTACGCCTATAGGTAATAACATCCAAGAATATTGGGATGGATTGTCTAATGGCAAAAGTGGATCTGCACCAATTACTTACTTTAATACAGATAAGTTCAAGACTAAATTTGCTTGTGAAATTAAAAATTTCAACACTGCAGATTATTTTGATCGTAAAGAAGTGAGACGCCTCGATAAATTTGCACAATACGCTATAGTGGCTTCTGATGAAGCTATTGCAGACTCAAAAATAGATCTTGACACAGTTGACAAATACCGTGTAGGTGTGATTTGGGGTGCTGGTATAGGTGGTTTAGAAACTTTCCAAAACGAAGTGATCAATTATGCCAAGGGTGATGGCACACCGCGTTTCAACCCATTTTTCATCCCAAAAATGATTGCAGATATTGCTCCTGGCAATATTTCGATTAAACACGGGTTTATGGGTCCAAACTACACCACAGTTTCAGCTTGTGCATCTGCGACCAATGCTATCATTGATGCTATTAACCAAATACGAATGGGTTATAGTGATATCATTGTAACTGGCGGAAGTGAAGCAAGGGTTACAGAGGCTGGAATGGGTGGCTTTAATGCTATGCACGCTCTATCAACAAGAAATGATAGTCCAGAAACAGCCTCAAGACCTTTTGATGCTACTCGTGACGGTTTTGTTCTCGGTGAAGGAGCTGGTGCACTTATTCTTGAAGATTTAGATCATGCTAAAGCTCGCGGTGCAAAAATCTATGCCGAGGTTATAGGCGGTGGTTTGTCTTCAGATGCTTATCATATGACAGCTCCTCATCCTGAAGGTAAAGGCGTCATTGCAGTGATGAAAAATTGTTTGCATAATGCAGGCTTAAATCCTGAAGATGTTGATGCTATAAACACCCATGGCACATCAACTCCTCTTGGAGATGTTGCAGAGCTTAAAGCTATTAAAGAAGTCTTTGGTAATCATGCCAAAAACATCAATATCAATTCTACAAAGTCTATGACAGGACACTTGCTTGGTGCTGCTGGTGCTATTGAAGCTATTGCTTCTATATTGGCAATGCAACACAGTTTAGTGCCACCAACCATAAATCACAAGACTCAAGATGAAAACATTGACCCTGAGCTCAATTTAACTTTAAATCATGCACAAAAACGAGACGTAAAAGTGGCTTTAAGTAACACTTTTGGTTTTGGTGGTCATAATGCATGTATTGCTTTAAAGACATTTGTAGAATAATGATTGACATTATATTTCATGAAATTTATTGACAATATATTTAAATCCCGTTCCAAAAAGGACGGGGTTTTTTTTTGTAAAATTTATGAAATTATCGGGTTTAAGCCCAAAACCTTAAGTATTTACAAAAGAGCTTTTACCCATCGCTCCCTGAACCTCAAAGACAAATTAGGTTATGATATCAACTATGAACGTTTAGAATTTTTGGGAGACTCATTATTAGATTCCGTGATATCTGTTCATTTATTTAAACAATCTCCACAAGGCGATGAAGGCTATCTTACCAAAATGAGAGCTAAAGCCGTAAACCGAAAAAACCTCAACCAAATCGGTCAATCTTATGATTTATTAAGCTTATTACATTCTGAGGTAAAACCTGAATGTTTTAGTGATAATATTTATGGTAATCTTATAGAAGCTTTAATTGCTGCTATTTATTTAGATCAAGGTTTTAAAAAATGTGAGAAATTTATCTTAGATAAAATTGTGAAACCTTTTATAGATATCGAAGAGCTCGAAAATAGAGTCATTAGTTATAAAAGCTATATGATAGAGTGGTGTCAAAAACACAAACACCAATACAAACTTATAGAATATAGTGATAAAGAGAAAAGCACCAATGGTCAAAAATACTTTGCTATGATCTATCAACTCAATGGAAAAAATATTGCTAAAGCTAGAGCCTTATCAAAGAAAAAAGCAGAAGAGAAAGTCTGCCGAAGAGCTTATTATACCTTGCAGGATCAAATTTTGGATTGATTTTTAACGTCAGGATAATATATTTTAATTTACCTATGCTTACATTTACGACATGCCAAAGCTAGTCCTTAATAAATTTACAGATTTTGATTTTAAACTCATCGGTCTTAATGCTTCTATTGAGCCTTTTAAAATGGCTTTTTTATTGAATAAACACCTTGAAATGCAGTTTGAAAGAACTAAAGAAGACGTTGAATTGATCTACAAGAACTATTGCATATTTTTTGCACTTTATACCTATTATGATGTAAAAGCAGATACAAAACTATTTTTTGTTCAAAATAAATCTAAATATATCAATCTCAAACCTGAACAGACAACATCACTTTTCGATAACCAAAGCCAAGTTATTAAAAAAAACTTAGTAGAATCTAAACTTCAAAGTGATTATCTCATAAAAATTGAAGATGAATTTAACCGTTATAAAACTAAAAAATTAATTATAGAATTAAATGAAATTCCACAACTCATCAGTGCCTATGAAATCAAAACTGATAGTATTAAGTCACCTGAAAACCTTATTTTTGAATAATTAATATTAAAAAATTGATATGAAATCAACTAAAAAAACAAAAATCGTTGCCACATTAGGACCAGCAACTTCTAAAAAGGAAACCCTAAAAGCCATGCTTGAAGCTGGGGTCAATATTTTTAGAATCAATTTTTCTCATGCTAACTATAAAGATGTTGAAGAGCGAGTGAAAATGATAAGAGACCTTAATGAAGAATACGGTTTCAATGCTGGAATTTTAGGAGATTTACAAGGTACTAAATTGCGTGTTGGTGAAATGGAAGAAAGCATAATTGTCCAAAAGGATGATAAAATTAAGTTTAAAACAGGTGAGAGATTTGTTGGCAACAAGCAGTCTGCATACATGAATTATAAAAATTTTCCACAAGATGTCAAACCTGGTGAACGCATATTGCTTGATGATGGTAAGTTGATTTTTGAAGTGGTTTCAACCAACAAAAAAGACACTGTTGAAGCCAAAGTAGTTCAAGGCGGACCGCTCAAATCAAATAAAGGCGTGAACTTGCCAAACACCAAAATTTCACTGCCAGCACTTACTAAAAAAGACATTGAAGACGCCAAGTTTGCTTGCAAAATGCAAGTGGATTGGATGGCTCTTTCATTTGTAAGATATGCCAGCGATCTAAAGGTGCTTCAAAAACTAATCAAAGAACACAGCAATTATAAAATCCCTATCATAGCCAAAATAGAAAAACCTGAAGGTGTCAAAAACATCGATAAAATAGTAGCTTATTGTGACGGTCTTATGGTTGCTAGAGGTGATTTAGGTGTTGAAATTCCAGCTCATGAAGTACCATTAATTCAAAAAGAACTGGTTTTAAAAGCAAAACTGGCAAGAATACCCGTAATCATTGCTACACAAATGATGGAAACCATGATTGACAGCCTAACACCAACACGTGCTGAAGTAAATGACGTAGCCAATTCTGTAATGGATGGTGCCGATGCGGTTATGCTCAGTGGCGAAACTTCGGTTGGTAAATATCCTGTTGAGGTAATAAACAAAATGTGCCAAATTATCAAAAGCGTTGAAAACTCAGAGCTTATCAAAGTACCTCACAATCCGCCCAACATTAAAACCAAACGCTACATCACAAAATCAGTTTGTTATCACGCTGCTCGTATAGTCAACGAAATTACTGCCACGGCTATTTGCACCTTGACCAATAGTGGATATACTGCCTTTCAAATTTCAGCTTGGCGACCAAAAGCTCATATTTTGGCTTTTACTTCAAACCATAATATTTTAACACAACTGAGTTTGCTTTGGGGAGTAAAAGCATTTTATTATGACAAATTTGTCAGTACCGATGAAACCATTACTGATGTGAACGAAATAGCATGCAAAAATCGTTATGTAGAAAAAGGCGATTACCTAATTAATTTAGCCTCAATGCCCATTGATGATAAAGGAATGGTCAATACTTTAAGAGTTTCTGAAATTGAATAAAAATTAATGTCTAAACACAAAATTGTCATAGGACGAACAGATATTGCTGATTTTCCTGAGTTGGGTTTCAATCAAGTTCAAGTCAAAATCGACACAGGAGCTTACACATCTTCTATTCATTGTAAATCTATAGAAATCAAAGACAATAAGTTACATTGTGTGTTTTTAGACGAAAAGCATCCAGAATACAGTCTAAAAATCCATACTTTCGAAAACTTTAAAACCATTCGTGTAAAAAGTAGCAATGGAATTTCGCAAAAACGCTATGAAATCAAATCTCATATCAGATTATTTAATAAAATTTACAGAATTTCATTATCGCTAAGCGACAGAAAAGATATGAAGTATCCTGTATTGTTAGGAAGAAAATTTCTAAACCCTAAATTTGTGGTTGACCCAGCATTAATAGATTTATCATATAAAAATAAGATTTATGAATATCAAAATATTATCCAGAAATAGCAAATTATACTCAACCCAACGCTTAGTTGAAGTCGCAGAAAAACGCAAGCATAATATTCAAGTCATCGACCCGTTGAAGTGTGATTTGATTATAGAAAAACGCAACCCTAACGTCTATTACAAAGGCAATTATATAGAAGAAACTGACGCTATTATTCCAAGAATTGGAGCCTCTGTTACGTTTTACGGTACAGCCGTAGTCAGACAATTTGAAATGATGGGTGCATTTAGCACTATAGACTCTGAAGCATTGGTGCGTAGTCGAGATAAATTAAGAAGTATGCAGGTGTTAACCCGAGCTAAAATCGGTTTGCCAAAAACGGTATTTACCAATTATTCTCGCGATGTAGAAGGCGTTATTCAACATGTAGGCGGTACGCCTTTGGTCATTAAACTTTTAGAAGGCACTCAAGGTTTGGGTGTTGTTTTAGCCGAAACCAAAAATCTTGCTAAATCAGTAATTGAAGCTTTTAATGGTTTGCAAGCTCGTGTAATTGTACAAGAGTTTATCAAAGAAGCCAAAGGTGCCGACATTCGTGTTTTTGTGGTTGATGGTCATGTCGTTGGTGCTATGAAACGTCAAGGCAAAGAAGGCGAATTCCGTTCTAATCTTCACCAAGGTGGCTCTGCAGAAGTTATTGAATTGAGCGACGAAGAAGAAATTGTCGCTATCAAAGCGACTAAGGCTATGCGACTTGGTGTGGCTGGTGTAGATTTACTACAAAGCTCTCGTGGTCCTTTAATTCTTGAAGTCAATTCTTCTCCTGGCTTAGAAGGTATTGAAAAAGCAACAGGCAAAGATATAGCTCGAAAAATTATACAATACATCGAAAAAAATGTCTGATAAACCCTATATCGACGATCATAATGTCCTTCATATTTTAGATGAAAAAATTTTGCCAGGTCAACATAAACGGCTTAACCTTCATACTGCAAAACTTTATACCACATCTAGCGTAGATGTCCCCGTTATTATAGAACGGTCAAAAAAGAAAGGTCCTGTAGTATTGATTACTGCTGGGGTTCACGGTGATGAACTCAATGGTATTGAAATTGTTAGACAGTTTCTGGAACGAAAAATGAACAAGCCACTTATCGGCACTATTATTTGTATTCCTGTTTTAAATGTATTTGGGTTTTTAAATATGCAACGCGAATTTCCTGATGGTAGAGATTTAAACCGCATATTTCCTGGATCTAAAAAAGGCCTCTGGCCAGTCGGTTTGCCTTTCAATTGACTGATGAAATTCTTCCAATTGTAGATTATGCCTTCGATTTTCATACGGGCGGAGCCAAACGTTTTAATGTTGCACAAATCCGTATTGCCAAAAATCAACCCGAGTTATTAGAATTGGCAAAAGCTTTTAATGCACCTTTTACGATATATTCATCAAACATCAAAAAATCTTATCGCTCAACTTGTAAATTGCATAATATTCCCATTTTATTATATGAAGGTGGTAAATCAGTTGATAATGATGCATCTATAACTAAACACGGTTTAGATGGTTTGCGAAGGGTTTTAAGACACCTCGGTATGCTTAAGGCAGAGTTTGCTCCATCACAACCCGCAAAACCTAGTGTTTTTATAAGTAAAACCAAATGGATTCGAGCTAAATACAGCGGTTTGCTTCAGCTTAAAATTGATATTGGACAATGGGTCAATAAAGGTGAAGAAATGGCACATATCACAGATCCTTATGGGAGTTTTAAACACATATTAAAAGCCCGTGACGCAGGATATGTCATTAATGTCAATCAATCACCAATGGTATATCAAGGCGATGCGTTGTTTCATATTTCAACCCAAATCGATGATGAATAAAGCTGAGATTAGAAGATTATACAAACAAAAACGCCAGAATCTATCTTCAACTCAAATTGAAGAACAAAGTATTGCTATTGCCAACCAAGCACTAAAACTTGATATTTGGCAACACACTTACTATCATCTTTTTTTGAGTATCAGCAGACATAAAGAAGTTGATACTTCAATGCTTTTACATATATTGCAAGGCAAAGACAAGCAAATTGTGGTCAGCAAAAGCCATTTTAAAACCCAAACCCTTAGCCATTATTTACTGACTGATGCCACCGCTATCAAAGAAAACTCTTTTGGTATTCCTGAGCCTCAAGACGGTCTTGAAGTTCCTATCAACAAAATTGATGTGGTTTTTGTGCCACTTTTAGCCTACGATTATTTAGGAAATCGAGTTGGTTACGGAAAAGGGTTTTATGATCGGTTTTTGCAACACTGTCGCAAGGATACGCTTAAAATTGGTTTGTCTTTTTTTGAACCTATAAATGATAAATTAGAGACCAAACCTCATGATGTTGCAATAGATGTAGTTGTAACTCCTAATCGAGTTTTTAAGTTTTAGGTTGTAATTATTTCACTAGTTTAAAAAAGCTTAGAATGTATTTACTCGATGAACACAATATCAAGTCCAGTCATCTTATATCAACATAGATAATATGGTTTATACAAAGATGAAAGACTAATACCGATGTACCAGCCTGTGGTAGCCAAGCATTTTAAGGATTTCGTATATAATGGGAGTCATTTAAAATAACTTTCGGTATTACTTCTCTCTTTCAATCACATAATCAACCATATCAACTAAGGAAGATTTAAAATCAGATTCTGGATAATTGCCCAATATTTCTAAGGCTTGTTTTTGGTAAATTTTCATTTGTTTTTGGGCGTATTCTAAACCGCCTTGAGATTTCACAAAATCAATCACTTCATTGACCCGTTTTTTGTCTTTATTGTGATTTTTCACTGAATTAATCAACCACTTTTTATCTTTAGGATTGGCATTGTTTAGGACGTAAATTAAAGGTAAGGTCATTTTTTGCTCCTTGATATCAATGCCTGTAGGTTTACCGATTTTTCGTTCGCCATAATCAAACAAATCATCTTTGATTTGAAAAGCCATGCCGATGAGTTCGCCAAATTTTCGCATTTTTTCGACATCTTCAGAATTAGGTTTTACAGCGGCGACACCAAGACTGCAACATGCGACAATCAAGGTCGCTGTTTTTTGGCGGATAATGTCATAGTAAATATCTTCGGTAATGTCGAGTTTTCTGGCTTTTTCTATTTGGAGCAGTTCGCCTTCGCTCATTTCTCTTACGGCAACAGATATGATTTTGAGCAAATCAAAGTCATCATTATCTATAGACAACAACAAACCTTTAGACAACAAATAATCACCGACTAAAACGGCAATTTTATTTTTCCAAAGTGCATTGAGGGAGAAAAACCCCGTCGCCGATTGGAGTCATCGACCACATCGTCATGAACAAGAGTGGCGGTGTGAATAAGCTCGATAACTGATGCCCCGCGATAAACGCGGTCGTTGACTTCGCCATCAGATACCATTTTAGCGACCAAAAACACAAACATAGGTCGCATTTGTTTGCCTTTTCGGTTGACGATAAAGTGCGTGATTTTATTGAGTAAAGCGACTTTAGACGACATGAAGAGTGAAAATTTCTTTTCAAACAACTCCATTTCATGGCTAATTGGTGATTTTATTTGAGATACGACTTTCAAAAGATTGAATTTAAGAATGCTAAAAATAAAATAATATTTGTCACTTCAGATATATTTTCTTTATATTTACATTCTATTAATCTTAAATTAAAAAATTATGAAAAAAATTACACTTTTATGTTTTATGATTTTAGCCTCTTATGGCTTGAATGCTCAAGACACCTGTAACAGTGCAGTTGCTGTGACACCAGGTATTACTACAGTTGGAACGATTAATGGTTCAGAAGTACCAAGTCCTATTTGTACTTTGAATGGTCCTGTTCCGACCAACCCAGCTGGAGAATGGTATTCTTTTACACCAACTCAAGATGGTTTTTATTTAGTTTCAAGTAATTTACCTCAAAATGATGGTCTGATTAATAGTGATGATACTCGAGTTCACATTTATACTGGTAGTTGCGGAAGTTTAACCTGCGTAGGAGGAAATGATGATATTGATAGTTCAAATTATTTAAGCGAAGCTATCATTGATGCAGTTTCTGGTACAACTTACTATATTGCTTGGGATAACCGATGGAGCAATGCAGGTTTTGACTTTGAATTAAGCCTTGAACCAAGCCTTAACTGCGATGTCACTTTCCCATATACTCAAGATTGGAATCAAGTAACAGATCCTTCTGGTGGTCCAGGATTCAAATGGCAAGCTTGTTGGGCAAACGAAAATTTTGGAACTGGTGTAGGTTGGACTTTAAATGGAGCTAATGATTTTGATAATGATGGAACAAACGATAACATAATTAATGTATTCCCACAGACTACCCCACCAACTCAATCTCCAGCGAAAGATGCTTGGGCAATTTAACCTGGCATAAACATGAACACCAATAGTCAATATGAAATAACCGTGACTTACAATGGAGTTGATGTTAATTATTCTGCAAATGAAAGCTTTGATTTAGTTATTCTTGACGACCAAACAAGTTCAGCTACTAACCAAACAGTAATTGGCTCATATAGCAATATCACAATGCAAGGCACATTTGCTGGTCCTCCAAACTTATTTGATCTCGCCTATGTGAACACTGAAACTTTCACACCATCATCAAATGGAGTTTACTATTTAGGTATTCACGTTAACTCACCAGCAGGTGGAGATGTGTTCTTTGTTAAGGAAATAGAAATTATAGAGCAAACTTTATCTACTCAAGATTTTGAAGCATTAAACTTTAACTATTTCGTTGATGCTCAAAACAACTTAAACCTATCTGCTAATCAAGCTTTTGACCAAATTAAATTACACAACTTACTCGGTCAGCAAGTTTTAAACCAAAAGCTTTCTGCTCAAGATGAGCGTATTGATTTAAATGCTTTGACTAGCGGTGTTTACTTGGCTCAAGTTCAGATTAATGATGCTACAAAAACCTTTAAGATCATTAAAAAGTAAAGTTTTGTTACTGTAAATCTGATATTTTTAAAACCACCTGAAATCAGGTGGTTTTTTTATAAAATTCATTTTATGGTAAAAATATTTGCATATATTTACGAAAATTTAAATAAAACATTATGAAAAAAATTACTTTGTGTCTTTTTATGGGCTTAATGGGATCTTTTCTTTTTGCCCAATGTCCGCTTCCTTCAACAGCATTTGTTGGGGATTACAACTTAGTTCAAACTACACCAGACCATCCTGAAAACGGTGGACCGAGTTTTAATGACCAAGTGGTGAGTTTAAGTGTTGGCTCTGGACCAAATAACCGTGTGTTTTCTGCCGTTTATTTGGAATTTTTAACTATTGGTCAACCTGCTATGGATGTTAGTTTTACCTTAGATTGTGCTAATGGAAGTGACGTCATCGTTGACCCTGGTCTTAATACAAACTTGACCTGCGACCTAAATTTACCTGATGGAATAACCATGGGATCAGCTACAATTACGGGAACTTTTGATGTGAATGACGATAGCAGTTTTACTTTAATTGTTGCTGAATATGTCACCGATGGTGGTTGTGGTGTGGCACAGCTTGAAACAACGTTTACTTTAACTAAAGCCAATTGTGCGACTCCTCAAAATGTTGCCGTTAACAATATCACTAGCACGTCTGCTGATGTTAGTTGGACAGACACTAATGGTTCTGGTACAACATTTGACGTAGAATATGGTGCTGAAGGCTTTACACCTGGATCTGGAACTGTCATATCAGGAGTTACCGCGACTTCTACAACACTTACGGGCTTACAAATCGGTACATTTTACGATGTATATGTAAATTCAAATTGTGGTGCAGATACCAGTATTTTTGCTGGTCCAATTAACTTTTTGGTACCTGCAGATTGTGCTACAGAATTCTCAGGTTTTCCTTTGACAGAAAACTTTGACAATGTCGCTGTTTTTGCAAGTTGTTACACCATCATTGACGAAGATAGTAATGGCATAGCCTGGATTCAACAAGAACTTGAACTTCAGCCTTTAACGACTTCATTTTTTGCTACAAATGGAACCAACGATGCTACTAAGGAAGATTATTTATTCTCTCCTGCTATTAGTCTAACTGCGGGTAATACTTATGATATTTCTTTAAGCTATAATGGTGCAGATGCACAAAACGGTTCTGCCAATGAAAATCTAGAAGTTCTTGTGGCACAGGGTAATACTGTTGCAGATGCTAATGCAGGAACTTCAATATTTACAGATACAGGAATTGTGCAAAATGGGACTTTTGATAATGTAGAAAACCAAGCTTTAACAGGTACAGGACAATTTACACCTTCTACATCAGGTGATTATTATTTAGTATTTAAAAGTACGGGTTCGCCAGCACCTTTAGCTCAAACCACTGGATTTTTACTCATATTTAATTATTCAGTTGATGAAACTTTATCTACTCAAGAGTTTGAAGCTTTTAACTTTAACTATTTCGTTGATGCTCAAAACAACTTAAACCTATCTTCTAATCAAGCTTTTGACCAAATTAAATTACACAACTTACTCGGTCAGCAAGTTTTAAACCAAAAGCTTTCTGCTCAAGATGAGCGTATTGATTTAAATGCTTTGACTAGCGGTGTTTACTTAGCTCAAGTTCAGATTAATGATGCTACAAAAACTTTTAAAATTATAAAAAAATAAGCTTTTTTAATTTTCTAAAATTTAAAACCACCTCAAAGTTGAGGTGGTTTTTTGTTAATTTTTTTTTTAACATCATTTTTGTCTAAATAAATTTAACGTATCAATAACATTTTATTTATATTCACAACCAAAAGAGAATTAAATGAAAAATTTTTACATTTCAAGTGTTTTGGTCGTTATGTTTTTTTCAAATGCCTTTGCACAAACAACTGTAGATTGCACCGTTGGACCTGTCAACACTAACTTTTGTTATGATTCTGGTGTTAATGAAGAGTTTACATTTGTCAGCAGTGATGGTTCACCTTTAAACTTAACGGTGAATTCTGGAAATGTGGAAAATAATTTTGATGAGTTTATCGTTCTCGATTCAGATGGCACAGAACTCTTTAATGGCTATGGTAATGCAGGAGATCTATCAGGTTTAACTTTTCAATCAACGGGTGATGAAATCACGGTTCAAGTGACCCCTGACGGTTCTATAGATTGCCAAGGTTCAACTAATATTAATCCTATTGACTTAACGGTGAGTTGTGCCACTTGTACCAATCCGCAAGTTAATTTCAACCTTGTTGACGATTGTTTAAACGCACCACAGTTTTTTGTTGAAGCCGATGTTATTGATCTCGGTTCAGCTACTGATTTAGATATTACAGATAATCAAGGTAATCCTGCTCAAACCGCTTCTGCTACTGGTGTTTTGACTTTTGGACCTTATCCTAATGGAACGCAAGTTGAATTGATGGCTTCAAATAATCAAGATGCGAATTGTCAAGTTGCCTCTGGTGTGCTTACCCAAGATAATTGTACCTTAAATTTAGTAGATTGCACCGTTGGACCTGTCAACACTAACTTTTGTTATGATTCTGGCGTTAATGAAGAGTTTACATATGTCAGCAGTGATGGTTCACCTTTAAACTTAACAGTGAATTCTGGAAATGTGGAAAACGGATGGGATGAGTTTATCGTTCTCGATTCAGATGGCACAGAACTCTTTAATGGCTATGGTAATGCAGGAGATCTATCAGGCTTAACTTTTCAATCAACGGGTGATGAAATCACGGTTCAAGTGACCCCTGATAGTTCTATAGATTGCCAAGGTTCAACTAATATTAATCCTATCGACTTAACCGTGAGTTGTGCCACTTGTACCAATCCGCAAGTTAATTTCAACCTTGTTGACGATTGTTTAAACAGCATACAGTTTTTTGTTGAAGCCGATGTTATTGATCTCGGTTCAGCTACTGATTTAGATATTACAGATAATCAAGGTAATCCTGCTCAAACCGCTTCTGCTACTGGTGTTTTGACTTTTGGACCTTATCCTAATGGAACGCAAGTTGAATTAATGGCTTCAAATAATCAAGATGTGAATTGTCAAGTTGCCTCTGGTGTGCTTACCCAAGATAATTGTACCTTAAATTTAGTAGATTGCACCGTTGGACCTGTCAACACTAACTTTTGTTATGATTCTGGCGTTAATGAAGAGTTTACATATGTCAGCAGTGATGGTTCACCTTTAAACTTAACAGTGAATTCTGGAAATGTGGAAAACGGATGGGATGAGTTTATCGTTCTCGATTCAGATGGCACAGAACTCTTTAATGGCTATGGTAATGCAGGAGATCTATCAGGCTTAACTTTTCAATCAACGGGTGATGAAATCACGGTTCAAGTGACCCCTGATAGTTCTATAGATTGCCAAGGTTCAACTAATATTAATCCTATTGACTTAACGGTGAGTTGTGCCACTTATGCCAATCCGCAAGTTAATTTCAACCTTGTTGACGATTGTTTAAACGCACCACAGTTTTTTGTTGAAGCCGATGTTATTGATCTCGGTTCTGCTACTGATTTAGATATTACAGATAATCAAGGTAATCCTGCTCAAACCGCTTCTGCTACTGGTGTTTTGACTTTTGGACCTTATCCTAATGGAACGCAAGTTGAATTGATGGCTTCAAATAATCAAGATGTGAATTGTCAAGTTGCCTCTGGTGTGCTTACCCAAGATAATTGTACCTTAAATTTAGTAGATTGCACCGTTGGACCTGTCAACACTAACTTTTGTTATGATTCTGGCGTTAATGAAGAGTTTACATTTGTCAGCAGTGATGGTTCACCTTTAAACTTAACGGTGAATTCTGGAAATGTGGAAAATAATTTTGATGAGTTTATCGTTCTCGATTCAGATGGCACAGAACTCTTTAATGGCTATGGTAATGCAGGAGATCTATCAGGCTTAACTTTTCAATCAACGGGTGATGAAATCACGGTTCAAGTGACCCCTGACGGTTCTATAGATTGCCAAGGTTCAACTAATATTAATCCTATCGACTTAACCGTGAGTTGTGCCACTTGTACCAATCCGCAAGTAGATTATGCGGTTGTTGGTAATTGTGGAAATGGTAATGAGGAGTTTTCTGTGGAAGTAAATATTACAGATCTTGGTTCAGCGTCTTCTTTGGATATTACAAATAATCAAGGTGATGCTCTTCAAAATGTAACGACACCAACAACATTAACCTATGGTCCTTATGCCTTAGGAACAGATGTTGTTTTTACTGTTGAAAATGTAGATGATATCAATTGCATATTAACAAGTCCAAGCCAAACCTTAGAATCTTGTGGCTGTTTTGGGTCTGATCCATTTTGTGCACCTGATCTTGGAGAGTCTTTAATCTTTGAAAACGTAGATGATTCTAGCGGAACAGAAGCTGATCCTAATTTAAGTAATTATGGATGTTTAGGCACTCAACCCAATCCTGTTTGGTTTTTTATGCAGATTGAAGATTCAGGAGATCTTGTTTTTGAAATTGTTCAAAACACACAATTTGACGCAAATGGAAATCCAACAGGAACTCCTCTTGACGTAGATTTTATAGCTTGAGATCCGTTTCCCGATACACAATTTTGCAACGATTTGGATAGTTGCACCCAATGTGGTAGCAATACATTTGATAATAATTATCCTTACGGTAATGTGATAGATTGTAGTTATTCAGCTGCACCAATAGAAACTTTTACAATTCAAAACGCACAAGCTGGTGAAATATATGCGTATTTATTACGAACTTCGATGGTGCTCCAGGGTTTATAAGTTTAGGACAAACCAATACTGGTGCACCAGGAAGTGGTTCTACCAATTGCGACATTGTATTGCAAAATCAAGTAACGGCTTGTCAAGTCGATGGTCTGCATTAACAGCTACTGATAGTCTTGCTGATCAATTTCAATGGCTACTATTTAACGAGTCAACACAACAATTTGACCCACTAACTGGCGAAAATCAACCTACATATACAGCTACGCAATCAGGATTATATCAAGTTTTAACACTGAATGGTACTGAAGTTAGTACAGAAGAATTTGAAGTAACTTTAATACCTGAACCAGTAAATAATTTGCCAGCCCAAATTACAGCTTGTAGTAATGAAACTGTTACTTTAGATGCTTCAGTACAAAACATTAATGATTACGATAGTTTTGAATATCAATGGTTACTAAATAATAATCCAATCAGTGGAGAAACTCAAGCAACTTTAGACTTAAACCAAACTGGAAACTATAGCGTTGAAATTACGACAACAAATCTCAATGTTGATACAGATGGAAACGATATCAACTGTGTAAATGTTTTTGATATTCAAGTGAACTCAGCCGATTTCACGGTTGACCTCGGTGGTGACCAAACCTTTTGTGATGCTGGCACTCAAACTATAACAGCTATTGTGAATGGAGTTGATTCTACTAATGCAACTTACTTGTGGAATACAGGTGAAACGACTTCTTCTATAGATGTTGACACAACAGGAACTTATGAAGTTACTGTAACTATAGACGGTTGTCCTGTAACTGAAAGCGTTGAATATACATTTGCAGAAGATCCACAGTTCGACCTTGGATCTGATTTAAATTTATGTGAAGGTGAAACTTTAAGTCTTGACGCTAGTATTGCTAACTCATCAGACTTTACAAGTGTTTCCTATCAATGGTTTGATAATAATGGTATTATAGCAGGAGAAACTCAAAGCACACTTGTTATCTCTACACAAGGCACATTTAATGTTGAAGTCACAACGACTACAACAACTTTAGGCGGTGCAACCTTTGATTATGCAACAACTGATTCAATTGTTGTTAATGGTGCAGTATTTAGTGTTGACCTTGGTGGTGACCAAACCTTTTGTGATGCTGGCACTCAAACTATAACAGCTATTGTGAATGGAGTTGATTCTACTAATGCAACTTACTTATGGATTACAGGTGAAACGACTTCTTCTATAGATGTTGACACAACAGGAACTTATGAAGTTACTGTAACTATAGACGGTTGTCCTGTAACTGAAAGCGTTGAATATACATTTAACGAATCTCCTATCATAGCACTTGGTCCAGATACGGCAACCTGTGATTTGGGTGAAATTGTTCTCAATGCTACACCTTCTAATGCAAACGGACAACCTGTGAATTACCTTTGGTCACTTGACGGAAACCCATTAAATCAAAATACAGCTATAATTAACCCGACTGAATTTGGACTCTATGAAGTTGAGGTGTATTTTGATGATCCTGATTGTAGCTTTATAGATAATATCAATTTAAGTGAAAGAGATATTAGTGTTGATATAAATTCTAATGATGATGACAATTTATTTTGCATTGATGAAACAGTAACGTTTAGTGCGAGTCTTCAAAATGCTGAATTAATAGAGGCTGACTTCCAGTGGTTTGTTAATAATGAACCTAAGGGCGATAATTCACCTACACTTGAATATACAGTAGAAAACGCTGGAGCTATACAAGAAGTGAAAGTCGTTGTAAGTATTGGATCTGATTGTGATAGTTTTGAAAATGAATTAACTTTTAATCTCTATGATATCGATAATTGTGTGATCCCTCAAGGTATTTCTCCAGGCAATGATGGTTTTAATGATAAATTAGACCTTAACTTTTTGGCAGATCGCTCAGGAATCTCTAAATTAGAAATCTTTAACCGCTATGGCAAAAGGGTTTATGAAAAATCAAACTATAAAGATGAATTTATGGGACAATCTGATAATGGAAACCGCCTTAAAACAGGTACTATTTTTATGTTATCACATTACAAAATGAAGACCCAAGTTTTGGCAGACTTCAAAAAGGTTGGATATATATTAACAATGAACAATAAAACAAAGAATAAAATTATGAACATAAATTAAAATTACAAAACATGAAAAGAATATTCCTCTTATTACTTTTTGGTTTGGGTGTGTTTTCCGCCCAAAGCCAGATTACAGTTGATAACACGTTAACTGTGCAACAATTAATCGATGATGTCTTAGTTTTAGGACAATGTGCTGAGGTTAATAATGTAACATCACCAAACAACAGCTCTATTGGTGGAGAACTTTTTGATAGTTATGGTGCCTTTGACGGTACAACATCTCCGCAAAATTTTCCTTTTGATGGCGGTATTGTACTGGCTACAAATGGAGTTGACATGGTGCCTACAGGTACTCCAGCACAAGGCGGTGGATATGGTTGGGTTGGAGATCCTGACTTAGAAGCTCTTATTCAACAACCTGGTAATACTTATAATGCAACTGTTATTGAATTTGAATTTATCCCTTTTGTCGATCAAATCAGTTTTAATTATTTACTCGCATCAGATGAATATCACACTTTTGTATGTAATTATGCAGATACTTTTGCTTTTATCTTAAGTGGTCCTGGTATTTCTAATGTGAACGACTATAATCACGATGCCAACCCTAACACACCTGATGTTACTCTGGATCTTGGTGGGCAAAATATAGCAGTTATTCCAGGAACCAATATTCCTATAAACCCAACTAACATTCATATAAATACTAATTGTGGAGCTGGAACATTAGGTGAATTTGCTGTTCCACAACTATTTGACGGAGTAAATTCAGGCAATGGTTCTACTATGTATAACGGTCAAACGGTTCCGCTAACAGCTTCAGCAAGTGTGATTCCTGGTCAAACCTATAATATTAAATTAGCGATTGCTGATAGAGGAGATACCGCATTTAATTCAGCAATCTTTTTAGAGTCTGAATCATTCGACTTAGGTGGAATAGATTTAGGACCTGATATCACAATTGCTAACGGAACCGCACCATGCGAAGGCGAAATAGTAACATTAGACGCAGGATTTAGTACAGCCAACATTCAATACTTCTGGGCACAAGATGGTAATATTATTCCAGGTGAAAATGGACAAACTTTGGAAGTTACAGAGTCAGGTGATTACGAAGTTGGAATCCAAATTGGTGCTGGAGGCACAGCCTGTTTTGGGGTATCAAATTTGGTTACTGTTGAATTCTATCCTGAGCCTGAGTTTGCACCAAATACACCTATTGATTTGTGTGCTGGTGAGACTATCACATTAGATGGAGAACCAACAAATTCTTCCGCCTACACCAGTATAGATTACCAATGGTTTAAAGATGGTGTTGAGTTAACAAGTGAGACGAATTCTACCTTAGATATCACAGATGGTGGTCAATATGAAGTTATAATAGATGCTAACGCCTGTGAAGATACTCCAAACACTTATGATGTAAATCTCGTGGATTATCAAGTAAACTTACTTATGCCAGTTGATAATTGTATTAGTCCTGGGGAAACGGTTCAAATTTCTCCAAGTTTTATTGGTTTGACGCCAGCTGAAATTAATCAAGTGACTTATGCCTGGAGATACTGGAGAAACTACACCTTCAATTGAGTTATCTCAAAGTGGTACTGTTACATTAACTACTAGCTTTAAAGGATGTGATGAAGTAGCCACTGAAACATTCACTTTATTCAATAATCCACAAGTTGACATTGCAGGTTCAGCTGTAATTTGTCAGGGCGATACCAATACTTTAGACGCAACGCCGAGTAATAATGCTGACCTAGCATCAACAAACTTTACATGGTCTAAAGACGGTACTGAAATTGCAGGAGAAACCAACGCGACATTAGATATAACTGATGGTGGTTTATATGAAGTCTCGGTTGATAATAATGGATGTTTAACAACTGATCAAATACAGGTTGATCTTGTTGACTACCAAGTCAGTCTTCCTATTCCACCTCAAACTTGTGTTGATGCTGGTGAAACGGTTTTGGTATCTCCAGAATTTACTGGATTAACCCAAAACGAAATTGAGCAAGTAACCTACCAATGGAGTGCTGGTGAAAATACGCCAACTATTGAACTAACTCAAGGTGAAACGGTAACTTTAACCACATCATTTAATGGATGCGACGAAATTGTTACAGAAACATTCACTTTATTCAATAATCCACAAGTTGATATTGCGGGTTCAGCGGTAATTTGTGATGGTGACACCAATACCTTAGATGCTACACCTATGAATTTAAACGACTTAGACTCGCCAACTTATGCTTGGACAAAAGATGGGGCTGCTTTACCAGGAGAAACCAATCCAACCCTTGATATAACTGATGGTGGTGTGTACGAAGTTACTATTGATAATAATGGATGTACTTCAACTGATCAAATTCAAGTAGAATTAGTGAGTTATACTTTAGACCTTGGAGGTGATCAAAATTTATGTACTGGTGATGGTGGTCCACAAAATATTACCTTGACACCAACTGTAACTGGCTTAACCTCAGCTCAAGAAAATCAAATTTTTTACACTTGGAGTGACGGTTCTACTGAAGAAACTTTAACGGTTTCAGAAAGCGGAACATATACTTTAGAAACAGATGTCAACGGTTGTGTTCAAACTGCTCAAGTTACTGTAAACGTTGTAGAAACAATTGATGTAAGCCTTCAAGATGTTATGAAGTGTGCTGAAGATGAAGTTGTTTTAAATACAGGCTTAACCAATAATGACCCTAACGTTTCTTATTCTTGGACTTTAAACGGAAACCCTATAGGCGACAACAACCCAAGTATTACAGCTTCAGAAGAAGGAACTTACGTCATTACAGTAAACAATCAAGGTTGTGAAAGTACAGCCACTGCAGAAGTTACTAACTACGACGTTGACAATTGTGTGATTACCCAAGGAATTTCTCCAGGACAAGATGGCTTTAATGATTGTATGGATTTAACTTGGTTGGATGATCAACTCGGTATAGATAGATTTCAAGTCTTTAACCGATATGGCAAAAAAGTATTTGATGAGTCCAATTATACCAAGCAATTCTGTGGTCAAGATGATGATGGCGATGAGCTTTCTACAGGAACCTATTTTTACGTCATAAACTTAGCTAATTCAGATCAACGTTTTGGACGCGTTGTTAAAGGCTGGGTTTACATCAACTTAGAACAATAATCAACATTAAATAACAAATAACAATATATACTATGAAGAAAATATTAATAATAGCTTGTCTCATCGGATTTTTGAGTATTCCAGATAGTTTTGCTCAACAAGATCCGCAATACACCCAATATATGTATAATATGAATGTGGTCAACCCTGCTTATGCGGGCTCAAGAGAGAGTTTGTCAGTAGGTTTGCTTTACAGAGACCAATATACCGACATTGATGGCGGACCACAAACCTTTACCTTTGCCGCACATACTCCACTTGATAACGGTTTGGGTGTAGGTTTAAGTGCTATATCCGATGAAATTGGTCCCGTAGAAGAAACCAACTTATTTGCTGATATATCATATACCATAGAATTAGGAGCCAAACACAAATTGGCTTTTGGTATTAAAGCAGGAGCGTCTTTTTTTGATGTAGGTCTAATAGATTTGACTTTACAAGATAATAATGACGATGCTTTTAGCTCCAATGTCAACGAAACCTTTGCCAACATTGGAGCAGGTTTCTTTTTCTATTCAGATAAATATTATCTAGGAGTATCTATGCCCAACTTTTTAGATTCAGAGCATCTTGATGCTAACAGTCGCACTTTTGGTTCAGAAACACAACATTTGTTTGCAACGGCTGGTTATGTATTTGACTTGTCAGACAATATCAAATTTAAACCTTCTACTTTAGTAAAAACTGACTTTGGAGCAGATCCCACTTTCGACATTAATGCCAACGTCTTATTTTTTGAAAAGTTTGAAATTGGTGCGTCATACAGAACCGAAGACTCTTTTAGTGGTTTAGTAGGTTTTAGACCTACGGATTGGATACAACTGGGCTTTGCTTATGATAATGTATCAAGTGCTTTAGATACTGAATCATTTGAAGTCTTCTTGAGATTTGATATTTACTTTAAGAAAAAAACATTCTTATCACCTCGTTATTTCTAATCATAAAATTATATTTAAAACCATGAAAAATATATTACAAATCCTATTCATTTTGATGCTATCACTCCAAACGATGAATGCACAAAATGATGATACAAAAAAAGCAGATAAGCATTTTAACAGACTAGAATTTGTAGATGCTATTAAAAGTTATGAAAAACTAATTTCAAAAGATAAGGCTAATGCCTATGTCTATAAGCAACTTGCTATTGCCAATTATAATATTTCAAACACCAAAGAATCTGAGAGATATTATGAACAGTATTTTAAAAACGCTGAAAACCCACAAGCTGAAGACTACTTTAATTATGCCCAAATATTACTTTCAAACAAAAAATATGATAAAGCCAAAAAGGCCTATCAAGATTTTGCTACCAAAGCACCAAATGACAGTAGAGCTAAAGCTTTTTTAGCCAATAAAGATTTTGTTCAAGAACTCCAAAACATGGCACCAAATTACGAAGCTAAAGCTATGGATTTAAACTCTGAATATTCGGACTTTGGAGGTTACGAAAATGACACCTATTTCTATTTTGTGAGCTCTAGAAACAAATCTAGACGAACTTATGGCTGGAATGATCAACCTACAACTGATATCTATAAGGCTGATAATGTAGCTGGTACATTTAAAAATGAAAAACTGCTTGAAGGCGATGTAAATACAAAATTTAACGAAGGTACAATTGCCATTAGTAATGATGGGCAAACCCTATATTTTACTAGAAATGATTATTTAGACGGAGATTACGAAAAAAGCGAAGATGGTATAGGGCAATTAAAGATTTATCAAGCCAAAAAAGTCAATGGAGAGTGGAAAGACATCAAAGCTTTACCTTTCACAAGCTCAGAATATTCCGTTAGTCATCCTGCATTAAGCCCTGACAATTCAACGCTATATTTTTCTAGCAATATGGATGGTGGTTACGGCAAATCCGATTTATATATGGTAAGCATTAATGATGATGGTAGCTTTGGCGAACCTAAAAATCTTGGCTCAAAAGTTAATACGCCTGCTCGTGAAAGCTTCCCATTTGTTGATGCAGATAACAAACTGTTCTTTTCATCAGATGGTCATCTAGGACTTGGTGGATTAGACGTTTTTCATACCAGTATGAACAATGGCTCTTACGCTAAACCAGAAAATCTAGGTGCACCCATCAATAGCTCAAATGATGATTTTGCATTTAGCTATTTCAATCAAGTTGATAGAGGCTATGTATCAAGCAACAGAGGTGAAAATCCACTAAATGATAATATTTATCAAGTCAAACTTATCAAACCTCTTGATGAGACTAATATTATTGTTAATGTCTTAAATAATGATACAGACGAACCTTTAAAAGACGCAAGTGTTCTTTTTTACGATGATGATGACAATGAAATAGCTTCTTTAACTACTGACATTAATGGTCAGGTTCAAGAAATAGTAATCAGCAATTTAGAATACGATATTCAAGCCAATCTAAAAGATTTTGAAAGCGATTCTAAAACCATAACAGCAATAGGTGATTTAATGGAAGTTGACCTTAGACTTAAACCAATAGAAGTAATTATCGAAGAAAGAGAAGTTACACTCTCCAATATTTTATTTGATTTTGATAAAGCATCTATCAGACCTGAAGTCGCTTTTGAATTAGATAAAATCGTAGCCACTTTAAAAAAATATCCTGATTTAGTTATTAGAATTGAAAGTCACACTGACATTAGAGGATCAAAAATTTACAACCAAAACCTTTCAGAGGCAAGAGCAAAAAACACACTTAAATATCTCGTTGACAAAGGTATAGATGAATCTAGATTGTCTGCCGTAGGAAAAGGAGAAACCGAACCAGTCATAGATTGTAGCAATGGTTGTACTGAAAAAGAACACGAGAAAAACAGACGTTCTAAATTTATTATTGTAGAATAATATCTAAATCAAATAAATATAATTAAAACCTCAACGATAGAGTTGAGGTTTTTTTGTTAATTTTACGCTCAACATCATATATAATAAGAATATATAGTTTTTGAAATAGCATAACTAAAAACTGATGAAAAGGAAATGTTTAGAATGTGGGATTGAAGTTATAGGCAGAGCAGATAAAAAATTTTGCTCTGACTATTGTCGTAATGCTTACAACAATAAAAAAAATCGTGACACCAAAAATATCTTAAGAAATACAAATAACCTACTCAGAAAAAACTACAGAATACTAGAAAAACTAAACCCAAATCAAAAAACAAAAACAACTAAAGATAATTTGCTTAGAAAAGGGTTCAACTTCAACTATTTTACCAGTATTTATAAAACCAAAGCTGGTAAAATTTACTATTTTGTATATGATCAAGGCTACCTTTCGTTGGATGATAATTATTATGCCCTCGTAAAACGTATAAAAAATGATTAAACAAAGGCTATATCCGTTTATTGCCCTATTGGTATTTATTCTTAGTATTGGTTATGTTTTTTATGATTTTTCACCTCAATATTCTACAGATTTTAATTCAAAAAAAGTAGAGTTTTCTACTGACCGAGCTTTTAAGCATGTTGAAGCTTTAGCTTCAGACGAACATTATGTTGGCTCTAATCAACATAGTTATGCTAGAAATTATATTATCAATCAGTTAGAAAATCTCGGTCTAAAAGTCCATACCCAACAAGGCTATAGCCTTAACAAATACGGTGAGTTTAGTATTCCAGAAAATATTATTGCTAAAATTGAAGGCACAAATCCAAAATCTAAGGCTTTACTATTGATGTCTCACTACGATTCTGAACCACATTCATCTTTTGGAGCAAGTGACGCCGCTAGTGGAGTTGCGACAATCTTAGAAGCCACAAGAGCGTTTTTAGCCTCAGGCACAATACCTCAACATGATATTATTATTTGTTTCACAGATGCTGAAGAAGTTGGGCTTCTTGGTGCAAATCTATTTGTAGATAATCATCCTTGGGCTAAAAATGTTGGCTTAGTATTGAATTTTGAAGCTCGTGGTAGCGGTGGTCCAAGTAATATGATTATCGAAACCAATCACGGCAACTCTAAAATGATAAAGGCGTTTGCCGAATCTGAAATCAAACATCCTATGGCAACATCTCTTATGTATAGTGTCTATAAAATGTTGCCAAACGACACTGATTCTACTGTGTTCAGAGAAAAAGCAGATATACCGAGTTTTTTCTTTGCCTTTATTGACGACCATTTTGATTATCATACTTCTCTTGATATACCAAAACGCTTAGATAAAAATTCGCTCTCTCATCAAGGTGAATATGCTATTGATCTTTTGAAGCATTTTAGTGAAGTCTCATTGGATGACAATCTTATGAGTGATTTAGATATGGTTTATTTTAACTTGCCTGAATTTGGTATGTTTCATTATCCCTTTGATTGGATTTGGTGGGCTTATCTTGCAAACGTTTTACTTTTTTTGATTATTATATTTTTTGGTTTTAAATCAAAATCTATTAACAGGCGTGAAATGTTTTTAGGTTTTTTGCCTTTTATTATTTCATTATTAAGTGCATTTGCATTTGGTTTTTTGGGTTGGAAAGCATTGCTTTGGTTATATCCAGAATATTCTGAAATTCTACAGGGTTTTCCTTACAATGGGCACAATTATATTTTTGCATTTGTATGCCTAACACTTGGGTTAACATTTTTGATATATACAAGATTTCAAAAAAAACTCAATCCACAAAATGCTTTAATTGCACCAATACTTTTTTGGTTTATTATTTGTGCACTGATAAATATTTATTTGCCCGGGGCTTCTTATTTTATTATTCCACTTGGTTTTGGAATCATTGCATTTGCTATGGCTACGTTTAAAGAAATTCCAAATCTTTTTATAGTTTGGTTTTTGAGCCTACCATGTATTGGGCTTGTCATTCCATTAATTCAGTTTTTCCCTGTTGGCTTAGGTTTAAATATGCTTGTCATATCTACTGTTTTTTGTGTTTTAGTTTTTGGACTTGTATATAGTTTTATTGGTTATTTACCTTTCAAAAAGTTATTATCACGTGTATTGTTCCTTTTAGGAGTAGCTTTTCTTATTGTTGCACATTTTAATTCGGGATTTTCTAAAACACGACCTAAACCCAATAGTTTAGTTTACCTGCAAGATGTTGATACAAAAAAAGCCTTTTGGGCTACCTATGACCAAAACTTAGATGCTTGGAATAAAGGGTTTTTTAAAAACACAATACCAATTGATAGCACGAGTTTGCAAAGCAAGTATAAAACGAGATTTAATAGAAAAGCAATTGCTCCCTACATAAATTTGTCAAAATCAAAATATGAAATCACTGTTGATACTATAAGTCAAAACAAAGTAGAAGTCAACCTGAGTATTGCCCCAGAAATAGAAATTAGACGAATAGAAATCTATGCCGATAAAAAATATAATTTTGAACATTTTGAAGTTAATGGGCAAACTGCTGACTCAATATTTAGTAAAAATGAATCTTATCATATTTTCTATAAGCGTTATCAAGACCGTCTGTTGACATATCATGTGGTAAATCGCGAAAATTTAATTATTCAATTTAAAAGCAAATTGCCATTACCTGAGTTTGTGATTTATGAGAGCCGTTTTGATTTATTAGACAAGGCTGTTTTTGATGTCCCCAAACGTTCCTCTCATATGATACCTAAACCTTTTGTAGTTAATGACGCCATAATCATAAAGAGAAAAATTGAGTTTAAGCATGTTGAAACATTCTAAACCAATTGGCATTCTCAGTTGCTGTTGGTTAGAGACTTCATTAGCTGAAAAACTGCTTTAAACAATCCTAAAATAAAAGTATATGTCGTTAGTCGAACTCACGTTATTATATAGATGAATGGTTTAATAGAACCGATCTAAAAAGAAATTGATAATGTCTGTTGAGGTGATAATGCCAATGAGTTCATCATGCTCAATAACAGGCAAGGCATGAAAGTGCTCACGAGCCAAAATCTCAGCAACATCTTTGATAGAATCATCACTGTTGACACAAATCACTTTATGGGTCATAACTTGTTCAAGACTGAACATATCGTAAACAGTAGATTCTACATAATTACCAGACTCATCTGTTGCATCAGCAAATGAAATACGCAACAAATCTGAATAACTCAACATACCAACGATTTTATCCCCTTTTACAACGGGTAAATGTTTAATCTTGTTTTTTTTGAATAGGGCTTCGGCTTTTGATAAACTGTCGTCTAAATTGAGTTTAACCAAGTTTTTGGTCATTATTTTTGATATGATATCTCGATTTTTCATCGTTAATAGGTTTTAAATTGTATTCCAAATATCAATAAATTTTGGTCTATAAAATATGAGCAATGTCATAATATGAGTTTATGGGTTTATAAGATTTTGCTTTATGCGAAGTCTATTGTTGTTATACCAATTATTTATTAGCCATAAGATTTGCAAAGCCTAACGTTATGTTAGTAAGGATCTTATTCTAATTATCTTTACTCATATAAAAAGCTTACATAATACTTTCAGCTTGTAAACTTAAAAACCTATAAACACATAAACATAGAAATATGTATCTTTCTAAATCATAATCAGGCTTTAATTTATATTTTTGCACTATGGCAAATAATCAAGATAAATTTAAGCAGGTAATCGCTCACGCTAAGGAATATGGCTATATTTTTTCGTCGAGCGAAATATACGATGGTTTAAGCGCGGTTTATGACTACGGTCAAAATGGCGTTGAACTCAAAAATAACATCAAAACCTATTGGTGGAAAAGTATGACGCAACTCCACCAAAACATCGTTGGTTTAGACGCGGCTATACTGATGCATCCTAAAACTTGGAAAGCTTCTGGACACGTTGATGCGTTTAATGATCCGTTAATCGACAATAAGGATTCTAAAAAACGCTATCGTGCTGATGTTTTAGTAGAAGATTATGTAGAAAAACTAGAGCAAAAAGTGCAAAAAGAAATTGCAAAAGCCAAAAAACGCTTTGGCGATGATTTTGACGAAGCACAGTTTGTAAACACTCATCCACGTGTGGTGAAATACAGAGCACGTTCAAAAGAAATTTTAGAACGCTTGGCTAAATCGCTTACTGAAGAAAACCTTGCTGATGTCAAAGCTTTGATTGAAGAATTAGACATAGCTTGTCCTGCCTCAGGGTCAAAAAATTGGATCGACGTCAAACAATTTAACTTGATGTTTGGTACTAAAATGGGTGCGTCTTCAGAGTCGGCATCTGACTTGTATCTTAGACCTGAAACGGCACAGGGAATTTTTGTAAATTTTGCCAATGTGCAAAAAACAGGTCGGATGAAAATCCCGTTTGGTATTGCTCAAATCGGTAAAGCCTTTAGAAATGAAATTGTTGCCCGTCAGTTTATCTTCAGACAACGCGAGTTTGAACAAATGGAAATGCAGTTTTTTGTCAAGCCTGGAGACGAACTCAAATGGTTTGAATATTGGAAAGAACAACGCCAAGCTTGGCATGATTCCTTAGGTTTAGGCAAAGAGCATTACCGTTTTCACGACCATGAGAAATTAGCACATTACGCCAATGCGGCAACAGACATTGAATTTGATTTTCCGTTTGGCTTTAAAGAATTAGAAGGCATTCATTCCAGAACCGATTTTGACCTGAAAGCCCATGAAAAATTATCAGGTAAAAAATTACAATATTTTGACCATGAAGAAAGCGAGTCTTACACGCCTTATGTGATAGAAACTTCAATTGGTTTAGACCGTATGTTTCTTGCTGTCTTTTCAGCAACACTTCAAGATGAGACTTTGGAAGACGGCTCTTCGAGAACAGTTTTAAAACTGCCTTCAATTTTAGCACCAGTAAAAGCAGCTGTTTTACCCTTATTAAAACGCGACGGTTTACCAGAAATTGCAGAAAAAATCGTTGAAGATCTCAAGTGGGATTTCAATGTAGCTTATGACGAAAAAGACGCCGTTGGTCGCCGCTACAGACGTCAAGATGCGGCAGGAACACCGTTTTGTATTACCATTGACCACGACACCAGAGAAGATGATTCTGTAACTATCCGTTATCGTGATAGTATGGAGCAAAAGCGGGTGAAAATTGCAGAATTGAAATCAATATTAGAGGCGGAATTGAGTTTTAAGAAATGGTTGAAATAATGCTATTCAAAAATTATTGTGAAATCAAAAAAATTTCTATAGCATCTTTTTCATTCGAGAATTTGTGGCTTTAATTTTTCAGCCACTAATGCACTAATATTTCATTCGAGAATTCGTGGCTTTAATTTTTCAGCCACTAATGCACTAATATATTTCATTCGTGAATTCGTGGCTTTAATTTTTCAGCCACTAATGCACTAATATATTTCATTCTTGAATCTGTGGCTTTTAATTTATGCCACTAATGCACTAATATTTCATTCGTGAATTCGTGGCTTTTAATTTTTCAGCCACTAATGCACTAATATATTTCATTCGTGAATTTGTGGCTTTTAATTTATGCCATTAATGCACTAATAAATTCGCATCTATTTCAACAAACAATTCTTTGGTAGCTGAGTTTTAAGTCTCCAAAATTTACAATTAATGCTAATTTGTTATTTGAAACTTTGAGGTAATTTATAGCCTGAGCTACAAAGGCATCAGAAATAGCGGAAACTGCTTTGACTTCCAGAATACTTTTATCCATCACGACAAAATCAGCATAAAATTTATGAGGTAAAATAATACCTTTATAATTTACTTTGTATCTTTTTTCTCTTTCGTATTCAATTCCACATTTCTTGAATTCATATTCTAATGCATCTTTGTAAACAATTTCTAAAAATCCTGATCCTAATTGATTATGGACTTCCATACATTTTCCAATTATAGAATAAGATTCATCTTTATATATCAATTCACTCATAACCTTAATTTATCAAAAATACATAAAGTTTTTTTATTCCACTAACCCGACTGCCGTCAAAGGCAGGTGCACTAATATTTCATTCGTGAATTCGTGGCTTTAATTTTTCAGCCACTAATGCACTAATATTTCATTCGAGAATTTGTGGCTATTTCAGTATGAGTTTAGCCTCAAAACAAGTTTCAAAATGATGTTTAAGCTTTTCCTTTACTTCATCTATATCAACTGTTTTTTGCCCTAATTCTACATTGAGTGAAGTCACGGCTTTGTCTTTGATACCACAAGGCACGATGTTATCAAAATAACCTAAATCAGCGTTGACATTAAATGCAAATCCGTGCATTGTTA
Organism: Flavobacterium sp. CS20; assembly: GCF_018080005.1. Lineage (NCBI taxonomy): Bacteria > Pseudomonadati > Bacteroidota > Flavobacteriia > Flavobacteriales > Flavobacteriaceae > Flavobacterium > Flavobacterium sp. CS20. The sequence continues at coordinate 2,119,780 of NZ_CP073015.1, read as the reverse complement.
CCCAACGCGAAGCCCGAACGCCCATAGCACAAATTTTACGAGCAAATGGCGTATCCACATCGAGCCAAACACCTGTTTCGCCTTTGCTTCTTGTGGCTTCGATACCGTAATCTTTAAGCGTACGAATAATGACTTCTTCTAAAGTTCTTAGGTATTTATGAATGTCAGTGAAAAAATTGTCTAAATCTAATATCGGATAGCCCACAATTTGACCTGGACCGTGATAAGTAATGTCGCCACCGCGATTGATTTTATAAAATGTGGCATTTTTAGCTTTTAGCTGTTCTTCGTTGAGTAATAAGTGTTCTAATTTTCCACTTTTTCCTAAAGTATAAACGTGTGGATGTTCAACAAATAGAAAGTAGTTAGACGTCTTATCGGTTAAATTTTGACGTCGGTTTTTAATTTTGGTGTTCAAAATACTATCAAAAAGCTGTTCTTGATAGTCCCAAGTTGCTTTATAATCTTTTAATCCTAGGTCTTCTAAAATAATATCTTTATTCATATTGCAAATTTACATAATTAAAACTCGACGCGTTCAAGTTCTCAGTAATAGAATGATTTGACATAGCGACTATCAAATGAAAAAATTGTTTCTTTGTAAAAAAATAGATTTTGAATCGGTTTCGATTAATTTTTGGTTTAGTTTTCATTGCAACACTTATATACAGTTGTGCTCAAATTGGTCGTCCTCAAGGCGGACCAAAAGATGTGACGCCACCAGAATTTGTTTCTTCAAGTCCACAAAATTATTCAACTTATTTCGATCAAGAAGAAATTAGAATTCAGTTTAATGAGTTTATTAGACTGCAAAATGCACAACAACAAATTATTTTTTCGCCACCTATATTGCCACGACCCGAAATAACACCCATGGGAACAGCCTCTAAAGAAATTAGAATAAAATTACCTATTGACTCGCTTCAAGACAACACCACTTATACCATCAACTTTGGGCAAAGTATAGAAGACAACAATGAAGGTAATCCGCTCCCATTTTTTAAATATGTATTTTCTACTGGAGATTATATTGATTCTCTGAAACTTGACGGTTTTGTGAATGATATGAATTTTAGAGAAACGCCAGAGTTTGTCAGTGTGTTGCTGTATGAAAAAGACAGTACTTACTCAGATTCTGTTGTATTTAAAAAGTTACCGACTTATGTAACTTTTTCAAAAGATTCTACCAACGTCTTTAGCTTAGAAAATATGCGAGAAGGCACATACAAATTAGTAGCTTTAGAGGATAAAAACCGGGATTATAAATTTAATCCTGGTCGAGAAAAAATAGGTTTTATCGATAGCTTTATCACTTTGCCGACAACAAAAAATTATAAAATTAACTTATTTAATACATATAAAGATTTTAAACCTATTCGTCCAAAACAAGTGAGTAAAAACCATTTGATTTTTGGTTACCAAGGCGTTTTAGATACCATGGATTATAATATTGAACTACTGACCAAAGCACCCGACACATTTCAGACGCGAATTACGAAAAGTAGAGAAAGCGACACTTTAAATTATTGGATGAAACCCTATTTTCAAAGAGATAGCTTATTATTTGCTTTTAAGCATCAATCTCAAGTTGACACTCTTGTGGTTAAAACAAAAGATATGGAAGCCGATTCGCTTCAAATTGAAACCAAACCCAAGAGTATGATCAAATTTGATGAACGTGTTTTTATCAAAGCTAATTTACCCATAGAATATATCGATACCAGTAAAATAGATTTAATTGATACCGATTCGTTAAAAATAAAGTTTAAATTTCGCGTTGATTCTTTTCAAAATCAAGTTGAAATGGTCTTTGATAAAGTTGAAAATTCTAAATATCAAATGAGTATTTTGCCTGGTGCGGTTAAAGATTTTTATGGCAATACAAACGACACTATCAAGCTCAACCTCAAAACAAAACCCTTATCAGATTACAGTGTTTTAGTTTTAACCATCACCAACCTTGATCGCTATCCTGCCATAGTGCAACTGGTAGATGATAAAGAAAAAGTTGAAAAATCGGTTATACTAACCAATACCAACACACATACTTTTGAGCACGTCAACCCTGGCAAATATTATATCAAAGTGATTTATGACGACAACAACAATGGGGTTTGGGACAGTGGCGATTATCTTGAAAATATTCAGCCTGAAGACGTCAAATACAGTCCAACGCTTTTAGAACTTAGAGCCAATTGGGATGTTGTGCGGTGCGTCAGTTTACCTTAAACTCATCTCTATCTCTCAAAAACCCAAATTTCTCTCTAGTTTCAAGTAAACCTTGTTTAGACAAAGTTTTAGTTTCTACAAAAGCTTCTTCAAATAAATCGGTTGTGATTTTTTCGCCTAAGGCATCGTAAATGGCAGAATGTCCACAATGTGGATAGCCTTTACCATCTTCGCCAATGCGGTTGACACCTATGGTATAACTCATATTTTCAATGGCTCGAGCTTGCAATAAAGCATCCCAAGCTTTGACGCGCATAGCTGGCCAGTTGGCGACAAAAATGAGCAAGTCATAGTCTTCTTGGTTTCTTATCCAAACGGGAAAACGTAAATCGTAACAAACCAAAGGACAGATTTTCCAGCCTTTGTAATCAACAATAAGTTTGGCTTGTCCAGCAGAATAATGTTTTTCTTCGCCAGCTAAGGTAAACAAATGGCGTTTGTCGTAAGTTTTATAATTACCGTTGGGTTCAACAAAAAACAATCGGTTGAAATATTGATTTTGGTCTTTGATAATGGCACTTCCTGTAATGGCGACTTGTTTGGCTTTGGCGTGATGTTGTAGCCAATCTAAGGTTTGTCCTTCAGGTTCGTCGTAAAGTTTTTCGGCATTCATACTGAATCCTGTTGAGAACATTTCGGGCAAAACTATCAAGTCTGTATCTAATTCTATGGCGTTGATAAGGTCATCAAACTTTTTAAAATTAGCGTCTTTGTTTTCCCAAGTTAATTCGGTTTGGATGATGCTTACGATTAAGTTTTTTGATGCCATGATTAAAGATGTTTTATTTCAATTAGCATTCATATTTGTATTGAATCAAAAAATAACTAATTTTTTTCAGATTTCAAAAGACCAGCACGTTTGAGCAAAGCTTCAGGATTGGGTTCTTGACCTCTAAAGCGTTTATAGAGCGACATTGGTTCTTCGGTGCCGCCTTTTTCTAAAATATTGGTTTTAAAAGCTTTTGCGGTTTTAGCATCAAAAATACCATTTTCTTTAAAAGCTTCAAACGCATCGGCATCGAGGACTTCTGCCCATTTGTAAGAATAATAACCTGCCGAGTAACCACCTTGAAAAATATGAGAAAATGCCGTACTCATACAGTTTTCTTCAACGTCATCAACTAATCTCGTAGGTTCAAAAGCGGCTTTTTCAAAAGTTTTTACATTTATAATATCATCTGGATTTGTGGTATGCCATGCCATATCAAGCAAACCAAAACTGAGTTGTCTTAAAGTTTGCATGCCTTCATTAAAATTGGCTGCGACTTTGATTTGCTCAACGTATTTTTCAGGAATGGTTTCGCTGGTTTTATAGTGTTTGGCAAACAAGTCTAAAGCATCTTTTTCGTAACACCGCTTTTCTAATAATTGACTTGGCAATTCAACAAAATCCCAATAGACTGATGGTCCAGAAAGGCTACGGTATTGCGTATTGGCAAGCATTCCGTGTAAGGCGTGTCCAAATTCGTGAAACAAAGTTGTTACTTCATTAAAAGTTAACAAAGACGGTTGGGTTTGAGTGGGTTTGCTAAAATTACAAACAATAGACACTTGCGGTCTTTCGTTTTTTGTTTGGGTTTTAAACTGATTTTTATACAAGGTCATCCAAGCACCGTCGCGTTTTCCTGCACGTGGATGAAAATCAGCGTAAAAGATCGCTTTAAAATTTTGATTGTCATCGTAAACTTCATAGGTTTTGACCTCTTTATGGTATTTTTCAATATTATCAACTTCTTTAAAATTCAAATCATAAAGTTTATTGGCAATCAGAAAAACACCATCTATAACTTGGTTGAGTGGAAAATAGGGTTTTAACAATTCATCGTCTAAATTAAATTTTTGTTGTTTGAGTTTTTCGGTATAAAACGCCACATCCCATTTTTGTAATTGGTTGATACCGTCTCTGTCTTTTGCAAAAGTTGATAATTCTTCAAATTCTTTTTGTCTTGCGGGTTTGGCTTTTGAAAGCAAATCTTCTAAAAAATCATTGACTTTTTTAGGAGATTTTGCCATGCGTTCTTCCAAAATATATTCGGCGTGAGATTTAAAGCCAAGCAGATTGGCACGTTTGTGTCTCAATTTTACAATAGATTTTACAATCTCTTCGTTGTTATTGTCGTTTTTTTGAAAGCCACGTTTGCCAAAGGCGAGAGCCATTTCTTTACGCAATTTTCTGTTTTCGCAATATTTCATAAACGGCACATAGCTCGGATATTGCAGTGTAAAAATATAACCTGTTTTATCTTGTTGTTTTGCTAAATCTGCTGCTTGCTTCAAGTAAATTTTCAGGCAAACCTTTAAGCTCTGATTGGTCTTTGATATGCAGTTGATATGCATTGGTTTCTGCCAAGACGTGTTGACCAAATTTCAAGCTCAAGGTTGAAAGTTTGTTATCAATTTCACGCAGTTTTTCTTGTTGATCTTTGTTCAGGTTGGCACCATTTCTCACAAAACTTTTATAATGTTTGTCGAGAAGTGTGTGTTGCTCTGGGTTTAAATTTAGCTCATCTTTTTGTTTGTAAACTTGTTTTACCGCTTCAAAAAGTTCAACATTGGTCATGATATCATTTTGAAAATTGCTTAACCACGGTGACACGTCTTGTGTGATTTGCTGAATATCTTCATTGGTTTCAGCAGAGTTGAGGTTGAACAAAATTTGAGAAATCCGCTCCAAATCATAACCTGCATTGTCTAAAGCGACGATGGTGTTTTCAAAAGTTGGATTTTTCTGTTGGGTTATTTCATTGATTTCTCGTTTTGCTTTTTCAATGGATTCTTTGATAGCAGGTTTAAAATGTTCAGGCTTGAGTTTTGAAAATGGTGGAATTTCAAAATGGTTTAATAGAGGATTACTTTGGGTCATAAATAAATTTTAGTATTCGTAATTTTTAATGCCTTCTGTAACTTGAATGATATCATATTCTTCCCAAATTTTTGGGTCGTAGGTTTTGATGTATTCAGAAAATGCAAATCCATTTTTATCAAAAGAATAGTTGTTTTTGTCTATGGGTTTGGGGCTCATAAATAAAAATTCGGTAATCATTTGGTTGTTGTTTTCAACATGAAAATCGAGTTTGAGTTGAATTCTTTCGCTTCTGTCATCTATATTTTCTTTAAATTTAATGTTTCTATCTACATAAACATACTGATTGTATTTTGAACGAAAATATTTGGGATAATATATGTTGTTTTTATGCTTTTGATAAATAATCTGATATTCACTTTGGTCAATTCTATACTTTATACCTAATAAAAACTTCATATTACGACCAGCTTCTTTTTCGCCTTCAATAAGTCTATAATCCATACGCATTAGCCCAAAGTCAACGGCATTGATATATACATTGCCTTGGTATTTGGCTTTTCTGTGATCAGGAGCAAAGCTTAACACGTAAACAACTTCGTCTTCATACAATTTTGTATCGATAAGTTTAAATTTGTAATGGTCTAAATCTTCAAATATATCATGATTTGGAAGGTTGTGGGTTAGCGATTTTAAAGCTGAATTTTCGGTAGTTGAATTTTTTAATGTGTCTTTGATAGAATTATCGCTAAACTGAATAAATTTTTTAGTGCTTAAACTATCATCAACAGTAAAAAGACCTGATTTGACTTTAAAAGTTGATTCAGTATCTAAAGCGGTAAGCAATTCTTTAAATACTTCTTTTTGAAGGGTTTCAACCGATGTGTTTTGACTTAAATTGATGAGTTTTGTGCCTTTAACATAATCTACATTCATAGAATCTTTAAAATAATAGGCGTTGTAAAGCAGATCTTCGTAGGTATTTGAAATATTGCCATCGATATCTTTAAAATATTTTACAATCTTATCATTGAACGATTTTCTTTGTTTGCGTGTCATAAATGAAGATTTATTAATCTCTACTTCTAAAGACTTAGGATTGTCTATATAGTGCGTTCGTTTAAAAATTTTGAATTGCGTTGGCTCTATAAAATGCCGTTGACTAATACTATCTTTAAATTTTTGGATAATTTGATTTGCACTTAGCTTATTTGCAGAAATCACTACATCGTTAAGCATTTCTTTTTGTTCTTTTAAGAAAATAGTGTCTAAATTATTGAGCTGATTATAGGCTAAAGAATATTTTTCATAGCCTAAACTTGTGATGATTAAGCTGTCTATTTCTGATAAATTGTCAATTTTAATTTTGAAAGCACCTTCTTGGTTAGTAATCACACCAGTGTTTTGAGTGGTATAAACGCTAGCAAAAACAACTGGAGTTTGTTTTTTTTTGTCAAAAACATAACCTTCAACAGATTGAGCTGACGATATATAAAAAAACAATAGCATCATGAGTGTAATAAAACTTTTCATAAAAAATTTTTTTTAAAAGTAAAATTAGTAAATATCCAAAAGGATCTAATTAACGCAATCTTAGTAAAATAAACTAAATATATTTGAAATAGCTTAAATTTTGAAACAAAATCTATTAGATTTGTTTTATATTAAAAAAACGATTAAATTTATCGCAAAATTAAAATTATGAAATCAATTATTTACATTGCTATTTTTACATTTATGAGTATTGGAGTTTATGCACAAGACTCAAACCCACAAAGCTTAGCAGAATCTAGTAAAGCAACTGCTACCAAAATCAGTCAAGAGCTCAAACTTGATGATGATAGGAGTCTTTTACTCTATAGAGCTATTTATTCTACTGAATTAGGTCGTGCTCGTGCTGAAAATAACTTGTCTGATGATCCTGAGCAACTGGCATCAACCAACAAAAAAATTGATGAATCATTTGTAAAAATTTTAGAAGGAAATTTTTCAGAAAAAGAAATTGCTAAAATCAAACAATTGTATAAAACTAAAAAGAAATAGTTCCTTATTTCACATTATCTCACAAACCTGTTGTTGACACTCAACAGGTTTTTTTATTGGTATTGATTTAAAAAATGTTTTGCTTGACTATAATACGAAGATCCAAACAAATTGAGATGGACTAAAATATAGTAAAGTTGCCAAAGCGATATTCGAGATTTCCAGTTGGGTTCTAATGGAGATATTTCATTGTATATTTTAAAAATATCTTGAGAATAGCCACCAAATAGTTTCATCATCGCCAAATCCATTTCCCGCGGTGCATAAGCTATGGCTGGGTCAAAAATACAGGTTTTGCCATTGCTGGTAAATAAATGATTGCCCGCCCATAAATCGCCGTGAATTAGAGAGGATTTTTCTGTTGGGATAATTTCCTCTAAGTTTTTATAGAAATTATTGAGATTTTTAAATTCAAATCCCTTTTGCCGTGCGAGCTTAAATTGAGGTTCTAATCTCAGATTTATATAAAAGTCTAAAGCATTATCAAAATTTGGTAGATTAGGTTGCGGTAGGCCACCGATATAGTTGTTAAAATCAAGACCAAATGTTTCCGATTGGGTTTTATGGAGTTTTGCTAAGGCAACTGCAAAGGTTTCAGATGAATTTTCAGGCTGTCCACTTTCAATATATTCTAAAATGAGATAGGTGTAATTTTTAAAATCGCCATAAGCAATGACTTCAGGAATGACAAAACTTTTGGTTTTTGAAAGAAGACTTAGCGATTTAGCTTCAAGCTTAAACATATCTGGAAAACGCTTGACTTGATTGACTTTAATGACATAATCTCGCTTTGGAGAATCAATCTTATAAGTGTCATTGATATCACCGCCATTAAGCGGATTTATATTTTGAAATTTGATGCCGTTTAACTCACATATTTTTTTAATATGTTGCATTATGAAACTGATTTTCGGGTGTAGGTTTCGTAATCAAAGGCGTAGTTGTGTTTATCATCTTTTGGATGATGTTTGCTTTGGGTTAATGTCCAAGTATTCAAATTGATTTCAGGAAAATATGTGTCTGCATCAAATTGTCCACGAACACGGGTCAGTTCTATTTCATCAACATATGGCATAAATTGCTTGTAGATTTCGCCACCACCAATCACAAAAACCTTGTCTTGTTTTTTAGCTATTTTGATGGCTTCATCAATGCTTTTTACAACAATGCAATCTTTGATAGGGTAGTTATCTTGTCGTGTAATCACAATATGAGTCCTGTGAGGTAAAGGTTTAGGAAAAGACTCAAAGGTTTTTCTGCCCATAATAATAAAATGCTGGCTCGTTAAAGCTTTAAAACGCTTAAAATCATCGGGCAAATGCCAAAGCAATTGATTGTCTTTACCCAACTCGTTTCTTTCTCCAACGGCGACAATAGCAATTAACTTCAAGATTTTTTAGGGTTTTGGGGTTCAGTTTTAGACTGATTTTCATCTTGTTTATCTTGACTTGTGCCTTCTAATGGGTATTTTTCATCTACTTTTTTTTGAAGTTTTTTTAGTTTAACCAATTGTTTTTCAACAAGTTTACTCATATATTTTTCTTCCCAAGCTCTGCCCATTAATTTTTCAACAAAAAACACATTGATGGTGTGAGCAAGGAGAAAAAATGCCCAAATCAAAATAGCTGAAACAAACCAATGCCAGCCTAAGGGCTTAAAATCAATTTGATATTCTAAAACTAAATTGACAAAAATTAAAACCACGGCACCTGCTATAAAAAAGACGAGGTGATGCACTAAACGCTTTTTTTGATTTAAGCGCCTATTAGCGTTTTTGAACAACTCTTTTTGATCGATATCAATATCTTTAGAAGAAGTCATAATAAATTGTATTTTAGTCTTCCAAATTTAAGCTAAATGTTGATGAATACCAAGACTATTTTTCCACAAACTCAAAATTTCACCTATCTCAATACGGCGACTTGTGGGTTGCTGTCTATAAATGTGCTTTTACAAAAACAAAAAGACAACGAAGATTTTTACAATCAAGGCAGTGTTTTTTTGAATGATGAAGATAAAATTATCACTCTAACCAAAAAAAATATTGCAAGGATTTTTAATGTTGACCAAGATAAAGTAGCCATTTCGGCTAATTTTTCTTTGGCTTTTAATGCTGTTTTAGACGCCATAAATGAATCTGCTACTTTTTTGTATCTCAATGAAGATTATCCTTCTATTCGTTTGCCTATAAAAAACAGAGGTTTTGATTGTAAAAGTATTTCTATAACGAGTCAAATTGAGAATGATATTTATGAGTATATCGCCAAATATAAACCCAATTTTTTTGCTGTAAGTAAAGTTCAATATCTTAGTGGACTTCACCTTGAAACCTCTTTTTTTCAAAAACTAAAGCGAGATTTTCCCAACTTAAAAATTTTGGTTGATGGCACACAGTATCTTGGCGTTGAAGCCTATGATTTTAAAAATTCAGGAATTGACTTAATGATTTCAAGTGGCTATAAATGGCTCAACGCTGGACTTGGCAATTGTATTGTGATGCTTTCTGAAGCTCTACTTGATGAGCTCAACCCTAAGCAAATCGGTGCCAATAGTTTGATAGACAAAACCAAGGAAGCATCAAAACCTATGGGCTTTTTAGAGCCAGGTCATTACGACTTAATTGCCATAAAATCTTTGGCAACGGCTTTGGAATTACATTACAACCAAATTGGAATAGAAAACATTCAAAACCATTTACAAAATATTTCTCGTCAAGCCTTTGAAACTTTTAAAAATCAACAACTTATTGATGAAGTAGTGTCTAAAAGATCTCAACATTCAACCATTTTTAATTTAAGTATCAATCAAAAACGATTTCAAGACTTTGAAAAAGCTAATATTAGTCTCTCAAAAAGAGGAAATGGTTTGCGTGTTAGCTTTCATTATCACAATGATTTAGAAGATTTAGACCAACTTTTGAAGATTGTAAACAATTAATAATCAAATTTATAAGAAATATAATACAGCAGATTTACTAATTCTTTAAACAATCATTTTTGTATAACGTTTTCGTGTTTATATTTATTTATATTTTTAAGGTTTATTATATGTTTTACATAAAAATAACATTATATTAAAATTATATACTTAAAATATAGGTATAAATATTAAATTTGTTTCAAAAATATTATTATGGCAATCAAGAAACAATATTTAAAATCCAAACCTGTCTGCAAAGTTACTTTTACTGTAGAAGCCAAAGACGCCAAACAAGTTTTTGTTAGTGGTGATTTCAACGATTGGAGTCAAACTAAAAACGAACTCAAAAAATTGAAAAACGGTAATTTTAAAGGCACTATTGATTTAGAAAAAGGCAAAACTTATGAATTCAAATATTTAGTTGACGGAAATTGGCAAAACGAAGAACAAGCCGACAGCTACAAATGGAACGATTTGGGCTCAGAAAACAGTGTTTTGGAAGTTTAGTTTAACGTGAGTTCGATTTATTGAAATATGTAAATCAGATGATTACATCTTTTTGTTAGCAAATTTGTCATTTCGAACGAAGCATGAGGAGAAATCTCATCCTACTGAGATGTCTCGTCGCTCATGCTTCGCTCTGTCGTCATGACAAATGGATAAATATCTGTATTTTATATGAATATATTTTATTGGAATTTATATCACACTCACGTTAGTTTAGAATAGAAACTTAAGCTCTGAGTCAAATAAAAACCCGAAGCTGATTTCAACTTCGGGTAGTTTTGTTTTTTAGAAAATAATAGGGTATCAAACAATCATACCAGCGACAACGGTTTCTTTTGTAGCGTCATCTATCAAAATAATACTTCCCGTATGTTTGTTTTTACGGTAAGCATCAATCATTAAAGGTTTTGTGGTTTTTATTTTTACACGGGCTATATCATTCATATTCAACATCTTGTCAGTCTCATCTCTTTTAAAAGTATTAATGTCCATTTTGTAAACCACATCTTTGATCATTGCTTTTTTCTCATTCTTGGTATGCATAATGGTATATTTTGTTCTCGGTCTGGCAAGATCTCGATTCAACCAACACAGCATCACATCAAATTCTTGTGAGGTTTGGGGCTGGTTGTTTTTTCTTACAATCATATCACCACGACTAACATCTATATCGTCTTCTAATGTTATTGAAACCGACATCGGAGCAAAAGCTTCTTGCACTTCATCTTCACCAGCATTAATACTTTTTATTTTTGAAGTCAATCCTGAAGGTAAAACAGTGACTTCATCGCCAGTTCTAAAAATCCCGCTTTGTAGTCTGCCTGCATAACCACGGTAATCAATAAAACCTTCTCGCTGAGGTCTTATCACGGTTTGAACGGCTAGACGGCTATCGATTTTATTAATATCACTACTGATATGTAAAGTTTCTAAAGCGTTTAAAAGTGGAGAATCTTTATACCAAGTCATTTCTTCAGAACGGTTGACTACATTGTCGCCATTTAAAGCACTGATTGGAATATAACGCACGTCTTTGATGTAAAGTTTTGAAGCAAATTCTTCAAACTGGTTCACAATTTCGTTAAAACGCTCTTCACTATAATCGACTAAATCCATTTTATTAACACAGACTAAAATGTGTGGAATCTGCAATAAAGAGGCAATATAAGCGTGGCGTTTTGTTTGTTCAATCACACCATTTCTAGCATCGATAAGAATAATGGCGGCGTTGGCTGTTGAAGCACCAGTTACCATATTTCGGGTATATTCAACGTGACCTGGCGTATCGGCGATGATAAACTTGCGTTTTGGTGTAGTAAAATAACGGTAAGCCACATCAATAGTGATGCCTTGTTCTCTCTCATCTTTTAAGCCATCGGTAAATAGGGCTAAATCTACGCCATCTATACCTTTTTGTTTACTGGTGTTTTCAACGGCGGCGATTTGGTCTTCAAAAATTGATTTAGAATCGTAAAGCAAGCGACCTATCAAAGTGCTTTTTCCATCATCAACACTTCCAGCTGTTGTGAATCTTAAAAGTTGATTATGTTGAATATTCATAATATTATCGTTTTTTCTTCAGTTTTGTTTAAAAATAACCTTCTTTTTTACGGTCTTCCATTGCGGTTTCTGAACGTTTATCATCAGTTCTATTGCCACGTTCGGTTTGACGCATAGTTGAAACTTCTTCGACAATTTTTTCTAATGTATCGGCATCAGACTCAATACCGCCTGTGATGGTGATATCGCCAAGTGTTCTAAATCTTATTTTTTTGGTAACTACTTCTTCATGATCTTCCAATTTTAAAAATTCTGAATTAGGAATCCAAGAACCGTTTCTCCAAACTACTTCTCTTTGGTGAGCGATGTAAAGCGACGGAATTGATATGTTTTCTCTTAAAATATAGTTCCATACGTCCATTTCAGTCCAATTACTGATAGGAAAAGCTCTAAAATGTTCACCTTCAAAATGTTTTCCATTCAACAAATTCCACAATTCTGGTCGTTGGTTTTTAGGATCCCATTGTCCAAAATCGTCACGGTGAGAAAAGAAGCGTTCTTTGGCTCTGGCTTTTTCTTCGTCGCGTCTTCCGCCACCAATGGCACAGTCAATTTTATGTTCTTCAATGGCATCGAGTAAAGTGGTGATTTGCAGTGCATTTCTGGTTGCATTTTTGCCTTTTTCTTCCAGCACTCGACCTTTATCTATAGATTCTTGAACAGAACCAACGAGTAGATTAACCCCAAGTTTTTTCACTAAATCATCACGAAATTTAATCGTTTCAGGAAAGTTATAGCCTGTATCAACGTGCAAAAGTGAAAAAGGAATTTTTGCAGGATAAAATGCTTTTTTAGCCAAATGTGTAACTAAAATAGAATCCTTTCCGCCTGAAAACATAATGACAGGATTTTGGAACTGTGCCCAAACTTCTCTTAGGATGAATATGGCTTCAGATTCTAATTCGTCGAGATAATTGAGATAATATTTACTCATAACGTGTTAATTTCAAATGTGGTTTGATTTTATTGATAACTTCTTGGGCAGATTGTTCTACACTTTTATTTACTGTTTTAACTGTAATATCAGGATGTTTTGGATTTTCATAAGGTGCTGAAATCCCTGTAAAGTTTTTTATTTCACCTTTTCTTGCTTTGGCATAAAGCCCTTTGACGTCGCGTTTTTCACAAACTTCAAGTGGTGTATCTACAAATATTTCAAAAAAATCATCTGGTCCAATAATGTTTTTGACCTGTTGCCTGTCAGCTTGTGTTGGCGAAACAAATGCTGCAATACAGATTTGCCCTGAATCCACAAAAAGTTTAGCCACTTCAGCTATTCGTCTTAAGTTTTCAGCACGGTCTTCGGCAGAAAACCCTAAACCTTTGTTAATGCCTTGACGTATGTTATCACCGTCTAAGGTGTAAGTTTTATAACCTGAATTAAACAATTGTTGTTCAACAGCATTGGCAAGCGTTGATTTTCCAGAGCCTGATAAACCCGTGAACCATAAAACCAAGCCCGACTGCTTCAATTGCTTTTCGCGATCTTGTCTTGTGATGTTATAATTATGAAAAACCGTATTATTCATATTTGTTAACTTTTAGTCACCAAGAAATAATTGTTGAGTAAGTTTTCTCGATTATAAAGCATAGGTTGTTGTGTTTTTTGATCAACAACTCGAAGTCCAACAGCTTCACAAATGGCTTGACCTCTGCAGTATCCCATTCCATTGTCGGTGCAAATCGTGGGTAAACATCAGCTTTTCCTTCAGCGATGAGACAAAATTTTAAGGAGTCGCCTTTTGAGACAATTTCTACGGGTTTGTTTTGATTGGATTTTAATTCTTCAATAAATTTTTGTGTGTCTTCGTTCATATGAGAACGGCTACCGACAACTCTCATTGTTTCAGATTCCGTTGGTTTTAATGTTTTTGCATCATTAAAATTGTCATCAAAATTTTTTGTGTCATCCCAAATCAACTTGTAAGATTTGTTTTCTTTAACTAAACCAACAAATAACTCTTTTGTTACAGGGACATAAATGACCCCAAATATGGGTTTTTGGTTTTTAACCAAAGCGATATTTACTGTAAACTCACCGTTTCTTTTTACAAATTCTTTGGTGCCATCTAATGGATCAATGATCCAACATTGAGACCAGTTTTTTCTTTCAGTAAAAGTTTTATTTTTATTTTCTTCACTAATCATAGGAATGCCCAATGGCTTTAATTTCTCTACAATGGCTTCATTAGCCTTTTGATCGGCGAGCGTCAAGGGCGAATTATCTCCTTTATATTCAACTTCAAAATCGGTATTGTAAACCTTTAAAATTTCTTTACCACCAGTTATAGCGACCAATACAGCCTGTTTGTATTCTTTTTTCATAAACTAAGAATAAGTTACAAAATTACAATAATTTTTATTTCCTACTAAATTGGTAGAGATTAAGTTTGGATTATCAAATCAAAAGTTACTTTTAATTGTTGAATTCAGGTATTTTTAAAATTAGCATATAATATTATCGGCTTATTATTAGTCAAAATGGTAGATTTATATACCTTCGTAAAAACAACAAAAACAGACAAAAATCATATAAATTTATGCGTAAAATACTCATTATTGGTGCAGGAAAATCTACTGCTTCTTTAGTTCGATTTTTAGCCCAAAAATCTCAAGAACAACAATTAGAAATCACTATTGCAGACAAGGACTTGAAGCAAGCTCAAAAAATGACTAAATTTTCAGAATACTTAAAACCTGAAAGTTTAGATATTTTTAATGCAGATGATAGACAGAAAGCTATAAAACAAGCTGACATTATTGTTTCAATGCTTCCTGCGAGATTTCATATTGAAGTGGCTAAAGATTGTTTGAAATTTGGGAAAAATATGGTTACAGCTTCTTACGTTTCTGAAGCGATGCAAGCATTAGATAATGAAGTGAAATCCAAGGGTTTAACTTTTATGAACGAAATTGGCGTTGACCCAGGTGTTGACCATATGAGTGCAATGCAAGTGATAGATCGAATTAAAAATCAAGGCGGCAAAATGTTGATGTTTGAATCGTTTACAGGAGGTCTTGTTGCCCCTGAAAGCGATGATAATCTATGGCATTATAAATTTACTTGGAACCCCAGAAATGTAGTCGTAGCTGGTCAAGGTGGTGCGACAAAATTTATCCAAGAAGGCAAATACAAATACATTCCTTATCAGCGTTTGTTTAGACGAACTGAGTTTATGAATGTGCCAGAATATGGTAGATTTGAAGGTATTGCCAATCGAAATTCATTGCAATATAGAGATATTTACGGTTTAGAAAATATTCCCACTATATATCGTGGCACATTACGTCGAGTTGGTTATTCAAAAGCTTGGAATGTTTTTGTTCAGCTCGGTATGACAGACGATACATATATTATGGAAAACACCAAAGATATGAGTTACCGTGAGTTTGTTAATTCATTTTTACCTTATTCGCCAACAGATTCTGTTGAGTTGAAGTTGCGACATGATCTTAAAATTGATCAAGATGATTTGATTTGGGAAAAGCTTTTAGAGCTTGATTTATTTAACCCTGATAAAAAAATAGGTTTAGATCAAGCCACACCAGCTCAAGCACTGCAAAAAATATTAGAAGATCAATGGACTTTGCAACCCAACGACAAAGACATGATTGTGATGTATCATAAATTTGGTTATGAATTAAACAATGAAAAACATCAAATTGACTCTACAATGGTCAGTATTGGCGAAGACCAAACTTACACCGCTATGGCTAAAACAGTAGGACTTCCCGTAGGTATGGCTACACTTAAAATTTTAAATGGAGATATAACCCGTAAAGGCGTGTTAAGACCCATTTATCCAGATATTTACAATCCTATTCTAAAAGATTTAGAGGAATATGATATCAAATTTAAAGAACATATGGTAGAATATTTAGGTTACAATATTGAGAATGTAAATTAAATTTTATCAAAAAAACAAATCTTCTTTAGATTTAACCATAACTTAACTTTCATTCTAAATTTCTAAACAATTTATTGATTTTTAGCTAATGTGTTTTAAGATTTAGTGTAATAATTTTAGCCAAAATTTAATCTAAAATTATAGTCTTATGAAACACATTACTTTATTAGCTTTATTATTGATTTCTAGTTGGGCATCTGCTCAGATTATCAGTCAATATGTAGAAACCGATAGCGGGACATCCCCAAAAGGTCTCGAAATTTTGAACAACACAAGTGTAGCAATTGATTTTTCAGTTGATAATCTCATCATAGAAAAAGGAACCAATGGTGGAGCTCCAAGTTCAGATTTTACTATTGATAGTGGTGTTTTACAACCTGGAGAAGTTCTTGTTGTTGGCACCATTGACATGCAGACTGTAGCCACTTCAAATGGTGTTTTGTTTTATGAAAAAGCTTTTACTTTTAACGGTGATGATGCTTTAGTTCTGAAACTTGGGACGACAACTACTGATGTTTTTGGAAGTCCCAATACCGATCCTGGGAGTGCTTGGGAAGGTAATGGCGTTTCAACACAAAACCAAAATATTGCATTATTAAGCAGTATTACTACTGGAGAATTAACGGGTTTCACAGATCCAAGCACAAGATTTGAAACCATCAACACTACGCCTTCAGATATTGCAAATGGTGGTTTAGATGGTTTTGGTGTTGCACCAAGTCCTGGAAGTTTTGACCTTCAAATTACAGAAATATTCTCAGGTCAAGCAGGTAACGATTTAACCGAAGATTGGTTTGAAATCAAAAATAATGGTGGAGTGGCTTGGATATCAGGCGTTGACCCAGATTTATATTACGATGACGAATCAGCAGATGCAACAACCGCCGATTTAATTCAAGGAATTACAGACATTCAACCAGGCGAGTCTGTTGTGGTTTTAATCACAGGCAATACTGCTGATATTACTACTTTTCAAAATGTTTGGGGTGAAGTTTTAGATTTATCCACCGTAGAAATTGGGTTTGTTGATGGTGCTGGACTTGGTAGTGGTGGCGATACTGTCAATCTTTGGTTAGGCGATCCTTTAGCTTCTTCACCTTTTGAAACCGCTTCTTATCCTGATACAGCGACCAACGATGGTCAATCTTATGATGTGGAATTGGCAACTTTTAGCACAGTTGGCAATGCAAACGGGGCAGTTGCAACCTTACAATTAGGCGGTGATCAAGCAGATACACCTAATATTGCATCTCCAGGAAATGCACCAGAATCTACTCAAGTTCAATTGGCTTTTGAAGAAACAGTTGTTTCAGTAGATGAAAATGGAGGTAATGTAACTATTAATGTTTCACCATCAATAGCACCTTCTAATGCATCAAGCGTAGATGTTTCTGTTATGATGGGAGGAACGGCTTTAGACGGCACACATTTTACATTTTCAACTTCAACTTTAAATTTCACTTCTGGTTCTACAGTAGCACAAAGTGTAACGATTCCTATTATTGATAACAATACAGATGATAGTAGTGTATTCTTTGTTTTAGAGTTATCAAACCCAGTTAATGCTACTTTAGGCAACTCTGTTCTACCAGTTTATATTTTAGACGATGACAACGATGTGCCACAAGCAGATGAAACTGTATTGGATATAAATTACCTGAACAGCTATACCGTTGACCCAAATGGTACAGCAGAAATTTCTAAGTTTGACCCAACTACACAACGCTTATTTGTAGTCAACGATACTAAAATTGAAATCATAGATTTATCTGTTCCAACCGCACCTTCAACCATTAGTAATATTGATATAACACCTTTTGGTGCAAGTGCACAAAGTGTTGACGTCAGAAATGGACTTGTTGCCATTGCAGTTGCCGATAATGTAGAAACTAATCCAGGATCTGTTGTTTTTACAGACGTAGATGGCAACAACCCCGTTCAAGTAATGGTTGGAGTTTTACCTGATATGTTAACTTTTACACCTGATGGTAATTCAGTTTTAGTGGCTAATGAAGGTCAACCTAGTCAAGACTATACTATTGATCCAGAAGGCAGTATAAGTAAAATTGATGTTACTGGTGGTTTAGCAGGAATTACCCAAGCTAATGTGACAGAAATTAATTTCAATGCTTTTGATGGACAAGAAGCTTCTTTTAATGCCAATGACATTAGAATTTTTGGTCCAGGAGCTAGTGTTTCTCAAGATTTGGAGCCAGAATATATTACAGTAAGTGAAGACTCTCAAACAGCTTATGTAGTTTGTCAAGAAAACAACGCTTATGCTATTATAGATTTGACCACAAATACTGTAACAGACATTAAATCTTTTGGTTTAAAAGATCACAGTTTACCAGAAAACACTTTAGATACTTCTGACGAAACGGACTTTATTTTTGATGCCAATTGGCCGATAAAAGGCTTGTATATGCCTGATGGCATTGTTACTTATAATATTGGCGGAGTTAATTATCTCATTACTGCAAATGAAGGAGATGCTAGAGAATATGATGCTTTTGAAGAAGAAAGAAATATTACAGATGCTGATTATACCTTAGATCCAGCCGTTTTTCAAGATATAGATATCTTAGCCCTTGAAGCAAACCTTGGAGCTATAAATGTAACCAATGCTTCTGGTGATGCTGATGGAGACGGATTGTTTGAAGAAATTCATATTTTAGGTGGTCGTTCATTTAGTATTTTTAACGCTGATGCTGGAAACTTGGTTTACGATAGTGGCAATGATTTTGCTCATATTACGGCAACTGATCCAGTTTACGGTGCTATATTTAATGCCAGTAACAGTAATAATTCTTTTAAAAATAGAAGTGACAATAAAGGGGTTGAGCCTGAAAATGTGATTGTTAAAGAAATCAATGGCAATTATTACGCATTTATTATTTTAGAACGTATTGGTGGAGTAATGGCTTACGATGTTACAAATCCTTCTGCACCTGTGTTTTTAGAATATGAAAACAATAGAGATGCCACGCCAGGTGGACAAGAAAGTGGAGATTTAGGTCCTGAAGGTATTGTTTATATTGCTCCTGAAGATAGTGGCACTGGTAAAGCTTTATTGGTGTTGTCTAATGAAGTCAGTGCAACTTTATCTATTTATGAATTGAGTAATATTACGCTTTCTACACAAGATTTTGATTTAAACGATTTGAGTTTCAAAGTTTATCCAAACCCTGTGGACTCACTTTTAGAAGCAGATCAAGTTGGGGATTATACCATATTTAATCTTAATGGACAAAAATTGATTGAAATTAAAAATTCTTCAAAAATTGATGTTCAGAGTTTATCAAGGGGAATTTATATTATCAAAAATGAAAAAGGAAATAGCTTGAAATTTATCAAGCGTTAAATTAATTTCTAAGTTTTAAATTTAAACCTGAAAAGCCGTCAATTTTTGGCGGCTTTTTTGTTTTAGAAAACATCACCCTAAAGTTATAAAACTCAAAAGGTGATTATTATTTGTATCCCACCGACTAACTACATATTTGATGTATTATAATTGGAGCATAAATTTGATGTTTAAAAAAACTTCAACTATATCAGGGATAAAATCAGGTTGTGTAAGTTTGACAATCAGATTTCTACTTTTTTGTTTTTTGATAAATTTTTCAATTTTTTCCGCTTCGCCACGAGTTTTGCCAGCTTCAAAAACCGCTTTCAAAACCCACGGTCTGTATTTAGAAGTAAAGGTATTAAATTTAGAAGAGTTGTGTTTCACTAGTCTTTTCCAAGGGTTCAGCGAAGAACCGACATAATATTTATCAAATTTATCTGAGTATAAAATGTAAAGGTAAAACATGATAACAAACAAAAAAGCCTTACGCTAATGTAAGGCTTTTGCTCCTCCTGAAAGACTCGAACTTTCGACCCTCTGATTAATCCCGCATGTGCGATATTACTCAAATGGTTTGTAAATATAAATTTATATTTCTAAAACACCTAAAATGAGATTCCCCCTTTGGTGTTTTACTTTCGATAAGTTCATTTTTAAAATCACCATTTTTTTAAACCTAGTAATTTCTCACCTAAATTTGACAATACTGCTCTTTTATACTTAGTCTGTTCCCAATTTCGAGGATCTCCAGGAAAGGCATATCCTTCGGGTGCAACACGATTCTTCCATGAATTGATACGCCATTTCCTTAGTTCTAGATTGTCCTCCTCTGCGGGCATCATTGAAATATACTGGGCAATTCGCACTCCATTTTCAGAACGATTGGGTCGTATGCCGTGTGGTTGTAAACTATTAAATATCAACAAATCTCCAGCTTCCATAGAGACTTTCGCTAAAGCTAATACGCCTTGAACATTTTGAGGTTTTGTTTCTGGATCATAATCCCAGTGTATAAAACCTTTGTATCAGTGACTAGGACGCATTGGGAAATTCAAATTAGCACGATCTATTGTTACCCACAATTTTTCGGTTCCCCAAATATCGACAAAAGCATCATAGACACGTTGTGTTTGACGATTGTTCCAGAGGTGCTGGTTGTTGTACACTTCTACCATACCTGTTCCAGCGAGTTCCTTCATTTTTATTTTGGCTCGTGGAGCAGTGTACCAAGTTTCTTTATCCTCAGCATTTTTTTCTTCGTATTCCCAAAGAAATTTCGCTGTATTCTTAGCTTGTTCACGTGACACAGCATTTTTAATGACAACATAACCGTTTTCTTTCCAAAAGTTCCATTGTTTTAATGATAAGACTTTAAGAGAATCAGCAGTTGCGGTTTTTCGTAATTTACTTTTGCTACTTTTTGAAGTAGAAGGATTTCCAGGAATATCTCGGTGTTCGTTACCCGTGTTAATTTTTTGTTTTGTTTTTTCCATTGTCTTAAAGTTTAAAATTAGATTTATAAGCGTTTATTTTTTTTTTAACTTATTTATACTTTATTGATATAATTTTTGATACCTATAAGTTGTTTTATTTTTTTAAATCAAATTATCTCTTTTCAAAGTATCTTGAGTTTTAGCTAAACAGATAATAATTTGTTTTGTTAACTCGTGATACTAACAGCTTAGCTACTTTTAAATGTGATTAAATAAAAACATTATTATGTCAATAATTATGTCGTAATTCATTTATATAATTGATATTTAAGATATTAATGTTTTAATTCAATATATCAGTTTTAAAAATACATTATGAATAAATTAAACTCTATTAATATTAGAATTGTGCTAAATATTCAATTACAAAGATTAGTTATAATCATGAATAAAAGTTTAATAGCCTTAACAAGTATTTGTACTATATTGATATATTTCGTTTAATTTTGTATTTATATATATGTGTGTTTGTAAATATTTTCAATGAAAGTTCAGCTAGAAACCATCACTAACAACTTGAATAGATCGTTCAGTTTGATGTTTAATCCGAGACTAAATGATCTGTTCTTTTGGCATTTTCATCCTGAATATGAATTGGTCTATATTGAAGGGGCGGATGGCACACGTCATGTTGGGAATCATATCACTACCTATAAAAATAGTGACCTAGTATTAATAGGGTCAAATATTCCACATTTAAATTTTGATTATGGGGTAGAATCAGACTATAAAAAAGTTGTAGTACATCTCAAAAAAGAATTGGTGGAGACCTATTTTTATGGTACTCCAGAATTGCAAACTATCAATAAACTATTTGAAAAATCAAAACATGGTATTGCGTTCAATAGCGGTTTAAAGAAGCAAATAGGAATAGAGTTATTTGAACTAGAAGAGCTTGATCCAGTTGAGCAATATTTTAAATTACTCAGAATATTAGATAAGCTTTCGAATATTGATGACGTTGAGCTTTTACACAACAGACCATACAACAATCTGAGAAGTGATAAAAATCAAAAAAGGATTAGAAATATCTTTACTTATATTGATAAAAACTATCAAAACAAAATCCAACTGCAAGAGATGGCGAATCTCAGTAATATGACTAAAGAGGCATTCTGCCGTTATTTTAAAAAAATGACAAAACACACATTTACTGAATTTTTAAATCGTTACCGAATTAGTCAATCAAAAAGAATTTTGATGTCAGGTAATACTGTAAGCGATGCTTGCTACAGTTCTGGCTTTGATAGTTTGTCGTATTTTAATCGTGTTTTCAAGAAAATTACTCAAGAAAATCCGACAGAATTTCGAAAAAAATATTTGCATTAATACTTTTCTAAATCGCGAGTAGTTTATGTAATTAAGTTCCCTGATAGATTGGAGTGATATTTTAAATTTCAAATTATACCAATGAAATATGAAATACAAGAAATTTGTAACAGTATTTGAATAATAAACAGTTATAATTAAGGGAAGCCTACAAACTTTACGGGAAAAAACAAATATTCCTGTTATTTAATAGATAATAAGGTATAATAATATCAAAAACGTTGTTAAGAGCTCTTTTGTGTTACAAATTTGTTTCAGTTGATAATTAAAAAGCAGTACACTTATTTAAATTTTCGATTTTAAAACTACACTCAAGGACTTACTTCGATAAACTCGGTATCAACTCTTCAGCCTCAATAGGCTAAAAAACTTGAACCCTCTGATTAATCCCGCACGTGCGGGACTCTAACCAACTGAGCTAGTTTTCCGTTGGGAATAAAATCAGGTTGTGTAAGTTTGACAATCAGATTTCTGCTTTTTTGTTTTTTGATAAATTTTTCAATTTTTTCCGCTTCGCCACGAGTTTTGCCAGCTTCAAAAACCGCTTTCAAAACCCACGGTCTGTATTTAGAAGTAAAGGTATTAAATTTAGAAGAGTTGTGTTTCACTAGTCTTTTCCAAGGGTTCAGCGAAGAACCGACATAATATTTATCAAATTTATCTGAGTATAAAATGTAAAGGTAAAACATCTAAAAAGCAAAAAACCTAGCGTTATGCTAGGTTATATTTGCTCCTCCTCAAGGACTCGAACCTTGGACCCTCTGATTAATCCCGCACGTGCGGGACTCTAACCAACTGAGCTAGTTTTCCGTTGGGAATAAAATCAGGTTGTGAAAGTTTGACAATCAGATTTCTGCTTTTTTGTTTTTTGATAAATTTTTCAATTTTTTCCGCTTCGCCACGAGTTTTGCCAGCTTCAAAAACCGCTTTCAAAACCCACGGTCTGTATTTAGAAGTAAAGGTATTAAATTTAGAAGAGTTGTGTTTCACTAGTCTTTTCCAAGAGTTCAGCGAAGAACCGACATAATATTTATCAAATTTATCTGAGTATAAAATGTAAAGGTAAAACATCTAAAAAGCAAAAAACCTAGCGTTATGCTAGGTTATATTTGCTCCTCCTCAAGGACTCGAACCTTGGACCCTCTGATTAACAGTCAGATGCTCTAACCAACTGAGCTAAGGAGGAATTTAACTCTTTTATTTCAATCTCGATAGCTCCTCTGATTAATCCCGCATGTGCGGGACTCTAACCAACTGAGCTAAGGAGGAATTTAACTCTTTTTATTTCAATTCAAGCTCTCGATATCCCGCATGTGCGGGACCTAACCAACTGAGCTAAGGAGGAATTTAACTCTTTTATTTCAATTCGATAGCTCCTCTGATTAATCCCGCATGTGCGGGACTCTAACCAACTGAGCTAAGGAGGAATTTAACTCTTTTTATTTCAATCTCGATAGCTCCTCTGATTAATCCCGCATGTGCGGGACTATAACCAACTGAGCTAAAAATGGATTTTGCGAGTGCAAATATAATTTAAATTTTAAATACTAAAAAACAAAATTCTTGATTTTTCAAAAAAAATAGACCGATTTAATCTTTAAACACAAAACGATAAATATCATTACCATTAGCATAAAGCACTAAAGCTATCAGCAAAAAGAATCCAATCATTTGGGCGTACTCCAAAACTTTTTCATTAGGTTTTCTGCCACTTACCATTTCATACAATAAGAAAACGACATGACCACCATCTAAAGCTGGAATTGGCAATATATTCATAAAGGCTAAAATAATAGAAATTAAAGCCGTAGTCATCCAAAAGGACTGCCAATCCCAAGCAGGTGGAAATAAACTACCAATAGCCCCAAAACCACCAACTTGTGAAGCCCCTTTTTTGGTAAACACATATTTAAACTGTGCGATATAATCTCTTAAGGTCCAATATCCGTAACTAATCCCAGAGCTAATACTTTCACTTAGTGAATAACTTTTATGCTCAAATCGATCAGCTAGTGAATTTTGAACAGCAATACCAATTTTCTTGTCTTCATTTAACACAATTTCAGTAGTGATTTTTTCTGAATTTGAGTTGATATAAGTCAACTGGATGGTATCGGATTTAGCTCCAGCAACGGCTTTTGTAAAATCATCCCAATAAGGTGTTGATTTTCCATCAACGGCTAAAAGTTTGTCGCCTTTTGCTAATCCTGCTTTGAC
The DNA here is from genome assembly GCF_018080005.1 of Flavobacterium sp. CS20. Lineage (NCBI taxonomy): Bacteria > Pseudomonadati > Bacteroidota > Flavobacteriia > Flavobacteriales > Flavobacteriaceae > Flavobacterium > Flavobacterium sp. CS20. The sequence continues at coordinate 2,095,423 of NZ_CP073015.1, read as the reverse complement.
ACCAGGTTGATTAGGCAATACGGAATCAATTATAGGTTCTAGTTTAAAACCAAAAGGAAACATCACACCTTTCTGAAATAATTGACTGCCTATATCCTCAGGAAGTTTAATGGTTTCTCTGTTTCCATCAGCATGTTCTACAGTGATTGTGCTGACATCTCTTAACATCAAATATTTATTGACTTCAGGTTGATTTTTTAATGGCTCGCCATCCACACTTAGAATCACATCACCATCTTGAAACCCATAATCGTATAAGACTTCGTTTACGGCTAAGCCATTGTCTAAATTTTCCTTAGGAATATAATCTGTACCCCAAACAAAAAGCACCATGATATAAATGACAATTCCCACAATAATATTTACAGTAACTCCACCAAGCATAATTATGAGTCGTTGCCAAGCGGGTTTGCTTCTAAATTCCCATGGTTGAGGTGGTTTTGCCATTTGCTCTTTATCCATGCTTTCATCGATCATTCCTGCAATTTTCACATAACCACCAAGTGGCAACCAACCAATGCCATAAACGGTTTCTCCAATTTTCTTTTTAAACAAAGAAAATTTTACATCAAAAAAGAGATAAAATTTTTCAACCCTAGTTTTAAATAGTTTTGCTGGTATAAAATGTCCTAATTCGTGCAATACCACTAAGATTGATAAACTTAAAATGAGTTGTATAGCTTTTATCCAAAAGGTTTCCATAAAATTTTTATATCAAAAAGTTGACAAAAATAGACTTTTAAAATTGCATAAAAAAATATGCCTTTTTTTTATTTTCATCTTAACAAAATATTGTAGAATACATCCACTCAAACTCTTTATAGCATTGGTTATATTTGTAAAAAATTAGAATGCTCAAGTTTTTTTCAAGATATAAGTTTATTGCTGTGGTGATGTTTATCTTATCTGTAATTATCGTCACAATAATTTATAATCTCTACAAACCCGAACCTCGATTAAAAGTTTATCAACCTGATGAATTTACCAAAGAACTTGTAGATACTTCACTTCAACGCGTAAGAAAATTCCATCATATTAGTGATTTTAAGCTGATTAACCAATACGGCGACACTGTAACTCAAGACAATTTTAAAAATAAAATTTACATCACAGATTTCTTTTTTACCACTTGCCAAAGCATCTGCCCAATTATGACCAAACATATGGAAAAAATTCAAGCAACTTTTAAAAATGATGATGAGGTTATGTTGCTTTCACATTCCGTAACCCCACAAATTGATGATGTTGAGCGTTTGCGAAAATACGCAGAAGAGCACAACGCCATAAAAGGGAAATGGCATTTGGTCACTGGCGATAAGAAAGCAATTTACAAATTAGCTCGCCAGTCTTACTTTACCACCAAAACCACAGGCGATGGCGGAAAATACGATATGATTCATACTGAAAATTTTGTATTGATTGACAAAGAAAAACGCATTCGTGGCGTTTATGATGGCACCAATCCCGAAGAAATTGAACAAGCAATTAAAGACATCAAAATTTTAAAGCAAGAATATTTACAACAGTAATTAAGAGATTTTTTTATGCCATATCACACTAAACTATATTTTAATTAATTAACTTATTCTTAAACTTCATTTTCTTTATAAGTAGTTAAATACTTTAACTTTGTTTTATAAAAAAAAACTAAACATGAAAACACTTTACCAAAAACTTTTACTCATCGGTGTTTTAGCCCTTTTGGCTATACCAAATGCCTTTGGACAGACGACGATTTACAACGCAGACTTTTCCAACGAGGGAGATGGTTTTGCAGATCACACAACTTCTAACCCTCCTGCTCCTGCACCAGCAAGTGTAGGTCCATTTGGTACTGCACCAAATTCTTGGATATTAAGTTATACATCAATTCCAGGGACTGATGGCACTGCTAATTCTTTTAAGGTTGTAGGCGGAGTTTTAAAATCAGATGACTGGGGCGGGCAAGGTATTTTTGAGAGTCAAGTAATTGATGTTTCAGGGATGGCTAGTGTTGATATTAGTGCTACTTCAGTGAATTCTGGTGCCAATGATGATAATTTCACTTATTTCTATATTTTAGATGGTGGTGCGAGAGTTAATACAAATATTGGTGCTACTATCACAAGTGATGCTGTTAACTACAATGTCTTAAATTTAGATGTTTCAGCTACTTCAACTTTAGTAGTAGGATTTGAATTTAATGAAAATGGTGGAGGCGACGGTTATGAAACATCTTCGTTTACTGTAACTGGAACACCCTTAACCTCAGACACCCAAGTCAATTTTGCCTCGGCATCAACTTCAGTTTTAGAAAATGCTGGTAGCGTTGATTTAACTTTGAGCATCACCAATGAAGACGATACCAACCCCACTTCGGTTGATGTGATCTTAACCACAGGTAACTCCACCGATATTGGTAATTATACCACACAAACGGTAACTTTTCCTGCGGGTTCAGTCGCTAATCAAACGCTAACGGTTAATGTCACAGATAATGCAATAGATGAAGCCGATAAAAATTTAACTTTTACATTGCAAAACGTTACAGGAGGAACTAATGCCCAAATCGGTGCTCAAAACACATTTGATTTAACGATACAAGATGATGAATTAGCAAGACCAATAGCTTTACCTTACAATGAAGACTTTGCAAGTTGTGCCACAGCAGAATGGACAGCATTTGACCAAGCGGGTTCAAATTCTTGGACTTGCGGTGGTGGAGAATATGCAATGAATGGTTTTTCTGGTGGCACTGGCGATGATATTGATTGGTTAGTCTCTGATTTTAGAATCAATTTTGATGACTTTGCATCGGTTACCATAGCAGTTACAACTGCTGAACAATTTGGTGGTGTAGTTAATGAACCCGGCGAATTTAGATTAGTTTACTCAACTGATTATGACGGTTTAGGCAATCCCACTACGGCAACTTGGACAGACTTGACCTTTGACCCAAATAACACTTCAACTGGCTCTGGCTTGTCAGCACCTTCAACCTTTAATGTTGATGCATCAGGAGTTTCTGGAACGGCTTTTTTAGCCTTTATTTATGACGAAACCGTTACAGGTGCAGATACTGAAGATTGGAGAATTCAAAACATCAATATCATTTCAGGTTCTACACCAATCATAACTTTGTCTGAAACTTCACTTTCTGGATTTACTTATGAAGAAGGCAATGGTCCATCTTCAGAGCAAACTTTTACTGTAGAAGGGACTAATTTAAGTGGTGATCTCAATCTAACAGCACCGACAAATTTTGAAATCTCAACAACTTCAGGTTCAGGTTTTGCAAACTCAATTGCATTAACACCCACAAGTGGCGAAGTTGCAACTACAACAATTTATGTAAGATTATCTTCTGGCTTAACTGTTAACACTTTTAGTGGGACTCTTACAGCAACAAGCTCAGGTGCTTTACAACAAGACCTCAGTTTAGCTGGTGAAGTTACAGTAGCTGGCTTAACAACCATTGCAATAGAAGATTTTGATGGTTCTACGCCAAGCTGGACTTTTTCTAATGACATACTATTTTTTGACAATGGAACTGACGGCAAATATGGTGTATTTCCTGTGTCAACAAATCCAAGTTTAAATAACCCTAATTTTTCTCAAAACGTTTTATTTGAAAATGACTTAGATGACGAAGGAGATAATGGAACTACTGGTTTTGCCACAGTAACTTTTGAAGAAATTTCTGTTGTTAATTTTTCAAATATAACTCTTAGTTTTGATTGGCAAGTGATCAATTATAATGCTAATAATGATGATGCTAAATATGAAATTATAGTCGATGGCGTAAGTCAAGGTGAAGTTTTTCTTGTTGACGGTGGCGTTGATGCTACTGATGGATCTGGAAGTGTTTCTTTTAATGTTCCTGATAACTCAACCAGTGTAAGTTTACTTATTTCTGTTAGAAATAATGGAGGAGATGGTTTTTCTGCATTTGATAATATAAAATTAGAAGGAGTCTATAACGGCGACTTAATTTATACTGCTGGAGCTTGGTCTCCAAACGCTCCAAGTGCTTCTACTGGTGCAGATGATGCTTTGGTTCAAGACGGAACATATGTAACTTCTGGTGATATCAATTTAAATTCTATTTCTGTTCTATCTGGTGCTAATGTTGAAATAAGCTCTGGCAATGTGCTTAATATTGGCTCATCGATAAATAATAATGGAACTTTTACTTTCAAAAGCGATGCAACTAGCACAGCCCAACTTGCTGATGCCTCTGGTGTAAGCATTACTGGAAACGTAACAGTTGAACGCTTCATTCCTGCAGGAGACAACACCCTTAGAGCCTTTAGATTTCTCGCTTCACCTGTAACCACAAGCAATTCTATCAGAATGAACTGGCAAGAAGGTGTCGCGAGCAATACAGATGATCCAAATCCAGGATTTGGAACACACATTACAGGCTCAACTATAGATGGTACAAATGGTTTTGATGGAACAATCTCTGGAAACCCATCTTTATTGCTATTTGATAATTCAACTCAAATCTGGAGTCCAATTGACAATACTGATGTTAATACGTTAGAAGTTGGTAATGCCTATAATTTATTTGTTCGTGGAGACAGAAGTGTTGACTTAACAAGCAGTCCTCAAACGCCCACCAACACTACCTTACGAGCAACAGGAAGTCTAACTACTGGAAGTTTAGATTTATCATCAAGTCTTGCTACAGGCAATGCCGAATGGAGTTTGCTCGGTAATCCTTACCAAGCCATTGTTGATTTTAATGCCTTAACTTTTAATGGTGACATTAATAGCAATATGTTGTTTATTTGGAATCCTAATGCCTCCACACAAGGTGCTTATGAAGCTATTGATAATGCAGACCAGCTCAACAAGTGATACAACCTGGACAAAGTTTCTTTGTACAAAACTCTGCAACAGTTACAACTGCTCCTGGATTGGTATTTACAGAAACGGCTAAAAATACTTCAGGTATGATTACAAGTGTGTTTAACACAGATCAAATCGCAATAGCAAACCTTGAGTTGTATAATCCGAGTGATGTGCGTCTAGATATTGTCAAGTTTAGATTTGAAGCTGGAGCCAATAACGGCATTGATGATTTTGATGCGGGTAAATTATCAAACCCAACTGAAAATTTAGCCTCTGTTAACGGAAATACACTCTTGTCTATTGAAAGACGAGATATGCCTCAAGCAGATGAGATTGTGCCATTGTCTATCACACAATTCCAAACCGCACAATACGAGTTCAGATTAGACACCGCCAACTGGGATGATGCGATTAATGTATATGTGGTTGATAATTATCTCAACACACAAACATTAATAACACCAAATCAAGCCTATAGTTTTAGTGTTGATACAAGTATTCCAGAAAGTATGTCAGAAACCCGTTTTGGCTTAAACTTTGATAACACGACTTTAAGTGTCAATGATAGCAACTTTGGTGCAGGCTTTAGCCTTTATCCTAACCCATCTCAAGATGGGGTATTTAGCATCAAAACGAGAAACTTAAATGGAGACAAGGTTGATGTAAAACTTCACAATATTTTAGGTCAACAAGTTTTGAGCCGAACGTTTAACGTAGAAGCTAATGGCGAAGTAAAAGTTAACGCATCTGAACTCTCATCTGGCGTTTATATGGTAGAGCTTAATCAAGCAGACCAAAGATATAAAAGCAAATTAATCATTAAATAAACAATCAAAATGAAAAGCACAATCTTAAAGACAAGTTTAATTTTAGCCGTGATATTGGTTACAACTTCATCACTTTATGCACAGTTGCCACCTGGCTTTGGCGATACCAATGTAGATGACACCACAGCACCAGCACCTATTTCTGGTTTGGTAGCCTTAGGAGTGATTGTTGGAGCGACGATTGGTTATAAAAAACTAAAATAGCGACGAAAGAGACATATATCCTAGTTTTGATTTAAATCCCACTTCTTTAAAAAAAGAAGTGGGATTTTATTGTTTAATGTTATTTTAGATGTCTCCCATATATACGAGATTCTTAAAACACCTGTTTACCACAGGCTGATACATCGGTATTATGCTTTTTTTAATGACATTATTCTTTCAGATTGGTATAATTTGACATCAATACAATTCTTTCTCTATCCTGACTGCCGTAAATTTGATTAGTCGAACTCTCGTTATTTAAACAATCTCAGCATTGATTCCTTCATCCAAAATCTTAGAACATCGGGGTTTTAAGTCTTTGTATGTACCTGATTTTACAGCACATTTACCTTTGTAGTGAATAAGGATTGTGCATTGTTCAGCTTGGATAGGATCGTGATCACAGGCTTGAATCAATGTTTCAATGACATGGTCAAATGTGTTGACTTCGTCATTATAAACAATGATTTCGTGTTCTTTTGAAATCTGTTCTTCTAAGACAACATCTTCTTGTATTTGTTCTTTTTGACTCATACTGCAAATATAATAGTCCAAAATTAATTTTTCATATATTTTGCACAAATCCAGTCGTTTTTTAATTGGTATTTAACACAATTTAAGTCTAATTCTTGGCAAACATCATCAATTTTGCTTAAATCATTTTCGTAAAATCCGCTTAAAAAAACTTTGCCACCTTTCTTTAAATGTCGATTATAAACAGGTAACTGTTCTAAAAGTATGTTTCTGTTGATATTGGCTAACACCACATCAAATTGACCTTCAATTAGTTCTTCGCCACCTTGTTTTACAGTGATATTTTTACATTGATTTCGGTCTTTATTTTCTAAAGTATTGATAAAACACCATTCGTCAATATCAATAGCTAAAATATGTTTTGCACCCAGTTTTTCTGATAGAATTGATAAAACGCCAGTGCCACAACCCATATCGAGAACCGAAAGATGTTTTAAATTTTCTTCGAGGAGCATTTCCATCATCATATGTGTTGTAGGATGATGACCTGTGCCAAAAGACATTTTAGGTTCGATGATCAATTCATGTTCAACATTAAAAGCCTTGTGAAATGGAGCTCTTATCACACAGTTTGAAGTGATGTAAACGGGTTTAAAATTATCTTCCCAAGTTTGATTCCAATTGACATCTTCAATATCGTGCAATGTGTAACTCAACTCAAAATCTGAATTGTGAAATATTTGACAATCATCAATGTTTAGAGTTGATAAGTGTTCAGTTTTAATGTAAGCCTTAAGCTGATTGTTTTCTTCAACAAAACTTTCAAAACCGAGTTCGTCGAGTTGAGCGATTAAAATTTGTGTGCCTTCTTCTTTAGGTTTTATTTTAAAACGAACTTCCGTGTATGTCATTTTTAAAACTTTAGAAAGCCTTGATTATACTCACAAAATCATCTGCTTCTAACGAAGCACCACCGATTAAACCGCCATCGACATCGGGTTGAGAAAAAATTTCTTTGGCGTTGTTAGGCTTCACGCTACCGCCGTATAAAATCGACGTATTTTCAGCCGTTTCTTGATTATACTTTTCAACCAAAAGCGAACGTATAAACGCGTGCATTTCTTGGGCTTGTTCTGGGGAAGCGGTTTCGCCAGTGCCGATAGCCCAAACAGGTTCATAAGCTAAAACCACTTGTTTGAATTCATCTTTGCTCAATTGAAAAACAGAATCTTCAAGTTGTTGTTTCACTACATCAAAATGTTTGTTGTTTTTTCTGTCTTCTAGAACTTCGCCAATACAAAACATCAACTGCATTCCAGATTGAACCACTTTAGATGATTTTTGTGCTAATAGTTCGTGACTTTCGTTAAAAATAGAACGGCGTTCGCTATGTCCAATAATCACCGTTGAAACGCCAACACTACTCAACATATCTGTGCTGACTTCACCTGTAAAAGCACCGCTATCAGCAAAATGCACGTTTTGAGCCGCAAGTGAAATATTAGAATTTTTTATCAATTCGTTAACGGAATATAAATTTGGAAATGTCGGTGCAATAACCACTTCAACTTTAGTATTTTTAGGCACTTTAGTGGTTAATTCTTTTGTGAGTTGTTGAGACTCTTCAAGGGTTTTGTTCATTTTCCAGTTTCCAGCAACAATGTGTTTTCTCATCATATTTTTATTTAGGTTAAGTAGAATATCTAATTCTTGGGTCGAGCCAAGTGTAAATTATATCTACAAATATATTGATAATGATAAACATAAGTGCAATGATAAGCACAGCACCCATAATAATTGGTAAATCTAAGGTTTCTAAAGCGTTAACAATTTCTTTTCCCAAACCATTCCAACCAAAAATATATTCAACGAAAACGGCTCCAGCAAGCATTGATGCAAACCAACCTGAAATAGCAGTAATCACAGGATTTAATGCGTTTTTAAGTGCGTGTTTGTAAATGATATTAAACTCAGAAAGCCCTTTGGCACGTGCGGTTCTGATGTAATCTTCTTGCAACTGTTCTAATAAAGCATTTCTCATCAATTGTGAGACAACCGCCAAAGGTCTAATGCCAAGCACCACAGCAGGAAGCAGTAAATTTTTTAAAATCAAATGTCTTTGCTCACCAAAATCATCTAATTCATAAAGATTTCCTGTCATGTTTAAACCCGTTAAATCTTTAAGTACATAAGCAAAAAACCAAGCAAATAAAATAGCACTGAAAAAAGAAGGCAAGCTCATCCCTAAGGTGCTTAGCAGTTGAATACTTTTATCTAAAACCGTGTCTTGGAAAATAGCTGAAAAAATACCGAGTAAAATTCCTACGAGTAATGCAATCGTAATCGCACTGATAGCCAAAATAGCGGTATTAGGCAAAGTTTCAGCAATAATTGAAGCTACAGTTCGACCATTTTGCTGAAATGATTCTCTTAAATATGGCGTTTTGAGAGCGATTTCGTAATTTGAAATACTAAATAATTGTGTTGCTTTATATTTATTTGAACTTAACGAAGTGTAATGATTGTCATCTTTTTTATGAATGGATAATGGCGATAAATCATTTAAATAGTATAAATACTGCACTGAAATAGGTTGATCAAAACCATATTTTTGTTTGATTTTATCAATTTGTTCTTGCGATTGGTTTTGACCTAACATCATTTGAGCTGGGTCTCCAGGCAATACCGAAAACATAAAAAATATAACCGTGACCACACCAAATAAGGTGAGTAATGCGTAGCCTATTCTTTTAAATAATAAAATCAGCAAAGTTGTATATTTTAAACTCTGATTGAGCGTAATCTAAAACTCTAAATCTTCAGCATCATGCCAATGCACTTTTTGTTTGATGGTACCTTTGTTCAAAACTAATAACCCAGGGTTAGAACGCACAATGGTTTTGATAGCGGTTTCATCTGCAAAGTAAAAATCGAGCTCGGTTTGTAATTGTTCATTTATTATGTTTTGTGCTTTTATGCCTGATGAAGTCAACACAATCAGCTTATAGCCTTTTGATTTTGCTTTTTCAAGAACAAGTTGAATCGCTTTCCAAGCTTCAATTTCGCTTTTAGATAAATTATAAGATGCTATCATAAGCAATTGAGGTTCAGCCATCAATTCTTCGGTATAATCTTCTCCGTTTTTTTCTAATGAAAAATCGTGAATTGGCGGAATATAACCTTCATCAACAAGCTCAGTTTCATATTCAATAAGTTCGCCGTCAACTTGTGGATAACTGCCTTGAGTGGTTATGGTTTTTTCTTCACCGTCAATATTAAATTTCCAATGATAATTATAAACAGCTTTTTGTGCACCTTCTGGCACAGTCATCGACTCGGGAATGTTGGCACCGATGTGGTATGGTCTAAAATCCACAACAGGTAAATGGTTTAAGCCATAATAGCTTAAATATCCACTAACCACAAACGCAATTAAAAACACCACAAACGCCACAGATTTTGGCAGAATGGGTTTGAGATATTGTTTTTTAAAGAAAATAAATAGAATTAAAACCAATAAAATCAGGTCTTTATAAAATGATTGCCAAGGATTTAATGGAATAGCATCACCAAAACATCCACAATCTGTTACTTTATTGAAAAAAGCCGAATAAAAGGTTAAAAACGTAAAAAAGATAATCATCAATAACAAGCTCCATCGTGTGAATTTAGGAGCAAAACCGAGTAATAAAGTTAGACCGAGAAGCAATTCAAAAATTACGATAAAAACTGATAGAGGCAATGCTAATGGGACTAAAAATTCTAATTCAAAAACACCAGGACCAAAATATTCTTCTAGCTTATACGAAAAACCCAAAGGGTCAACGAGCTTAACATATCCACTGAAAATGAATAAAGCTCCTACTATTATTCTTGCAATTTGATAGATATATTTCATAACTTCATTATTTTGATTCTTTCATTAATATTAAAGCAAATACAGCATAGTTCAGCATATCTTGATAGTTGGCATCAACACCTTCACTGACTTGAGTTTGGTCTTTGTTGTTTTCTATTTGTTTGACTCTCAATAGTTTTTGTAAAATTAAATCGGTAAGCGAACTCACACGCAAATCTCGCCAAGCTTCACCGTAATCGTGGTTTTTGTTTTCCATCAAAGCCTTCGTGTCTTTGACCACTTGATCGTAAAGTTTTGTGGCTTCTTCAACGTCTAAATCGGGTTGTTGAGCTACGCCTTTTTTAAGTTGAATCAAAGCCATAGCCGAATAATTGATAATACCAATAAATTCACCTTCTATATCATCGGCAACTTTTTGAGGTTTACCGTCTTGCAAACTTCTGATGCGCTAGGCCTTGATAAAAATTTGATCGGTCAGTGATGGTAATCTTAAAATACGCCACGCACTACCGTAATCAGACATTTTTTTTATAAAAAGTTCTCTGCATTTTTTGATTACATCATCAAATTCTTGTGAAGTCTTGCTCATACATTTTAACTTAAATTCTCAAATATAAAACACATGTCTTAAACATTGTCTATTTTTTTAAAATTAAAAACCGAATTATCAATTCTAATTAAATATCTACTTAACGGACGTTAAATTTTAAAAATTCTGTTGCACAAATAAAAAGTAGTTTATAGTTTTATAAAAAATTGAAAGATGAAAAGGCTTAATTTATTAAAAAAATTAGATAAAGAACGTTCTAAAGCAAATGAAGATAAGCTTTTGGATGATGTAAAGAGTTTTTTAAATCAACTTCAAAATGAGGATGAAAACATTAGAAAGCAAGTTTTAAAAAACATAGATTCTGATGATGATGTGAATGATTTTGTATTTGACGATTTAGACACCAAACGCATTTATCATATCTCTCAGATTGAAAAAATATGTGTGAATTACCGTTTGCGGTTTTTAAATTCTAACTTATTTAAAGGTGATTTGCCACAGGAAGCAATACAAGAAATCAAACGCCTTAATACTGAACACCATACAGAATTAAAAGGCTTTAAAATCATAGCACCATCAAAATTATTTAAATTAAAAAACGCTGATGATCCTATTTTAATGGCATCAATGGGAAATGACTACTATTATTTTATCCACAAATGGGGTGACGATTTACATCCTTTACGCAGGTTTTTGGTTTGGCCAGTCAAAACCTTAGAAAATTTTGTTTTTTCAATGTTTGCGTTGAGTTTAATTATCACATCATTAGTGCCGAATGGTCTTTTTATGAACGAAAATTCTAACACAGAATTTTTCCTTTTATTTATTTTTATGTTTAAATGGTTATTGGGAATGGCAATTTATTATGGATTTGCTAAAGGTAAAAATTTTAATACGGCGATTTGGCAAAGCAAATATTTTAATGCTTAACTTTGCAGAAATTTCAATACTTTTGAAACCCTGCCAGTTTGGTGGGGTTTTTAGTTTAATATTTTAAAAAAATGAAAACACAAGATTTAGTTCACATTGCCGAAGAATTTGGAAGTCCTGTTTATGTTTATGACAGTAAAAAAATTATTTCACAATACAAACGCTTGACTAATGCTTTTAAAAATGTAGAAAATTTGCGTTTGCATTACGCTGTTAAAGCGCTTTCAAATTTGAGTGTTCTGAAGCTTTTCAATCAATTAGGTAGTGGTTTAGATACGGTTTCTATTCAAGAAGTTAAACTCGGTATAGAAGCTGGTGTTGAGCCTTCTAAAATTATTTATACGCCTAATGGTGTTTCAATTGAAGAGCTTGAAGAAGCGATAGGCTTAGGGGTTCAAATCAATATAGACAATCTTGTAGTTTTAGAACAGTTTGGTACAAAACATCCTGAGGTGCCAGTTTGTATTCGTATCAATCCGCATGTGATGGCTGGTGGTAACACCAATATTTCTGTCGGACATATCGATTCTAAATTTGGGATTTCTATTCACCAAATGCCACATATTTTACGTATTGTAGAAAACACCAAAATGCACATCAACGGCGTTCATATGCATACGGGAAGTGATATTTTAGATATTGATGTGTTTCTGCATGCGACTGAAATTTTGTTTGAAGTCGCAGAAAATTTCAAGGATTTAGAGTTTTTAGATTTTGGTAGCGGTTTTAAAGTGCCTTATCACGACAACGATATTCAAACCGATATTGATGAATTGGGCAAAAAACTCACTAAGCGTTTTAATGCATTTTGCAAATCTTATAGCCGTGAGTTGGCTTTAGCCTTTGAACCAGGTAAATTTTTGGTGAGTGAAGCTGGATTTTTTTTAGTGAAAGTGAATGTTGTTAAGCAAACCACATCAACGGTTTTTGCACAAGTTGACTCGGGTTTCAATCATTTAATTCGTCCGATGCTTTATGGTGCACAACACGATATTATCAACGTTTCGCATCCTGATCGTAAAAAACGATTTTATTCTGTTGTGGGTTACATCTGTGAAACCGATACGTTTGCCAACAACAAAATGATCAGCGAAATCAGTGAAGGTGATATTTTGGCTTTTAAAAATGCTGGTGCTTACTGTCAAACTATAGCTAGTAATTATAATTCTAGATTTAGACCTGCTGAAGTGTTATGGCATAAAGGCAAAGCCCATTTGATTCGCCAACGAGAAACTTTTGAAGATTTGGTAAGAAATCAGGTGGTTTTGGAATTAGATGTTTAGTTTTTTATTTGGTTCTTAAATAATGATGTTATTTTTGAGGATGTTTTATCTTTACATTTGACTAAAATAAAACCTGATGATTTCCCAATCCTCCATCCAAAACGTTCTTGACGCCGCTCGGGTTGAAGAGGTGATAGGCGATTTTGTTCAACTAAAAAAATCCGGGAGTAATTTTAAAGGTTTAAGTCCCTTTACAGACGAACGCACGCCGAGTTTTATGGTGTCTCCTGTTAAGCAAATATGGAAAGATTTTTCGAGTGGCAAAGGTGGCAATGCCATTTCCTTTATCATGGAGCACGAGCATTTTTCGTATCCCGAAGCCATCAAATATCTCGCCAAAAAATACAATATTGAAATAGAAGAAACCGAACAAACCGACGAGCAAAAAGAAGCAGCAGCGAGCGTGAGAGCATGTATTTGGTTAATAGTTTTGCACAAGATTTTTTTGTTAATCAAATGATGAAAACCGACGAAGGTCGGTCTGTGGGTTTAAGTTATTTTAAAGAACGTGGTTTTAATGAAGACAGCATAAAAACTTTTAAATTAGGTTATTCGCCAGAAGCTTGGCAAGCACTTACTGACAAAGCCATCAGCAAAGGCTACAAACTTGAGTTTTTAGAAAAAACAGGTCTGACTGTTGTTAAAGACGATAAAAAATTTGATCGATTTCGTGGCAGAGTCATTTTCCCTATTCACTCACTCACTGGGCGTGTTCTCGGGTTTGGTGGTCGTATTTTGTCGCAGGACAAAAAAACAGCAAAATATCTCAACTCACCAGAAAGCGAGGTTTACCACAAGAGTAAGGTTTTGTATGGTTTGTATCAAGCCAAAGCTGAAATTGCCAAAGCTGACAATTGCTATCTTGTAGAAGGTTATACCGATGTGATTCAGTTTCATCAAGCGGGAATTAAAAATGTTGTCTCTTCATCTGGAACGGCATTAACCGAGCAACAAATTAGACTTATTCAGCGGCTCACTCCTAATATTACAGTTTTATTCGACGGAGACGATGCAGGAATTCGAGCCTCAATTCGAGGAATTGATATGATTTTGGAGCAAGATATGCAAGTCAAAGTTTGTAGCTTTCCCGAAGGTGAAGACCCAGATAGTTTTGCTAAAGCTCATAGTCAAGAGGAAATCAAAGCCTATTTAGAAGAAAACTCTAAAGATTTTATACGCTATAAAGCTCAACTGCTCAATGCTACAGCAAAAGATGACCCAAGCCAAAAAGCGGCAGTTACTCGCGACATTATCAACAGCATTGCTAAAATTCCTGATCTTATCCAACAAGAATTGTATGTAAAAACTTGTGCAGAAATCATGCAAGTTTCTGAAGAGGTTTTATTTAGCACTTTGGCTCAGATTAAAACCAGAAACGAAAAAGAAGCCCGACGCACTGAAAGACAAAGCCGTCAAAATCAACAAATGGCAGTGGTTACTCAAGAACCTGCTTCACAAAAAAAAGTCAATCAACAAGAAGAGTTAGAACGCATCATTATCAGTTTGTTGTTGCGTTATGGCAATCAAAAAGCGGAGTTTGTAGATTATCTTCTCAAAGAAAATGATGAAGGTGAACTTGAGTTGGCTACTGAAAAAAATGAGGAAATAGTCTTCAATAAAATTTATATGGAATTGCAAGAAGATGAAATTGAATTTACAAACCCAATATTTAAGACCATATATGAATTGATTTGTGAACAATATTCAAAGTATCAATCCATAGATCATAAAAGTTTATCATCACAAGACAACCAAGACATTAATGCTGAAATATCTTCAGCTTTGCTTGACAATGAAAGTCATAATTTACACCGTTGGGAAGACAAAAACATATTTGTTACTCCAAAAGAAGACATTGACCCTAAAGAAGTAACACAAACCATCTTGAACCTACGCCGATTATTGATTCAAAAAAAAATTGAAGATTTAAGTTATAGTATAAAAGAAAATGTTCAGGAGAGCCATATTGAAGTTTTGATGGAAACCAAAGACTACAAAAAATTAGAAATGCTGATCTCAGACAAAATTGGTCGTGTGATGTAGAATGATAATTAAGTGTGAAGACTTATAAATTTTCTCCTATATTTAAGCTTTATATTTTCCTATGAAAGCACTTGGTTTAATTTTAAAATCTAAGTATTATTTCGCTCCAGCAT
This sequence comes from Flavobacterium sp. CS20, assembly GCF_018080005.1. Taxonomy (NCBI): domain Bacteria; kingdom Pseudomonadati; phylum Bacteroidota; class Flavobacteriia; order Flavobacteriales; family Flavobacteriaceae; genus Flavobacterium; species Flavobacterium sp. CS20. The sequence goes on along the minus strand of NZ_CP073015.1, from coordinate 2,080,304 downwards.
TTATTTTTCTATCACTCAATTTGTGTGTAGGAACTTGGGCTGTGAGTATTCCTCAGATAAAATCTAGAATTGGATTTTCTGAAGCCGAGTTAGGTATTGCCATTTTATGTTTTGGATTAGGGACGTTTATAATGCTTTTGATTACCCCAAATCTCATCAAGCGTTTTGGTTTAGGCAAAGCCTGTTTACTGGGTATAATTTTTGTTGGGTTAAGTTTTTTAGAGTCATATCTTGTTTCTTCTTATGTGATTTTATGTGTAGCTTTATTTATTCTTGGACTCAGCACAGGATTTATTGATATTGGGATGAATACTTTAGTTTCACAAATAGAACAAATACAAGATGTTAATATCATGTCAGCAAATCATGGTTTTTTTAGTTTAGGTGGGGTTTTAAGCGGAGGTTTAGGAGCTTTATGTATGGCATATTTTGGAGACATCCCATTGAGTTATGTGCTTGTTTTGTGTGTTTTGGTTTTGGCTTTAAATATTTATTTTTCAAAATTTTACATCAATATTGATTTGGATCACAGCAATTCGCCATCATTTGATTTAAGGTATATCAAGCCATTATTTGTGTTACTCATCATTGGGTTTATTTGCATGGGAGCAGAAGGTGCTGTGGCCGATTGGAGTGCATTATACCTTAAAGATATATCAAAGGCAGAGCCATTTTGGTTGGCGATTGGGTTTTTGTCTTTTTCGGTTTTTATGACCTTAGGTCGATTTTTAGGCGATGCCATTAGTGATCGTTATGGGAGTAAAAAAGTCTTGGTGGTTGGTTTGTTGACTTCTGTTTTAGGGTTTGGTTTAGTGTTGTTAAAAGATGTTTTATGGACAATTTCCGGTTTTGGTTTGGTCGGGTTTGGGCTTTCTGTAGTGATTCCAGAATTGTTTAGAATGGGCGGTCGATATCAATATTTAGAAAAATCTCGAGCTATTGCATTAATTGCAGGTTCTGGATATATTGGCTTTTTAATCGGTCCAGTTTTTTTAGGTTTTATAGCTGATTTTAGTAGTCTATGGTGGTCATTTGTCCTGATTTTGGCAATGATCCTGTTGTCTTTGATGTTGAGTTTGATTTATAAAACGCCAAAGCATTAACTCGAAATTTAATTTTAAAGTCCAAATTATTAGGGTTTCCACAGAAAGTCAGAATTTAAAGTTATAGATTTCGGATTTGTTATAAATAGAATGGCTCCAATCCAACTATTTAGTGGTTTATAGAAGAATGAGGATATCCTTATTAAAAGTTCAAAAATTCGTATAATCAAAACTGAATTTCAGGTGTCCACAAATGTTGCTCAAAATTGATAATTTTATCATCTTTTATTTTTATGCCTTCAGCTTCCAACATTTGTTGCATAACATCTGTTCCTGGAAAATGATGTTTACCAGTTAAAACTCCATTACGGTTCACCACACGATGAGCTGGTACATCGTCGTATTGATGTGAAGCATTCATGGCATAACCTACTGTTCTTGAGCTTTTAGCGGCTCCAAGTGCTTTGGCAATTGCCCCGTAAGTTGTGACTTTTCCCTGTGGAATTTGACGCACAATGTCGTAAACTTTTTCAAAAAAATCTGAAGAGGTTTTAGCCATACAATCGATAAAGGGTTATTAGTAATAAAGACAACATCAACGCTGCCATAAAGTAATTTGAATATTTTTTGAACAACAGATTTTGCTTGATAATTTTATCAAAAAAATAGACGTACAACAAAAACGTAGTCAAACTGCCTAAAGCAGAGACAAAGAAAAAACAAGTTTGGTTGTCCAAGAAAACTCAATATGGTTTTGAGGCGTAAACAATGTTGATATCACGACAAAATAAGGAATAGGAAAAACATTAAGCCCTGAAATAAAGACACCTTTCAAAAAACTTTGGGTCAATTTTGTGCTTTTAGGTTGTAAGGCACTATACTTTTGTCGTCTTGCAGAGATTATAAAATAGACAAATAAAATAGACAAAACGATTATGCCCACAAATAGTATATTATCTTTAAAACTCGGATTTTTTAATATTGCTTTTGCAATAAGTATAGCAATTAAAGCTTGAATAAACACAACACTTGCTGCACCAAAGGCTTTGAATTTGCCTGCTTTTATGCTCACATTAACACAGGTTTTAGCCACTTCCATATTGACTAACCCAGGTGGAATAACTCCAGCTAAGGTCGCAAAAAAGGTGATAATAAACAGGTTAACTTCGTGCAAAATAGGTTCAGTTCAGTTTAAATTTTAGATATGTTATCGGTTTAGCTTTTTCTAAATATTGTTTTTCATAAAACGTTTGAATACCAACGACATCTTCTGGAGCTTCATGATTGACATAAATATCGTGATGGCTATACAAAATTTCTTGATTTAAACCTTCAAGGATCCCCAAAGTATAGCCGTGCATAAATTCACTATCGGTTTTTAGATGAACAATACCTTCAGGCTTGAGAATATGTTTGTATTTGTCTAAAAACTCAGGATTGGTCATACGGTGTTTGCTGCGTTTATATTTAATTTGCGGATTTGGAAAGGTAATCCAAATTTCGCTAATTTCATTTTCTCCAAAAACATCAGCCACTAATTCGATTTGGGTTCTTAAAAAGGCGACGTTATTCATTTTTTGTTCAATTGCCGTTTTTGCACCACGCCAAAATCGAGCACCTTTTATATCGATACCTATAAAATTTTTATCTTGGTATTTTTTTGCTAAACCAACTGTATATTCACCTTTGCCACAACCGAGTTCAACTATTATAGGGTTGGTGTTTTTAAAATATAAAGCGTTCCAATGGCTTTTATATTTAAAACCCTGATTGACAACTTCTTCTCGGCTTGGCTGAATAACGTTGCCGAATGTTTCGTTATCTTTAAATCTTCGTAATTTATTTTTGTCGCCCAATACTGTTTAGATTTAAATTGTAAATTTAATTAATTTTTAAACTTAAAAAAATCTAATGCAAAAAGGCTTGGTTTTAGTTGCACCGCTCAATTGGGGTTTAGGTCATGCTACACGTTGTATTCCTATCATCAAAGCACTTCAGGTTGATGGGTATAAACCCGTTTTAGCTTCAGATGGTGCGGCACTAAGCTTGCTCAAAGAAGAATTTCCAGATTTGGAATGGTATGAGTTGCCTTCGTTAAAAATCAAATATGCTAAACGTGGTTTTTGGTTTAAGTTTAAAATTATAATTCAGCTCCTTAAACTTATCAAATGCATCAGAAAAGAACGGCATTTTATCAAAAACTTATCTCAACAAATTGAGATAGAAGGCATCATTGCTGATAATCGGTTAGGTTTATATCATTCTAAAATTCCTTCAGTTGTTATTTCACATCAACTTCGCGTATTTTCTGGCAGTTCTACTTGGTTAACATCTAAACTGCATCAATTTTATATTAAAAAATACGATGAATGTTGGGTGCCAGATAAAGCTGAACGTCCTTATTTAAGTGGAAAATTAGGTCATCTCAAACACTCTAAACTGAACCTGAAATACATCGGTGTTTTGAGCCGGTTTGAATTGAGAAAAGAGCCTATCAAATACGATATTTTAATCTTGCTTTCTAGCCCAGAACCACAACGAAGTTTACTGGAAAAAAGGCTTTTAGAAGAATTAAAACACTACAAAGGAAAAGTTGTTTTGGTCAGAGGTTTGGTTGATGGGAAAGACAATATTTTAGAGGATTCAAAAATTAAAATTTATGATTATCTCACTGCAAAACCTTTAGAAACTATAATCTTACAGAGTAAAGTTGTCATTGCAAGATCGGGTTATACCACTTTGATGGATTTGGCTAAGCTTAATAAAAAAGCCCTTTTTATACCAACGCCAGGGCAATTTGAACAACAATATTTAGCCAAAAGACTTCAAAGACACCATATTGCACCTTACTGTCAGCAAGACAATTTTAAGTTGAGTCAGTTAGATGAAATTGATTTTTATAGTGGATTAAATGCTTCGATCTTCAGTAGAGATCTCAGCTTGATTGATGCTTTCAGCCTTTTTGAGGGTAAATGAAAATTCGCTACCTACGCCGTGGTCGCTTTCTACATAGATTTTTTCATCGTGGGCTTCAATAATGTGTTTGACAATTGAAAGTACGAGTCCTGAACCGCCTTCGCTTCTTGAACCACTTTTGTCCACTCGATAAAAGCGTTCAAATAGCCTTGGCAGATGCTCATTTCCTATACCTTCTCCGTTATCGGTTATTCTCACTAAAATTTTTTGAGTTGACAGATTTTCAATACTGACTTCTGTGGTTCCACCTTGTTTTCCGTATTTAATGGAGTTGACAATCAAATTCGTCAAGACTTGTTGAATGCGTTCTTGATCGGCTTTCACCATAAGAGGTTCATAAACTTTGTCAAAACTTAAATTGATTTCTTTTTTCTCGGCTTTCATCTCCAGAAGTTCAAAAACATTTTTAATAACTTCAATGATATCAAATTCTTCTTCGTAAAGGTGCAGGTCACCTGTTTCGAGTTTTGTAATCATATCTAAATCATTGACGATGTAGATCAAACGATCAACGCCTTTACTGGCACGTTTGAGGTATTTTTTTCTGACTTTTTTGTCTTTTAAAGCACCGTCAAGTAGGGTTAAAATATAGCCTTGAACGGTAAACAGTGGCGTTTTAAGTTCGTGAGATACATTGCCCATAAATTCTTTTCGATAGTTTTCACGAACTTTAAGACTTTCAATTTCTATTTTTTTGTCTTGAGCAAATTTTTCAACTTCCTTGGTCAAAGTTGCCATATCTGTAGTAACGCGTTGTTCTTGAAGTGAAGAGGCATCCAGTAAAGTTACGGAGTCATAAACGGCTTTTACGCGTTTGTATATAAAATGCTCTATGCGCAATTGTATGACCAAAAAAGCCAATACATAAGCAATTATGGCAAAAATTAAAACACTCAGCCATAAGATATCAAAAAAGAAATATTCAATGAGTAATAGAGTTAAACTTAAAAATAGAGTGATATAAAGCGATGAAAAAAACGCAAATCTGTAAGATCGTTTAAATTGTTGTTCACCCATTTAGACTACAAACTTATACCCGACGCCTTTAATGGTTTTAAACGATTTATCGCCGAGTTTTTCGCGTAACTTTCTGATATGCACATCAATAGTTCTGCCACCAACCACCACTTCGTTGCCCCAAACACTATCGAGAATATCTTCTCGTTTAAAGACTTTGCCAGGTTCTGAGGTCAACAAAGATAAGAGTTCAAATTCTTTTCGGGGCAAAGGCATTTCGGTTTTATCTTTTATGACTTTGTATTCGTCTTTATTGATGGTGATATTGCCGACTTTATAGATTTGTTTTTCTTTTTTATCAGATCTAAAACGGCGTAATAAAGCTTTGACTTTACTGATTAACACCTTGGGTTTTATAGGCTTGGTAATATAATCGTCTGCACCCGCTTCAAAACCTGCTACCATTGAATAATCTTCACCCCTTGCGGTTAAAAATGCGATGACTGTATCTTCTAAGGATTTAATTTTTCTAATCTGCTCACAAGCTTCAATACCATCCATTTCAGGCATCATCACATCGAGAATAATGAGTTGAGGTTTAACTTTTTTAGCCAGCTTTACGGCTTTAGCCCCATTATCAGCAGTTTCAACCTTATAACCTTCATTAGATAAATTGTAACTGAGTATTTCTAAAATATCAGGTTCATCATCTACAATGAGAATGCTAATGTTCTTTTTTTTCATGATTAAGAAATTTACATAGCAAATTTATGCATTAAATTAATATCAATGTTAAAACTAGTTTATCAATCAAAAAACAAAAACGCCTTTTTGTTAACTTATAATACACTCAATGTAAATTTTATGTAAATTTTTATATTTTTATATATTTATTAAAACGCACATTTACAGTGTTTTAACTAATTCACTTGTTCGAGTTGCTTAAAGATTATTTAACATAACATAATTTCATAATAATATACAATTAAACATTTACAGTTGTTGAATTGCTTTATTTGCATCAAAATAATTCTGAATGAGAAAGTTTTCACTGTTATGTTTGATTGGATTATTGAGCTTACAAGTATTGGCTCAAGAAACTACAGGAAACATCGTAGGTAAAATTACAGATAAAGAGTTCAATAACGAACCCTTGCCATTTGCTAATGTTGTTCTTAAAGGTTCAAATAAAGGGACTACAACAGATGCTGATGGACTTTACAATATTGGTAATCTTCAACCAGGAAAATATACCGTAGAATTTTCATACGTTGGTTATGAAACCATTACAGTTGAAAATGTAGAAGTTGTGGCAGGCAAAGTAACAGAAGTAAATACTGCAATGGGAGCTACTGCAAGAACTTTAGATGAAGTTGTAATCACAACAGTAGCTAGGCAAGATTCTGAAGTGGCTTTATTATTAGATCAAAAAGGAGCAATCAATATTAAAGAAAGTATCGGTTCAATTGAATTATCAAAAATGGGGATTTCTAGTGTAGCAGTCGCTACAACAAAAATTTCGGGAGTTTCTAATTCTGAGGGTTCTGGAGATATTTTTATTCGAGGCTTAGGTGATAGGTATTTGGTTACAACTATGAATGGATTGCCAATTCCATCTGATGATGTGGAAAGGAAAAATATAGATTTAGACCTTTTCCCAACAAGAGTTGTATCTAATATTTCTATAAGTAAAGCTTATACTTCAAATCTTTATGGTGATCAAGCATCTGGTAATATTGATATTTCTTCTAGAGAGTTAGTAGGTAATGAAGAGTATTCTATAGGGTTTAAGACTGGAGTTAACACAAAAGCAATTGATGCCGACAACTTCTTTATTGGTGCTTACGAAGACGAAGTGACATTGGGTTTTCACAGTGAAGATTTCACTAATCTTCAAGCCATCACACAACAAACTTGGAATACGTCAACAGAAGATGCACCTATCAACTCTAGCTATGACTTCACACTTGGTAAAAAATTTGGGGATAACTTCAGAACTTTATTAACGGTATCTCAGAAAAATGACTTTGAATACAGAGAAGGAACCTTTCAGGAGTATGACAACAATAACTTTAGAGATAAGTTTACTGATGTAAATGAGTTCAAAAAAACCGTGACTACTTCAGCACTTCTTGATTTACGCTACAGTTATAATGAAAACGATGACATCAAATTCACAAGTTTGTTTATCAACAAGCTTCAAGGGAATGTATTTGAATCAGGTAGAAATGGTGAAGGTGTTGTTTTTGATGAGGTTGACCCTAACTCTAGTCTTTCTCAATTTATAAGAGACCAAAATTTAAGAAAAACTCAACTTTGGATTAATCAACTTATAGGAGAAAATAATTTTGGGAATCACAAAATTGATTGGGCAGTTGGTTATAACATTGTAACTGCAGACGAACCCAACAGAATTAGAAATGAAATCAACTTTGATGACAACACAATAGAGCTTGGAAGAACTGGTGGTTTTCAGCAAAGAAAAAGTGGTCAATTTATTGATGACGATGAAATAAATGCAAGAATAAATGACTCATTTAAAATAACCAATATAGACGAAGTAGATAATGAAAATGGGCTACGACTTGATATTGGCGGTAATTATAGACATAAAAAAAGAGACTTCCTATCGCAGTTTATTGGAGTTCAAGAAACAAACCTAAATAATGTAAACCCAACATCATTGGATGATCTCTCTGCTGTTTTTATTCCAGCAAATTTTGAAAACAATCTTTTAACTATTTTAGACAGAACACCAGACATATACGATGGAACACTAGACGCATATGCAGGTTATATGATTGGAAATTATAAATTGAATAAATGGAACTTCAATTTAGGTCTAAGATATGAGGTTGACGAAATAGAAACAAATTGGGATGTAAACAACTACCCTGGCAGAACAGGAACTGCAACGAAAGACTACGATAACTTCTTACCAAGTGTGAATATTAAATACGAGTTAAACGAAAGAAATAATTTAAGACTTTCTGCAAGTAAAACCATTACTCTTCCTGAATTTAAAGAAATTGCACCTTTTCAATATGTTGACCCAAGAGGTCAAGTCACTCAAGGGAATCCTGAAGTTGAAGCAAGTGAAAACTATAACTTAGACTTAAAATGGGAAATGTTTCCGACAAAAGGTCAATTGATTTCTTTAACTGGATTTTATAAACAAATCAATGATCCTATCAACCGTGTATTAGAGCGAGGAGCAAGAGGTATTTTTTCATACTTTAACTCAGGTGATCAAGCTGAAATATATGGTTTAGAAATTGATACAAAACTAGATGTTATTGGTAAAAACAAAGATTTAGGTTACGCTTTAAAGCTTAACTTTAACGCAACTAGAATGTGGCACGAACAAGATCTTAAAGAAGTTTATGGAGATGTTAATGGCGAAAGGCGTCTTTTAAGAACATTTAGATATAATGGTAAAACTAAAACTGATTTACAAGGTGCTTCGGATTGGATTTTTAACTTAAATACAACATTTGAAACGACTAATGAAAATCCACTTATAGCCAATATTTCTGCAAACTTTGCTTCTGATAAAATATACTCATTAGGTAACCCAGAAAATCAAGTCAGTCCTGATGAATATTTTAATGAAGAAATTGTAGAACAAGGTTTCGTAATTCTCAATGCTATTGTGATAAAAGACATCAATGAAAATTTAAGTTTACAACTCTCTGGGAAAAATTTATTAAATCCAGAAATTGAACAAACACAAATCATAAGACCTCTTAACACTGGTATTGCAAGAAAAGAAGTCGTTAGATCTTACAAAAAAGGTGCTCAAATCTCTTTTGGTATAAATTATAAATTTTGATAAACAGTAAATAACAATTAAATTAATTTAAACATGAAAACAACAATTAAATCTTTTGCTTACTTGCTTACGCTTTTAGCATTTACCTTTATGGTAACAAGCTGTAGCAGTGATGATGACAATGGCACAACAAATCCGCCAATAGAAGGGGAAGATACCGAGTTAGGTGGCGATTTTGTCACTGAAAACTTAACTCTAGATGCGACATTAGATTATACTTTAAATGGTATTTTAACAGTTGAATCTGGAGCAACCTTAACTATTCCTGCTGGAACAAGTATAACAACTGGTACAGGAACAAATGTTTACATCGTAGTCCAAAAAGGTGCTGACATCGTAATTAACGGTACAGAATCTAATCCAGTAGTTATGAAACCTGGGGGAACTGGTGTTTGGGGTGGTTTAGTCATTGCGGGTAATGCAACTACTACCGAAGGTGTTGATGCTGTTGCAGAAGTTGGAGGTATCCTATATGGTGGTACTGATGACAATGATAGTTCAGGCTCTATCAGCTATTTATTGTTAAGCCAAACAGGGGCTCAAATCAATCCAGAATCTCAATTTAATGGCTTAACACTCTATGCTGTTGGTTCAGGAACTACGCTAGAAAATATTGCTGTATTAGGTGGTCAAGACGATGGTGTTGAGTTCTTTGGTGGCTCTGCTAATGTGACTAATTTTTATGCAGAAAATCTTCAAGATGATGCTGTAGATTGGACTGAAGGCTGGAATGGAACTTTAGAAAATGCTTATATTCTTCATACTGATGCTAACTTTTCTACTGCAGTTGAAGCAGACGGTCAAAATGGTAACCCAACACTTCAAAACTTAACAGCGGTTTCTACTGTTGGTGGTACTGCTTTACAATTTAAAGCTCAATCTGGAGCTACAATCAATAATATTTCTCTTTCAGGCTATGAGACATCAGTTGATATGAGAGATGATGGTCCATTAGCTAATGTTCAAATTGATGGGGCTGATGCAGATCCTGCTATGGGTTATACTGGACCCGCTACGGTTGACATAAACATGTTTGACTGGGCAACTGGAAATAGTGGAAATCAATCAGAAATACTTTCTGGTAGCATTACAGGTGATGTTAGCTTAGATGTCGCTGTAAATTATCAATTACCTGGTATTTTAAGCGTTGAGGATGGAGCAACTTTAACTATCCCAGCAGGTACTAATATCACAACAGGAACTGGTACAGATGTTTATTTAGTCGTTCAAAAAGGTGGCACTATAAACATAAATGGAACTGAAGCTAACCCAGTAGTTATGGAACCAGGTGTAGATGGCGTTTGGGGTGGCTTAGTTATTGCTGGTAAGGCTATAACTACTGAAGGTATAGATGCTGTCGCTGAAGTTGGTGGTATCCTTTACGGTGGTACTGATGCTGCAGACAATTCAGGTTCTATTAATTACCTTATATTGAAAGATACTGGTGCTCAAATTAATCCAGAATCTCAATTTAATGGCTTAACACTCTATGCTGTTGGTTCAGGAACTACACTAGAAAATATTGCTGTATTAGGTGGTCAAGACGATGGTGTTGAATTCTTTGGTGGCTCTGCTAATGTGACTAACTTCTATACAGAAAATATGGAAGACGATGCTGTAGATTGGACTGAAGGCTGGGACGGTACTTTAACTAATGCTTATATTCTGCATACTGATGCTAACTTTTCTACTGCAGTTGAAGCAGATGGTCAAAATGGTAACCCAACCCTCCAAAATTTAACAGCAGTTTCTACTGTTGGTGGTACTGCTTTACAATTTAAAGCTCAATCTGGGGCTACAATTAATAACATTTCTCTTTCAGGCTATGAGACATCAGTTGATATGAGAGATAATGGTCCATTAGCTAATGTTCAAATTGATGGGGCTGATGCAGATCCTGCTCTTGGTTATACTGGACCTGCAACAGTTGACGTAACCATGTTTGAATGGGCAACTGGAGATGATAGTAGTGTAACAGAAGTGCTTTCTGGTAACATTTCTGGAAACAAAACCCTAGATGCTAATGTAAATTATCAATTACCTGGTATTTTAAGCGTCGAGGATGGAGCAACTTTAACTATCCCAGCAGGTACTAATATCACAACTGGAACTGGTACAGATGTTTATTTAGTCGTTCAAAAAGGTGGAACTATTAATATAAATGGAACTGAAACTAACCCAGTGGTTATGGAACCAGGCGTTAGTGGCGTTTGGGGTGGCTTAGTTATTGCTGGTAAGGCTATAACTACTGAAGGCATAGATGCTGTCGCTGAAGTTGGTGGTATCCTTTACGGTGGTACTGATGCTACAGACAATTCAGGTTCTATTAACTATTTAGTATTGAAAAATACTGGTGCCCAAATTAATCCAGAATCTCAATTTAATGGCTTAACACTCTATGCTGTTGGCTCAGGAACTACACTAGAAAATATTGCTGTATTAGGTGGTCAAGACGATGGTGTTGAGTTCTTTGGTGGCTCTGCTAATGTGACTAACTTTTATGCTTTAAATATGGAAGACGATGCTGTAGATTGGACTGAAGGCTGGGATGGTGTATTAACTAATACATTTGTTAAGCACACAGACACTAACTTTTCAACTGCATTAGAAGCAGATGGCTTCAACAACAATCCAACAATCAATAACTTTGTCGCTGAAAATACTAATAATTCAGGTACAGCATTGCAATTTAAAGCTTCTTCAGGAGCTACATTTAATGGTTTATCATTAACAGGCTATAACACTATTATCGATATGAGAGATAATGGTCCATTGTCTAACGTCCAAATAGACGGAGCTGATGGTGACCCTAATGCTACTTACGATACTGCTACAGTTACAGAAGCTGACTTTAGTTGGGCAACTAACTAATTATAATTAAATATTTTGTTCTCAAAAGGCTACGGAAACGTAGCCTTTTTTTCATTTTTAGGAAAATGTTAATACAAAACACATTTCCTTTAATAAATCTTATATTTGCATTTAATCTAAATAAGTTTTAATTATGATTAAAGTAAGTAACCAAGCCAAATCAAGGCTCGTCAGTCTGATGACTGAAGAAGGCTTTGATCCCAAAGTTCATTTTGTGCGGGTTGGCGTAAAAAGCGGTGGTTGCTCAGGCTTATCATACGAATTAAAGTTTGACAAAAACCACCAAGACAACGATAAAATTTTTGAAGATAACGACATAAAAATTGCTGTCAACAAAAGCAGTTTTCTTTACCTTGCCGGTACCACTTTAGAATTTTCTGGTGGTTTAAATGGCAAAGGATTTGTATTTCACAACCCCAATGCACAACGAACTTGCGGATGTGGTGAAAGCTTTAGCCTATAAGTGGGTAGTAGATAGTTGGTAGTTAGTAGAATACTACAAGCTAATCCACTCAATATAACTACCCTCTAATTACTAATGACTAAAAACTATTAAAAATGGCTTATACTGAACAACAACTTGAAAAAGACCTGAAAAACAAAGAATACGAATATGGTTTTTATACCGATATTGATTCAGATACTTTACCTCCAGGTTTGAATGAAGATATCGTTATTGCCATTTCTAAAAAGAAAGAAGAACCCGATTGGATGACCCAATGGCGTCTTGAAGCTTATCGCCATTGGAAAACTATGACAGAACCTAACTGGGCAAATGTCGGTTATGAAAAACCTGATTATCAAAACATTTCTTATTATTCTACCCCAAACAAAAAACCAAAATACGAAAGCCTTGACGAAGTTGATCCTGAATTGTTAGATACATTCAAAAAATTAGGCATTTCAATTGATGAACAAAAAAAACTGGCTGGAGTTGCTGTTGATGTGGTCATGGACTCAGTTTCTGTAACCACAACTTTTAAAAAAACATTAGCTGAAAAAGGCATCATCTTTTGTTCCATTTCTGAAGCCATAAAAGAACATCCTGAGTTAGTTAAAAAATATATAGGAACGGTTGTGCCACATAAAGATAATTTTTTTGCGACTTTAAATTCTGCTGTGTTTAGCGATGGTTCATTTTGCTATATTCCAAAAGGCGTAAGATGCCCGATGGAATTGTCAACCTATTTTAGAATCAATCAAGCTGGCACTGGCCAATTTGAAAGAACTTTGGTTATTGCTGAAGAGTCCAGTTATGTCAGTTACCTTGAAGGTCGCACTGCACCAATGCGTGATGAAAATCAATTGCATGTCGCTGTAGTAGAGTTGATTGCTCTCGATAATGCTGAAATAAAATACAGCACCGTTCAAAATTGGTTTCCTGGCAACAAAGAAGGCAAAGGCGGTGTTTATAATTTTGTTACCAAACGTGGTCTATGCGAAAAAAATGCTAAAATTAGTTGGACACAAGTAGAAACAGGCTCTGCGGTAACTTGGAAATACCCGAGTTGTATTTTAAAAGGCGATAATTCTATTGGAGAATTTTACTCCATTGCCTTAACCAACAATTTTCAACAAGCGGATACCGGAACCAAAATGATTCATTTGGGCAACAATACCAAATCGACAATCATTTCTAAAGGTATTTCTGCGGGTCGTTCTCAAAATTCGTATCGCGGTTTGGTCAAAGTGAGTCCGCGTGCAAACAATGCAAGAAACTTTTCTCAATGTGATTCATCGCTAATGGGCAATAAATGTGGTGCACATACTTTTCCTTATATAGAAGTGTCTAATAAAACGGCTCAAATTGAGCACGAAGCCACAACGAGCAAAATCGGTGAAGATCAAATTTTTTATTGCAATCAGCGTGGTATAGATACAGAAAAAGCCATTGCTCTGATTGTAAACGGTTTTAGCAGAGAAGTTTTAAATAAATTGCCAATGGAATTTGCCGTTGAAGCTCAAAAATTACTTGAAATCTCACTCGAAGGTTCAGTCGGATAATCTTAATCTTTATAAAATGAAAAACCTAAAATTATTATTTGTTGTCAGTTTAATTACGCTTAGCTTTCTATTTAGTCGCAAGTCTGATTCTAAAAACAAATCAGATGAAAATAATGCTAAAGAAATTGTTGAAAGCCAATTTAAAACCTATCACGGCGAATTTATCGATGTTGATACAGTCATGGTTTTAAATGGTAATAGTTTTATTTATGGCGTCAAAATGGATGAGCAAGCCAAACGTTTAATCAAAAAAGTCGATGCCATCAAAAAAGATGATTATGATGTGATTAAAGTCATTGTAAAAGGTGAACTCCATCCTAATACAGAAGAAGGTTGGGATGAGATTTTAACCATCAAATCTATCGATAGCATTTATAAACCCGAACTTAAAAAAGAAACCAAAGTTGTTAAATTCAGCTCAAAACAAAACGAATAAATATGCTAAAAATACTTAATCTACACGCTGAAGTCGAAGGAGAAAAAATTCTCAAAGGGATCAATTTAGAAATTAATCCAGGAGAAGTTCACGCCATTATGGGCCCAAATGGTTCTGGCAAAAGTACCTTAGCTTCAGTTATAGCAGGCAATGATGAATATGAAGTTACAGAAGGAGAAATTTTATTCGACAAATCTAACATCTCTGAACTTTCAGCTGACGAACGTGCTCACAAAGGTATATTTTTGTCGTTTCAATATCCTGTTGAAATACCTGGCGTTTCGGTAACCAATTTTATCAAAACCGCTATCAATCAAATCAGAAAAGCTCAAGGTTTAAAAGATATGCCAGCTAATGAAATGCTGAAAAAAATCAGAGAAAAGTCGGCTATGCTAAATATGGATAGAAAATTTTTATCGCGTTCACTCAACGAAAGTTTTTCAGGTGGTGAAAAAAAACGAAACGAAATCTTTCAAATGGCTATGCTTGAACCTAAATTAGCTATTCTCGATGAAACTGATTCGGGTCTTGATATCGACGCTCTAAAACTTGTTGCCGACGGTGTCAATAAGCTGAGAACCAAAGATAACGCAACTTTAGTGATTACTCACTATCAGCGTCTTTTAGACTATATCATTCCCGATGTGGTTCACGTGTTAGTCGATGGAAAAATTATCAAATCTGGCGATAAAGAATTGGCTAAAGAACTTGAAGTCCGTGGCTACGACTGGCTTAAAGAAGAACAAATAGCTTAAAGTTTTATGGTTTCTAATTTAAAGTTTAAAATTATGGCGAAAATTATTCATTTTGAACATCTCATTAAAAGACCATAAAGGCAATAAATTTAAACAATTGTAATAACAAACAACCAAAAACCAGAAACGAGTCAAAGATCCCGAGAGCTTAAGCGATTCGGGAAAACCAGAAACGAGAAACGAGAAATACAAAACTTGAAACATTTTTAAAAATGAAACTTAAAGAAAAATTACTATCTTCTTATTTGGCTTTTGAAGAAAATATCGATTTGGAAAACGATATTCACAATATAAGAAATGAAGCGATAAAATTTTTTGAGCATTCTGGTTTTCCTCATAAAAAACAAGAAGCTTGGAAATACACTTCGCTAAATTCTATCTTGAAAGAAGACTACAGTATTTTTCCTAAAAAGGAAGAAACCATTGAATATCGCGATATCAAAAAATATTGCGTCCACGATATCGACACCTACCAAATTGTATTTATCGATGGGATTTATGCTTCACATTTATCGCAAACCACACACGACAAATTTGATGCGTGTTTGATGTCTTCAGCACTTAATAAAGCCAAGTATAAGTCTATTATCAAAAAATATTTTAACAAAGTTGCACCACAAGAAAGTTTGACAGCTCTCAATACGGCTTTTTCTCATGAAGGTGCATACATCAAAATTCCAAAAGACATTATTGCCGAAAAACCTATTCAGATTTTAAACTTTTCTACAGGCAATGAACACGCTTTAATGGTTCAACCGCGCAATTTGATTATAGCTGAAGACAACGCTCAAGTACAAATTATAGAACGCCATCAAAGTTTGACCGACAATGCGGTTTTAACCAATTCAGTAACTGAAATATTTGCAGGCAAAAATGCCAATATAGATTATTACAAAATTCAAAATGATAAAATCACTTCTTCTTTGATTGATAATACTTTTATCAGTCAAGACCGTGATTCTGAAGTGTCTATGCATACGTTTTCTTTTGGAGGAAAATTGACTCGAAATAACTTAAACTTTTATCAAAACGGTAGCAATATCAACTCTATTTTAAAAGGAGTCACTATCATTGAAGGCAAACAACACGTCGATCACAACACTTTAGTGCATCACAGAAAACCACATAGCGAAAGCCATCAAGACTATAAAGGTATTTTTGCTGAAAAATCCACAGGGGTTTTTAACGGTAAGGTTTTAGTTGATAAAATTGCTCAAAAAACCGATGCTTATCAAAGCAACAACAATATTTTAATCGATGATCAAGCAACTATAAACTCAAAACCTCAACTCGAGATTTTTGCAGATGATGTCAAATGTAGCCACGGTTGTACCGTTGGACAGTTAGACAAAGAAGCTTTATTTTATATGAAAACCCGTGGTATTCCTCATAAAGAAGCACGTGCATTGCTGATGTTTGCTTTTGCCAATAATGTGTTGAACAGTGTAAAAATACCTGAAATCAAAAAACGCATTACTGGGCAAATCGCTTCAAAAATTGGCGTTCAACTTGGATTTGATTTATAAAATTTAATAACTATGAAGGTTGCAGAACAATTTGATGTAGAAAAAATAAGACAAGACTTCCCGATACTCAACAGGAAAGTTAACGGAAATCCTTTGGTATATTTTGACAATCTTGCAACTTCTCAAACGCCCCAACAAGTTATAGATTGCATTGTAGATTATTATCAAAACTACAACGCCAATATTCATCGTGGCGTTCATGCTTTATCTCAAGAAGCTACAGAAGCTTATGAAAATGCCAGAATCACAATTCAAAAGCATTTTAATGCCAAAGAAGCCAAAGAAATTATTCTAACTTCAGGGACAACCCATAGTATAAATTTGGTTGCCAGTGGTTTTGAAAAATTTTTAAACCCAGATGATGAAATTTTAGTCTCAGGTTTAGAACACCATTCCAATATTGTGCCTTGGCAAATGTTGTGTGAAAAAACTGGAGCTCAGCTCAAAGTTTTACCTATGACAAGAGATGGCATTCTGAATCTTAGCCAATTTGAAGTTATGCTCAATAGCAAAACCAAGTTGGTTACAATCAATCACGTTTCAAATGCACTTGGCACTATCAATCCCATTCAAGAGATTATTGAAAAAGCTCACGAAGTCGGTGCAAAAGTCTTAGTCGATGGAGCACAAGCGGCTCCACATATCAAAGCTGATGTTCAAGCTTTAGACGCCGATTTTTATGCTTGTTCGGCACATAAAATTTGTGGCCCAACGGGCATTGGTATGTTGTATGGCAAAAGAGAATTATTAGAAACCCTACCGCCTTATCAAGGTGGTGGCGAAATGATAGATCAAGTCAGTTTTGAAAAAACCACTTATGCTGATTTACCTAATAAATTTGAAGCTGGCACACCCAATATTTGCGGTGGAATAGCTTTTGGCAGAGCTTTAGATTATATGAATGAAATAGGTTTTGAAAATATTCAAGCTTATGAACACGAACTTCTACTTTATGCCACAAAACGCTTAGAAGAGTTTGATAATATCATTATTTACGGCACAACTCCTGAGCAAAAAACAGCGGTGATTTCTTTTAATTTTGAAGGTCTTCACCCTTATGATGTTGGCACCTTGGTCGATAAAATGGGAATTGCAGTAAGAACAGGACATCATTGTGCACAACCGATCATGGACTTTTTTAAAATTCCTGGCACGATTAGAGCCTCATTTTCATTTTACAACACTAAAGCTGAAATCGATTTGATGACTGAAGCCTTACAAAAAGCAAATTCGATGTTACTATGAAACCAATAATCCTTACTTTATTGCTGATTTTTATGTCTTGCAAAACAGTTTCAAATAAAATTAACCAAAATTTTCCTTCTGGAACATATAAAATTGTTACCTTAAATGCTGATAAATTTAATCCTGAAAAAAATTATTTCGTAAATATTAATTCAGAAGAAAAACGACTCGGCGGAAAATTTGATTGTAACAATTACACAGTGGAATATGAAAAAGAAAAAAACAGCATTAATTTTGGTTATGCCATTTCTACAAAAATGTATTGTGAAGGAAAAATGCATAATGAAAATGCTTTTTTTGGAAAACTCAATGCCATTAAAACCTTTAGTTATCAAAACAAAACTTTAAAGTTATTTAGCGAAGAAAATGATTTAATTGTAGAATTAAAATATGTGAAAGATGAGTAATATTCAACAAATACAAGAAGAAATTGTCGATGAGTTTGCAATGTTTGACGATTGGATGCAACGCTATGAATATATGATAGAGCTCGGCAAATCTCTACCGTTGATAGATGACCAATACAAAACTGACGACTATACCATCAAAGGTTGTCAATCTAAAGTTTGGGTACATGCCGATATGGAAGATGATAAAGTGGTTTTTACCGCAGACAGCGATGCCATCATCACCAAAGGGATTATTGCGATATTAATTCGTGTCTTTTCAAATCAAAAACCTAAAGACATTATTGAAGCCAATACTGATTTTATTGATAAGATTGGATTAAAAGAACACCTCTCACCAACCCGAGCCAATGGTTTGGTGAGCATGATTAAACAGCTGAAAATGTATGCCTTAGCATACGAAAACAAACAACCTCAAAACTAAAATATCATGGCAGATGATACCGTCAATACAGAAAAATTAGGCGATGAAATCGTCAGAGTGATTAAAACCATTTACGACCCTGAAATCCCAGTTGATATATACGAATTGGGTTTAATTTACGATGTGTTTGTCAATGAAGATAATAATGTAAGAATTATCATGACTTTAACCTCACCTAATTGTCCAGTAGCAGAATCTTTACCTCAAGAAGTTCAGGAAAAAGTGAAGTCTATTGATATGGTCAATGATGTAGAAATTGAATTGACCTTTGACCCACCGTGGTCTCAAGACATTATGAGTGAAGAAGCCAAGTTAGAACTTGGAATGTTATAAACAAATATTCATGCCAGAAGAAATCATCAATAGAGTTGCCAAAAGTCCGATAAAGACTTTTAATCTTGAAGCGCTTTATCAAGATGGGCAACGCTTTGAAATCGACTTGAGCCAATGGCTTGATGAAGGTTTTATACTCAAAGAAAAAGAATTTAGGCAAGCCCTCAAAAATCATGATTGGTCACAATATCAAAATGGCTTTATAGCCTTGAACTGCTCTACCGATGCCATAATTCCTGCTTGGGCTTATATGCTGGTTTCTACATATCTCCATCCTATTTCAAAAAAAGTTGTTGTGGGTCATATAGAAGATTTAAACAGCATTTTGTATGCAGAAGCCATTAAAGATTTAGACTTGACTGATTATAAAAATAAGCCTGTCATCGTCAAAGGCTGTAGCGATAAACCCGTTCCACAAACGGCTTATCTCCTATTAATTCAACGTTTACAACCTATCGTAAAAAACTTAATGTTTGGCGAAGCTTGTTCGGCAGTGCCATTGTATAAGCCCAAAAAATAGTTGGTCAATTTATTTAGCATCTTATATTTGCAAAAAAAATCAAATATGAAGAAGTTTTTACTTTTAGCAATTTTCCCAATTATCAGCTTTGCACAAAACGATTCAGTGCCAAAAATATGGAAAAACAAAGGCAATTTTTCTCTGCTTTTTAGCCAATCTGCTTTTAATAACGAATGGCAAAGTGGCGGAACTTCAAACTATCTTGCTAATGCCGTCATCAATTATGAAATTATATATTCAAAAGATAAATGGGAATGGGATACTAAATTATTAGCTGACTATGGTATCTCAAAAAACAAGGACCAAGAGTTTTTAAGAAAAACCAGCGACCGTCTCGAAATCAATTCGGTTTTGGGTCACCAAATCAATGAAAGCCATTGGTATTTTTCTGCTTTCGCTAATATCTTGACTCAGTTTGATCGTGGATATGAATATAGTGAAGACAACAACGGACAGGAAATCAGAACCTTAGAAACCAAATTTCTATCACCAGGTTTCTTTAAACTTGGTTTAGGTACGCTTTGGAAAAAAAGCGACAATCTTAAAGTGAATTTTGCTCCTGCAACCGTGAGATTTATTACTGCCGATGATAGATTTACTACTACACCAGGTTATGTTGATGGTGATTTTTATGGTTTAAATCAAGGCGAAACAATTAGAACAGAATTTGGGGCTTCAGTTGGGGCTTATGCTAAATTTCCTATTATGGAAAATATTACCTTAGAAAATATTTTAAACCTGTATTCAAACTATCTTGAAGACCCACAAAATGTAGATATCGACTATACTTTAAATCTCAATTTAACCGTCAACAAATACATCACCACCAATTTCACTTTCCAAGCCATTTATGACGACAATGCTATCGGTGCATTTCAAATTAGAGAAGTACTTGGTGTGGGTTTAAATTACAAGTTTAAGTAAATCTTTTATTTATATTCAACCAAATCCAAAACCTGAATATTTTCTTTTTCAATAACTTGGGCTATCATTTGATTGATGCTTTCTAACAAGGCTTCATCTTCTTTAGAGAAGGCATTAGCTGTATTAGAATCTATATCAATTTGACCGATATTTTGGTTGTTGACAAATATAGGCACTACAATTTCTGATTTGACATTAAGGCTACAAGCAATGTAGTTGCCTTGAGCATTGACATCATCAACCAAAAAAGTATTGTTGCTTTCAGCCACTTGACCGCAAATTCCTTTACCAAAAGGAATAACAATGTGATCTGTTGGTTCACCAGAAAATGGTACTAAATGCAATGTTTTTTCAGAATGTTTAGCAAAATAAAACCCAACCCAATCGTACTTGTCTTTTTCATGGTTTAATAAATCAACAAGCTTTTGTAAACGTTCTACTAGATTGAGTTTAGTATCATCTAGTATTTTCTTTGATTTTGCTAGAACTTTAGAATTACTCATTTCAAAGAAATTTATTTTCAAAAGTATTTATTATAAGCTAATTGAGGTTGAAAAGTATTTATATAACTTTGTTAAAAATTTCATTAGAGTGAAAATTAAAGAAATAATAAAAAAAAACAAAGCGGTAATAAAGTTCTTATCAGTCTTTTTTGGGAGTTATATTGTTTTAGCTCTGATATATCAAGCTTATTTAAAATATTATCCTTCAGAGCAATTTTATCCTGATTATATAACTCATCAAGTCGCCCAGCAAAGCTATCATCTTATTGATATGCTTGGTTATGAAACTTATATAACAAAACATCCTAGAAAACCTTCCATGGTTTTGGCTGTCAATGATAAATATGTTGCCAGTGTTATAGAAGGATGTAACGGTGTAAGTGTTATTATTTTATTTTTGTCGTTTATTTTGGCATTCAGCAAGGGTTTAAAACAAACTTTGATTTACAGTATTCTAGGAATTTTATTGATTTATATTTTAAATTTAATTCGGATAGCTCTATTAACACTAGGTTTGTATTACTATCCACAGTATAGTAATTTCATGCACGAAGTGTTGTTTCCTCTTTTTATATACGGTGTCGTTTTTATGCTATGGATTTTATGGATTAGAAATTATAAAAAAACTTAAATGAAACACAAACTACTTTTCAAAATAGCTGTTATCGTTTTTGGAGCTTGTTGCTTGGCATTAATCAGATTTTACGAAACTTCATTATTTTATGACCCTTTAATTGATTTTTATAATGGTAGATTTCATTTAAAGCCTTTTCCAGAGCTAAAGTTTTGGGCTTACAATTTAAACCTAACTTTTAGATATCTGCTAAATACTTTAGTGTCTATTGGCATAATTTGGTATCTCTTTAAAAATAAAACATACATAAAATTTAGTGTTTTAATATACATTGCTGTCTTTATTATCGGTCTAATAACATTTTGGATTATAGCACATAATATTCAATCTAAAGATTTTATGCTGTTATTTTATATCAGGCGTTTTTTAATTCAACCGATTTTAGTTATCGTCTTAATTCCAGCCTTTTACTTTCAAAAACTCAACAAAAAAGGACACAAATAAAATCATTATCTGATACTTTCAAGCAATTTGTTTTGAATGAGTATAAGAATTTAAAATGAAGATAATCAAGTCTATTTTTCGTCTCTCATCTTGAGCTTTTATAATTTAAAAATTGTTTTGTAAAGTTTTCACTAACTTTAGCCGTTTAGCCTAATTATATTTATAATTTTGCCAAACATCAATTTAATTATGTCTCGACAAAAAATACTTGTTCTCCTAGTTTTAGTTTTCAGTTTATCTTATAGTTCAGCTCAAGAAAAAGCTTTTCAAGAAGGCGAATGGTTGAATTATAGAATCAAATACGGTTGGTTTAATGCCAGCAAAGCAACCTTAGAGGTAAAGCTCGACACCCTTGATGGCAAAAGTGTTTATCATATTAAAGGTTATGGCAAAACTACAGGTTTACTCGATATGTTTTTTAAAGTCAATGACCGCTATGAAACATATGTCGATACCCAAGATATTAAACCTTATAAATTTATAAGAAATCTTTACGAAGGTGGTTATACCAAAAACAAGATGATTCGCTTTGATCATGATCAAAACATAGCAACAGTTCACAACTATAAATACGACACTATTCAGAAACATAAATTTACAAAAAACACGCAAGACATGCTCTCTGCACTTTATTTTCTTCGGAATCAGGTTAAAAATGATGAGTTAAAAAAAGACGATGAGTTTAAATTGAATATGTTTTTTGACGAACAAAATTTTGATTTCAAAACAATATTTCTTAGCTGAGAAATTCTTGAAACCAAGTTCGGTAAAATAAAATGTCTCATATTTAGGCCTTATGTTAAATCTGGTCGCGTTTTTGAAGAACAAGAAAGCTTAACCATTTGGATTTCTGATGATAAAAACAAAATCCCTATTCAGGTTAAAGCTGACTTAGCTGTTGGATCACTTACCGCTAAATTGGATAATTTTAAAGGTCTTAAACATCCTTTTAAGATTATCATGTAAAATCAGAAAACACTTCTATTTTCTGAAAACACCTTATCTTTGCATTTTCAAATTTTTTATAAATGGCATTATCTGAACAAGAACGCGTAAGACGAGAAAAATTAGCTCAGCTTAAATCAAAAAACATAAATCCTTATCCAGCTCATCACGTTGATATTGATACTCATACCGATGACATCAAATCAAATTTTGTAGAAGGCAAAACCGTAAAAATTGCAGGGCGATTAATGTCGAGACGTATTCAAGGCAAAGCTTCTTTTGCCGAACTTCAAGATGCCAAAGGTCGTATTCAAGTTTATTTTAATCGCGATGAAATTTGCCCAAACGAAGATAAATCAAAATATAACGACACTTACAAAAAATTATTAGACATAGGTGATTTTATTCACATCACAGGTAAATTATTTAAAACCAAAGTCGGTGAAATGACCGTTATGGTCAAAGATTTTGAACTCTTAAGCAAAGCCTTAAAACCTTTGCCGCTTCCTAAAAAAGACAAAGAAGGAAACCAATACGATGGCTTTACGGACGAAGAACAACGCTATCGCCAACGCTATGCCGACCTTGTTGTGAATGCTCATGTTAAAGACGTTTTTGTCAAACGCACAAAACTCTTTACAGCGATGCGGGAATTTTTTAATGATAAAGGCTATTTAGAAGTTGAAACACCTATTTTGCAACCCATACCAGGTGGTGTTGCGCTAAACCTTTTATCACACATCACAATGCTTTAGACATTCCTTTATATTTGAGAATTGCCAACGAATTGTACCTCAAACGCTTGATTGTCGGTGGATTTGATGGCGTATATGAGTTTTCTAAAAACTTCAGAAATGAAGGTATGGACAGAACACACAACCCAGAATTTACAGCCATGGAAATTTATGTGGCTTACAAAGACTACAACTGGATGATGCAGTTTACCGAGCAACTATTAGAATACTGTGCAAAGGCTGTCAACAACACAACCAAAGCGACTTTTAAAGAACACCATATCGACTTTAAAGCACCTTATAAACGCGTTACGATGACAGATGCTATCAAAGAATATACAGGTCTTGATATCACAGGTAAATCTGAAGAAGAATTACGTCAAGCTTGTCAAGATTTAGATATCGAGATAGATGATAGTATGGGCAAAGGCAAATTGATTGATGAAATATTTGGTGAAAAATGCGAGCCGCATTTCATTCAACCAACTTTTGTTACCGATTACCCAAAGGAAATGAGTCCGTTATGTAAAACACATCATGACAATCCAGAATTGACCGAAAGGTTTGAACTGATGGTTTGCGGAAAAGAAGTTGCCAATGCCTATTCTGAACTTAACGACCCAATTGAGCAGAGAGAACGTTTTGAAGAACAGCTCAAACTTGCTAAAAAAGGAGACGAAGAAGCCACAGAATTTATTGATTACGACTTCTTACGTGCCTTAGAATATGGGATGCCTCCAACTTCTGGACTTGGTATTGGAATGGATAGGCTTATCATGTTTTTAACCAACAATCCATCTATTCAAGAGGTGTTATTCTTCCCACAAATGAAACCCGAAAAGAAAAAAGTAGAGCTATCTGCCGAAGAAAAAACCATTGTTGAAATCTTGAAAAATTCTGAAATGATAGAACTGAATAAAGCAAAAACTAAAAGTGGTTTATCTAATAAAAAATGGGATAAAGCTTTAAAAAGTTTACGGGCTAAAGAATTAGCAAAAGTAGATAAAACAGATGAAGGCTTGTTTGTGATTGGACTCAGTTAACTGATCTCAGGTTGAGACAACTTCATTTAAAATTACTATCAAAATGAAGTACAAATTCAAACATTTATGACCGAAGGCAATTTTGTAGATTACGTAAAAATACACCTCAATTCTGGAAATGGTGGCAGAGGCTCTGCACATTTGCGTCGAGAAAAGTATATCCCAAAAGGCGGTCCAGATGGTGGTAATGGTGGTCGTGGTGGTCATGTCATTGTTAAAGCTAATAAAAACTTATGGACGCTTTTTCACCTTAAATTTAAACGCCACATTCGTGCTGAACACGGCGGTAATGGAGGAAAACAAACCAGCACTGGTGCTGATGGTCAAGATCAATATATTGAAGTTCCGCTCGGGACTGTGATTCGCGACACTGAAACCCAAAAAGTTATCAAAGAGTTGACTGAAGATGGGCAGGAATATATCGCCGCCAAAGGCGGTCAAGGTGGTTTAGGTAATACTTATTATAAAAGCTCTACCAACCAAACACCACGCTATGCCCAATCTGGCATGGAAGGCGAAGAAAAAGACATTACCTTAGAACTGAAAGTCTTGGCAGATGTCGGTTTGGTTGGATTTCCAAATGCAGGCAAATCTACTTTACTTTCGGTAATCACTGCCGCAAAACCCAAAATAGCCGATTATGAATTTACAACGCTCAAGCCCAATTTAGGCATCGTTAAATACAGAGAATTCAAAACTTTTGTGATTGCTGATATTCCTGGAATTATTGAAGGTGCCGCCGAAGGAAAAGGCCTCGGACATCGATTTTTAAGACATATTGAACGCAATTCTATTTTGCTGTTTTTAATTCCAGCCGATGCCAAAAATATCAAAAAAGAATACGATATTTTGCTCGATGAATTAAAACGCTACAACCCAGAATTGTTAGACAAAGACCGTTTAATTGCCATTTCCAAAAGCGATTTGCTCGATCAAGAATTGCAACAAGAATTAGACAGCGAATTGAAGCAATCTTTTAAAGATATTCCCTATTTGTTTATTTCTTCTGTGGCTCAACAAGGCTTGCAGGATTTAAAAGATAGACTTTGGGCAATGTTGAATTAGCTATTAGTCGGTAGTTGGTAGTTTTCAGTGAGCAGTCAGCAGTTTTCAGTCGCAGTTTCAGTATTTTATCGGATTGAATTTTTCATGGGGGTTTTTTTATGTGCATTACTCAAAAATCTTTGCGATTTTGCGTCTTTGCGTGAAATAAATTTTATAATATTGAATAAACATACTAAAAGTATATACTTTATTTATTAAAATAGTATATATTTGAAATAAAAAGCATGAAAACACTCTCATTAAAATTAGATAAGGAAATTTTTGGCGAAACTGAAAAAATCTTAGAACAACTAAAAAAGCCAAGAAATAGATACATCAATGAAGCACTTGAGTATTATAACAAAATTCAGCGAAGAAAACTCATTGAAGAGAAAATGGAAAAAGAATCAAAATTGATCAGAGAAGATTCTATGAGCGTTTTGAAAGAATTTGAGGATATAGATTATGGAAATTAAGCAATTTGAAATTTGGATTGCTGATTTAAACCCAAGAATTGGCACAGAACCTGGCAAAAAAAGACCAGTTTTGATCATTCAGTCTAATTTATTGAACAAATTGAAACATCCTTCCACACTAATATGTCCATTGACAACAAACGTGAAATTAAACGTTGACATTTTAAGAGTTCATATCGGCAAAGATATCGTCAATTTAAAAAAACCATCAGATATTATGATTGACCAGATAAGAGCTATTGATAATAACAGATTAGTCGAAAAAATAGGGCAACTTCCCAAAAAACAGGCCAATAAAGTTAAAGCTAACCTTGAAATCATATTTGATTTATCTTTTTAAGAATTTAGGCTTTAGTTGGTAGTCAGCAGTTTTCAGTGAACAGTTAGCAGTTTTCAGTGAGCAGTCAGCAGTTTTTAGTATTTTATCGGATTGAATTTTTCATAAGTGTTTTTTTCTATGCACTTTGTCTAATTCTTAGCGACTTTGCGACTCTGCGTGAAAATATTAAAGTTCAGTAAAACCTTATCAACTTTGCGACTCTGCGTGAAAAAAATATCAAACCCACTCTTTCAATTCATCAAAATCTAATCCGCCATAATTCCCGCTACTCATCAATAACAAAACATGATTGTTAAAATGTTTAGCTTTCAGAAAAGCTTTAAAATCTTCAGCATTGGTATAAACGCTTAAATCATCTCGGTTAAAAGCCTCTTGAATTTGCTCTTTTGTCAACTCTGGCATTTGTTTGATTTTCAAAGCTTTTTTTGAATAAAAAATCACCACTTCGTCTGCTTTGTCTAAAGTTTTGTGATATTCTTTTAAAAAAGAAGCTGTTAAACTACTGTAAGTATGCAATTCAAAACACACCAATAAAGTTTTATTCGGAAATTGTGCTTTTACCGCCTTAGTGGTTGCTTCAACTTTTGACGGGCTGTGAGCATAATCTTTAAAAACTAGACATCTCGGTGTTTTTATGACTTCTTCTAAGCGTTTTGATGCACCTTTAAAACTGGCAATGGCTTCATAAAAATCATCTTCATCGACGCCCATATGTTGGCAAATCCATTTGGCACCAGCAATATTTTGTAAATTATGCTCACCAAAAACCTCAATTGGCATCGGACCTTCGTTGGTTTCAAGATAAGTAACGCCGTCTTCTATATGATGCTCTGGAATATGATAGGCGTGTTTGCGTGTAGGTTTTGTCGCATTTAAAGCGATGTCTTTTAACACATCGTCTCCTTCATTATACACCAATGTGCTACCATTAGTCATCGATTCTACAAATTTTTCAAATTGGTTTTTATAAACTTCAAAATTCGGAAAAACATTAACGTGATCCCAAGCAATTCCGCTAATTAGTGCAATATTGGGTTGATACCATAAAAATTTAGGTTTAGGATCAATAGCAGAGGACAAATATTCATCACCTTCGAGCAATATAAAATCGTTTTCTTCGGTTAAATGCACCATATTGTCAAACCCATCAAGTTGAGCACCAACCATAAAATCAGTAGGTTTTTCGTGATAATTCAACACGTGCAAAATCATAGAAGTGATTGTGGTTTTGCCATGTGAACCTGCAATAACCACGCGGGTTTTCTTTTTAGAATGTTCATATAAATATTCAGGATACGAATAGATTTTTAAACCTAATTCTTGAGCTTTCAACAATTCGGGATTATCAGATTTGGCATGCATACCAAGAATGACTAAGTCGATTTCATTTGAAATTTGCTCAGGATGCCAGCCCATTTGATGGGGTAAAATATCGTGTTGCTTTAATCTTGAATACGAAGGTTCAAAAATGTCATCATCGCTACCAGTTATAGTTTCACCTTTAAGTTTTAAGGCAATGGCTAAATTGTGCATAGCGCTTCCGCCAATGGCTATAAAATGAATATGCATAGTTGTTGAAAATTAAAACAACAAATATAAAGAATTAGAGTTGCTGTATGCGTTTCAATTCTGTTTTTGCTTGGATAGAATCTGGATTATCAGATAGAGCTTGATTCAAACAAAATTTTGCTTCATCAACATCACCTAATCTGTAGTGTAATTTTGCTTTCAAAATTAGAGCTTTGTCTAAAGAAATCAGTGATGAATTATGATTTTTAATAAAA
This sequence comes from Flavobacterium sp. CS20, assembly GCF_018080005.1. NCBI lineage: Bacteria > Pseudomonadati > Bacteroidota > Flavobacteriia > Flavobacteriales > Flavobacteriaceae > Flavobacterium > Flavobacterium sp. CS20. Next base: position 2,052,104 of record NZ_CP073015.1, on the reverse strand, counting down.
ACATCAATATTTTTTAAAGCTTGACTTGAGTTTGAATTGGCTTGCAAAGCAATTGCTGCAAATCTGTAATTAAAGTCGATGTGGTTCAAATTTTGAATAGCTTCTTTGGTTGTCAAAAGTGCTTTATCATAATGATTATTTTGAACATAAAGATCTATTAATTTGTTGTAGCAAGTTTTAGAACCACCAATTTCAACTGCTTTTTTGAAGTGTTTTTCAGCAGTATAAAAATCGTTTTCATAATCTGCAATTCTGCCATAAGCTAAAGCTCCATCAACTGGGCTGATATTTTGAAGTTGTGAAGCATAATTTTTGGCTTTATCAATGTCGCCACCAATGACGCCAGGTAATTCTAAATACAATTCAAGTAAAGCCCAACGCACATCAATATGATTAGGGTCTAAATCAGCAGAACGTTTTAAATACTTCTTGACATCGTTGAGTAAAAATAAAGCTGTGAATTTATCTGAACTTTTAGCTTTCATACCAATTGAACCACCGTATTTGTAATTATAATCGGCGTTGTCAGGTTGTTTGTCAATCAAATATTCAAAAGTATTTATAGCTTTATCCCATAGGTGTTGAGCGGCATAAGCATCGCCCAGATATTCATAAGCTTTATAATTGTTTGGCTCGCTTTTAGCGATATCTTCAAAGATAGATTGAGCCTTTGCATATTCTTTATTTTCAAAAACTTTGATGCCAAAGTCTAAGTTGGTTTGCCCTATACACAATACGGGTAAAAGTAATAATATGACAAATCTTTTTTGCATATCGCAAATGTATTAAAATTCATTATCTTAACAAATGTTTTATGATTTCATAGAAGTGCATACGGTGAATTATTTTTTAAGTTTTATTTAAAAAATTTTACGTAATTTCAGCATTCTAATCTGAAATGAATGAAAAAATTTATACGTTATCTTTTCTTTATAATTCTATTCCTTGTCTTAAGTTTTTTTACTGCTAACTACTTTGTTTCAAAAAAAATAAAAGGTCTGCTAAATGATAATTCAACTTTTTCTTACAGTATTTTTCAAGTGAACAGTTTTTCTGGAAATTTGAATCTTGAAGATGTTGAATTCATAGATATTGCCAAAACAATTCGCATAAAAGAAATCGATATTAATGTTGACATAATTCATTATTTAATTCACAAAGAAATCAAAATTGAAATTATTGATGCAGAAGGTTTAGATTTAGTATTTGACTTATCTTCAAATTCAAAAAAAGAAAACAAAAGCAACTCAGAGTTAGATATTATAAGTATTGAAAAAATCAATTTGAAGAATGCAAAAATCACCTTAGAAGATGGCGACAAAACTGTTTTTGAAGCATCTCATATCGATTTAAAAGTAAAAGATATTTCTATGCCTTTAATCGATAATTACAAATGGTTAGAAAACAAAAGTTTACAGGCAGAAGCAGATTCTTTATTTTATGACCTTGATAATTTACATGTTTTAAAATCTGAAAGGTTTACTTTTAAAAATCATTCAATACAACTTTCAAACTTTAAAATAGAGCCTAAATTTTCAAAATCAGATTACATCAATCATATCAAAACTGAAAGAGATTTGATGGATTTAGAAACAAAATTTTTAAAATTTTCTCAGTTTAATTTTCAAAAGAAAGACAGTATTATTTACATCACTTCAAAGAAAATCCAAATCGATAGTTCAAACTTCAATATTTATAGAGACAAAACAATTGCTGACGACACTACTATAAAACCTTTATACAGTAAGGCTTTAAGAGAGCTTGGAATGAAACTAAAAATTGATTCCCTTTCGGTTTTAGATTTGAATCTCACTTATCAGGAGTTGTTGAACAAAAATCGAGAACCTGGTACTATCAAATTCAATGCAATTCAAGGTGATGTTGTTAATCTGCATAACTTTCTGAAAAACGAAAATCCAGATATCAAAGCAAAATTAAAAGCTAAGTTTACAGAGCAGTCTGACATTTACTTCAATTTAAGTTTTGTGCCAGATCATGAACGTTTCTATCTTTCTACACTTATAAAAAAAGTTGAAGATAAATCCATTAACAGCTTTTTTGCTCCTGCAATGCGGATGAAATTAGACGGACAAATAGACGAAATAAGGACCTCTTTCAATGGAAATAATTCTGAGCTCAATGGCGATTTTAAGATGGCTTATAAACAACTAAAACTTAACATTCTCAAAAAAGATGATTCCAAAAATAATTTTGCAAGTTTGATCAGCAACATTTTTGTTAAACATAAAGATGTAGAAGAAAGCTTTAAGCTTGAAAACGTCAAAAGAAACAAAACTAAATCCTTTTGGAACTATGTTTGGATATTTCATTTTGAAGGATTGAAAAAATCTTTACTCTAAGAAAATCACAACATTTTGAGTCCTTGCAAATTAAATAAAATCATTTAACCCGAATTATTCAATAGAAAATTTCCTATTAAATAATGAGGACAAAAGCCATTATATGTTATTAATCGAACTTACGTAAAATTATTAAGTCAAACCAACATTAATTTAATTTTTCCTTAAAATCATTGATAATACCGCCTTTAAGCATAACCTGTATTTGTCTTTCGCTCATGGTGTGTTTTACTTTTATATGTTTTTCTTCACCAGAAGTTTTAATCAATTTGATATTGATTTGGTCTCCTTTTTTTACTTGTTCAATCAAATTGTCAAGTGATATTTCGTCACCTTGTTCAATTTTATCATAATCGGATTCGTTTATAAATTCAAGGGGTAAAATGCCAAAATTTATCATATTTTGCCATGCGATTCGTGCATAATTTTTGGCTAAAACGGCTACTTGACCCAAATATTTTGGTGCTAAAGTCGCATGTTCTCGACTTGAGCCTTGGGCATAATTTTCGCTTGCCACAACAACGTGACCACCATGACTTTCTTTGGCGTCTAAAGCACGGTCGTAAAAAGTATCATCAATTACCGTAAAGGAATATTTACTGATTTCAGGAAGATTACTTCTAAAAGGCAAAACTTCTGCACCAGCTTTGAGAATTTCATCAGTCGAGATATTGTCGCCCATTTTTAGCAAAACAGGAACGCGATAGCTGTCTTTTAATTTTGGTATTTCAGGTAAACTTTTGATGTTTTCGCCTTTTTCAAGTTCAACAGATTTATTATCATCAATTGGTGCAACAAGCATTTCACGATTGATTAATTCGTGTGTTGGATATTCAAATTTTGGATAAGACATACCATAAGATTGTTCTAAAGTTCTTGGGTCGGTAATTTTTCCAGTTAAAGCCGAAGCTGCAGCGGTCTCGGGACTACACAAATGCACTTGATCGTCTTTTGTACCACTTCTGTCGGGGAAGTTTCTCGGCATAGTTCGTAAACTGATGGTTCCACTTGCTGGGGCTTGACCCATGCCAATACATCCCATACAACCCGATTGGTGATAACGAGCACCTGCTGTTATCAAATTTGCGAAAGTTCTGTTTTCAATCATATTTTGCATCACTTGACGAGAAGTTGGGTTGATGTCAAAACTCACTTCTGGACTCACGTTTTTACCTTCCACAATTTTTCCAGCTATCCAAAAATCACGCAAACCAGGATTGGCTGACGACCCAATAACCACTTGGCTGATAGGTTTTCCAGCAACTTCTTCAACAGGGACAACATTGCCCGGACTCGTTGGTAAAGCGATCAGTGGGACTAAATCGTCCAAAACAATTTCTTCATAATATTGATATTGGCAACCTTCATCGGCTTTTAATTCAATCCAATCATCTTCTCTTTCTTGAGATTTTAAAAACTTTTTTGTTTCTTCATCACTTGGAAAAACCGTTGTAGTGGCTCCAAGCTCAGCACCCATATTGGCAATAACATGTCTATCCATGGCACTTAATTCTTTTAATCCATCGCCGTAATATTCAATAATTTTACCAACACCACCTTTGACATCATAACGGCGAAGCATTTCTAAAATCACATCTTTTGCACTCACCCAATCTGGTAATTTTCCAGTTAATTTTACGCCCATCACTTCAGGCATTTTTACATAATAAGGTTTTCCTGCAATGGCAGTAGCCACATCAAGTCCACCAGTTCCTATAGCTAACATCCCTAATGAACCCGCGGCACAAGTATGCGAGTCTGAACCTACCATAGTTTTGCCTGGCTTGCCAAATCTTTCCATATGAACGGGATGGCTAACACCATTACCAGGGCGACTAAACCACAAACCAAATCGTTGGGCGACTGATTTTAAAAATCTATGATCATCTGCATTTTTAAAATCGGTTTGTAAAAGATTATGATCTACATATTGCACTGCTACTTCGGTTTTAGCACGATCTAAATTCATCGCTTCAAGCTCAAGTTGAACCAATGTGCCTGTAGCATCTTGCAATAAAGCATGATCTATTTTTAATCCAATTTCGTTTCCAGGCTTTAACTCGCCTTCAATAAGATGAGATTCTATTAATTTTTGTGTTACATTTAATGCTGACATATTTCTTTTTTTTTTCTAAAGTATCATTATAAATTATTGAAAACAAAAGAATAACAAAATTTTAAAATATATTTTCAGAAATCCCTTTTGCGTTTAAATCAATTCTAAATTAAATTTAAAAACAACTCTAAAGTTGGCAAATAATGCATTTAAACTTATTTTTGATGTCAAATAAAAATATTTTATAATGGGAGGAATTATCAAGTCTTCAATTGCCAGAAAATTTGCCATGGCTTTATCAGGTTTGTTTTTAGTGCTTTTTTTAGCTCAACATTTCACTATCAATATTACTTCGGTTATCAATCCAGACACTTTTAATGAATGGTCTCACTTTATGGGAACCAATATTTTGGTCCAATGGGTTTTGCAACCTATTTTGATATTTGGGGTTATTTTACACTTTGTGTTGGGTTTTGTCTTAGAAATTCAAAACAGAAAAGCTCGAGGTTCTGTTGGTTATTCACAGTATAAAGGATCGACCAACTCCAGCTGGTTTTCTAGAAATATGATTATTTCTGGGGTTGTAATCTTACTCTTTTTAGGTTTGCATTTTTACGATTTTTGGATACCAGAAATTGTAACCAAATATGTTGAAGGCGATATGTCTGGTATGCACAATGGTGATTTGAGATATTATGGAGAAACCGTTGCTAAATTTGCAGGACATCCTGTAAGAACTGGAATTTATGTTTTAGCTTTTATTTTCTTGATATTTCACCTTTTGCACGGCTTTTCATCATCTTTTCAATCTGTGGGTTTTAACAATAAGTATTCTAAAGGCTTAAAATCTTTTACCAAAGCTTTTGCTATTGTCATTCCACTGGGGTTTGCTTTTATTGCTATATATCATTACGTAACACATTTATAATTTTAGATTATGTCAAAATTAGATGCCAAAATACCAAAAGGCCCACTTGCTGAAAAATGGACCAAACATAAAAACGACATCAACCTTGTCAATCCTGCTAACAAGCGAAAGATTGATATCATTGTTGTAGGAACAGGTCTGGCTGGGGCTTCTGCTTCGCAACATTAGCCGAATTGGGTTACAATGTTAAAACCTTTTGCTTTCAAGATTCACCACGAAGAGCACATTCTATTGCCGCTCAAGGAGGAATCAATGCTTCAAAAAACTATCAAGGCGATGGCGATTCTGATTACAGATTGTTTTATGATACTGTAAAAGGTGGAGACTACCGTTCTCGCGAAGCTAATGTTTATAGACTCGCTGAAGTCTCAGGAAACATTATCGACCAATGTGTTGCTCAAGGTGTGCCATTTGCTAGAGAATATGGTGGCTTGCTAGACAACCGCTCTTTTGGAGGTGTTTTGGTATCCAGAACATTTTATGCTAAAGGACAAACAGGTCAACAACTTTTACTCGGTGCTTATTCTGCGATGAACAGACAAATTAATCGCGGAAAAATAAAATCCTATACACGCCACGAAATGATGGATGTGGTTTTGATTGACGGCAAAGCAAGAGGAATTATTGCCCGAGATATGATTAGTGGCAAAATAGAAAGACATTCGGCTCACGCCGTAGTTTTGGCTTCTGGTGGTTATGGCAATGTTTTCTTTTTATCGACCAATGCCATGGGAAGCAATGTTACAGCCGCTTGGCGTGCCCATAAAAAAGGTGCATTTTTTGCTAATCCGTGTTTTACACAAATTCACCCAACTTGTATTCCCGTTTCTGGTGAATTGCAATCTAAATTGACTTTAATGTCAGAATCGTTAAGAAATGACGGTCGAATTTGGGTACCTGCCAAAAAAGAAGACGCTGAAGCCATTAGGGCAGGAAAACTCAAACCCACTGAAATTCCAGAAGAAGACAGAGATTATTATCTTGAAAGACGATATCCTGCGTTTGGTAACTTAGTGCCACGTGATGTGGCGTCAAGAGTCGCCAAAGAGCGTTGTGATGCTGGATTTGGTATCAATAAAACAGGTGAAGCAGTCTATCTCGATTTCGCTTCAGCTATTGAGCGATACGGCAAGGAAAAAGCTTTTAGCTCTGGTATTGAAAATCCAACAAAAGAACAAATTAAGAAATTTGGCGATGAAGCTATTGAAGATAAATATGGTAATTTATTTGAAATGTATGAAAAAATCATTGACCAAAATCCATACGAAACCCCAATGATGATTTATCCAGCGGTTCACTACACAATGGGCGGACTTTGGGTAGATTACAATTTGATGACCACCATTCCAGGTTGCTATCTTGCTGGTGAAGCTAATTTTTCAGATCACGGTGCTAACCGGCTTGGGGCGTCAGCCTTAATGCAAGGTTTGGCTGATGGTTATTTTGTTTTACCGTACACCATTGGCGATTACCTGTCTGACGACATTAGAACTGGACCAATACCAACTGATCATAAAGCCTTTGATGAAGCAGAAAATGCTGTAAAAACTCTATTACAAAAATTAATTGATATTAAAGGTGATACACCAGTTGATGATTTCCATAAAAAACTGGGTAAAATTATGTGGAACAAATGCGGTATGGCAAGGAATGAAAAAGATTTAAAATCAGCCATTAAAGAAATAGCAGAATTGAGAGAAGAATTTTATAGCAAGGTTAGAGTGCCAGGCAAAGTAGATTCTAAAAATGCTGAATTAGAAAAAGCGACTCGTGTAGCCGATTTCTTAGAATTAGGAGAATTGTTTGCTAAAGATGCTCTACATAGAAATGAATCTTGCGGTGGACACTTTAGAGATGAATACCAAACCGAAGATGGCGAAGCCCTAAGAGATGATGAAAACTTTAGATATGTTGCCGCTTGGGAATATAAAGGTGAGCCTAAAGATGCCATTCTGCATAAAGAACAATTAGTTTATGAAAATATTGAACTCAAAACGAGAAGTTATAAATAACCAAAAAATTGTATTGAAATGAAACTTACACTGAAAATATGGAGACAGGAAAACTCAAGTGCAAAAGGTCGTTTTGAGACCTATAATATTGATGGTATTGAAGGCGACATGTCTTTCCTTGAAATGCTGGATGTATTAAATGACAATTTAGTAAGAGAAGACAAAGAACCTGTAGAATTTGACCACGACTGCCGTGAAGGGATTTGTGGAACTTGCTCTTTGCAAATCAACGGTGAACCTCACGGACCAGATAGACGTATTACGACTTGTCAATTGCATATGCGTCGGTTTAATGACGGTGATACTATTGTGATTGAACCCTTTAGAGCCAAAGCCTTTCCTGTTATAAAAGATTTAATTGTTGACCGCTCTGCGTTTGATCGCATACAACAAGCAGGCGGATTTATCTCTGTCAATACTTCTGGAAACACCATTGATGCCAACACCATCCCAATAGAAAAAGAAAAAGCCGATATGTCTTTTGATCTTGCAACTTGTATTGGTTGTGGGGCTTGTGTTGTCGCTTGTAAAAATGCTTCAGCAATGCTGTTTACTTCGGCTAAGGTATCACAATTTGCACTTTTACCACAAGGTGAAATTGAAGCTACTGACCGTGTGATGCATATGGTGAATCAAATGGATAAAGAAGGATTTGGGAATTGCACCAACACAGGTGCATGCGAAATTGAATGTCCAAAAGGTATTTCTCTTGAAAATATTGCCCGAATGAATAGAGAATATTTATCGGCTTCTATGGCTGGATAGATAGTTCACATAGAAAACATAATTGACTTCAAAGATTTAGATCTAATTCTGTATTGAGTTTATATTAAATCTTTGAGGTTTTTTATTTGCTTTTTGATTTGATAGTTTCAACAGTTTCTCGGCAATTCTTTGCAATCCATTTTGTTTTTGCCAAATAAGCTTTGCAAGCTTTATCAGTAGGAAGTTCTTTGATAAAGTTTTGTGTATTTTGCCCTTTAAATTGTTCTAAAACCCTTATATTTATTTCAATTTGCGACTATATAATTATCTTTTTTTAATATGATTTATGATTATTGTAACGCGAGTCCGATTTATTGAAAGCTGTAAATCAGATGATTACATATTTTTGTTAGCAAATTTTGTCATTGGTAACAAAGAATGAGGAGAAATCTCATCCTACTGAGATGTCTCGACGCTCATGCTTCGATCTATCGACATGACAAATGATTAAATATCTGTATTTTATATGAATATATTTTATTGGAATTTATATCGAACTCACGTTATTGTAATGCAACCGTATAGACACCAAAATTATGAAGAATTTAAAACAAGCTACATTGCAATCCATCATAAAGAAGTAGTATAAAATACACTAACTTAGATAAAATAAAATTTTCATGCATCAACTCAAGTCTAAATTACCTCATATCGGAAGGACTATTTTTACCAAAATGAGTCAATTAGCACAAGAGCATCAAGCCATTAATTTGTCTCAAGGTTTTCCTAATTTTATGCCTGACAAAGAACTCATAAAATATAGTGAAGATGCTTTAAACTCACACAGAAATCAATATGCTCCTTTGGGTGGTTTACCTGAGCTACGACAAAAATTATCCGACAAATTTTACAACCTATACCATCATCGTTACGATTGGGAAAGTGAAATTACTATCACCGCAGGAGCGACGCAAGCTATTTTTACTGCTATTTCTGCATTAGTGCATCGAGACGATGAAGTCATTGTGTTTAAACCTGCTTATGACTGCTATGAACCAGCGGTAGAACTATATGGTGGCATTGTAAAACCTATTCAATTGGATGCACCTGAATATAAAATACCTTGGGATAAGGTTAAAGATTTGATTTCTGACAATACCAAGCTTATTATTATCAACACTCCACATAATCCAACAGGTTATGTATGGACCGAAGAAGATTTTAAGCAATTAAAAGCCGTTGTTAAAGATACTTCAACCTATATTTTAAGCGATGAAGTTTACGAGCATATGGTGTTTGATGACAGAAAACATCACAGCATTTGTAAAGAAGAAGAACTAGCAAGACGTAGCATAGTGACCTTTTCTTTTGGAAAAACCTATCATGTAACAGGTTGGAAATTAGGTTATGCTGTTGCTCCCAAAGCTATGATGAAAGAATTTAGAAAAGTGCATCAATACAATGTGTTTTGCGTTAATCACCCTTTGCAATTTGCCTTAAGTAAGATTTTAGATCAACCTGAACATTATTTGAATTTATCTAAATTTTATCAACAAAAACGCGATAGGTTTTTAAGTCTTATTAAAAATTCTCGGTTTAAATGTGTACCTACACAAGGGACATATTTTCAATTGGCAGATTACACAGAAATATCAGATTTGCCCGACAATGAATTTTGCATAGAACTGATCAAAACTCATAAATTAGCAACTATTCCAGTTTCTGTGTTTAATCATAAAAATATTCAGCAAGGTTATATTAGATTTTGTTTTGCAAAAACCGATGAAACTTTAGAACAAGCCGCCAATATTATTAAAAATATTTAGCCATTGATGTAAAAATAATTCAAATATAAATCACTATCTCTTATCACTTTTCAATTTTACTTTTGATGTTTTGACATGGCAATCAAACCACTTTGTTTATATTTGTTTAAATCTAAAATTGTAAAACATCATAAATACCAACAATTATTCATACTAAGGTGCATGTTCTTTCTAATTGATTTTAGAAGAAATAAAAATTTAAACACATGAGAGATAATTTTAAAATATTTGGAGCTTTTTTTGGATTATTGGCTGTAATCATTGGAGCTTTTGGTACGCACGGATTATCAGATGTTTTAAGTGTTGATCAGTTGCAGAGTTTTGAAACAGGAGTAAAATATCAGATGTACCATGCTTTGTTGATGCTAATTTTAAGTTTTGCCTTAGGTAAAAATGCTAAATACCAAAAAGCAATTTTTTACTTGTTGTGTTTTGGAATTATCTTTTTCTCTTTTTCTATCTATGGGTTAGCAACAAATGAGCTTTACAATTTTGATTTCACAAAACTCGCCTTTCTAACCCCAATAGGTGGAAGTTTAATGATACTAGGTTGGATATTGATGATTATCAGTTTTTTAAAGAAAAATTAAAAATATAACAGTAAATCAATTTTTTTATTAAAGAATCTCTTTAAATTTGTTTAGAATTAAATCTAAAATTATGGATTCTATTTCACAAAATCTCAAAACCATTTCTCTTGAGTCTTATGGCATTAAACATGCTAAAGTTAATTATCAACTCTCACTACAAAAGCTTCATCAAATCACTTTAGAAAAAGGTTTAGGTGAAGAGGCAAGTAATGGTGCGTTAAAAATAAACACAGGTAAATTTACAGGGCGTTCTCCCAAAGACCGCTTTATCGTAAAAGATGACATCACAAAAGACGAAATTTGGTGGGGCGACATCAATATCCCTTTTGACAAAAACAAATTTGACCAACTTTATAAAAAGATAACGGCTTATTTATCTGGCAAAGAGGTTTACGCTAGAGATGTATTTGCTTGTGCTGATGACAATTATAAAATTGGAATCAGACACATCAACGAATATCCGTGGAGCAATATGTTTTGCTACAATATGTTTATTAGACCTACTAAAGAGGAGCTAAATGGCTTTAATCCAGATTGGCTTGTAATCAATGCACCTGGTTTTAAAGCTGATCCAAAAGTTGATGGTACACGTCAAGAAAATTTTGCGATTCTAAATTTCACTAAAAAGATTGTTATCATTGGTGGTACAGGCTACACAGGCGAGATTAAAAAAGGAATTTTCTCAGCTTTAAATTTTATATTACCTGTTCAAAAAAACGCCCTGCCAATGCATTGTTCTGCTAATCTAGGTCGTGATGGTGATACAGCTATTTTCTTTGGTCTTTCTGGAACGGGCAAAACTACACTCTCTGCTGACACCAATAGAAAACTAATTGGTGATGATGAACATGGCTGGACAAATGAAAATACAATCTTTAATTTTGAAGGTGGATGTTATGCAAAAGTCATTAATTTAACAGAAGAGAATGAACCAGAAATATTTGGAGCTATTAAAAAAGGAGCTATTTTAGAAAATGTTGTCCTTAAAGATAATGGCGATGTAGATTATGAAGATGATAGCATAACTCAAAATACCCGTGTTAGCTATCCTATTGATTTTATTGAAAACGCAGAGTTTTCAGGAGTTAGTCATAATCCTAAAAATATATTTTTCTTGACCGCTGATGCTTTTGGGGTTTTACCTCCAATAAGCAAATTAACACCAGGTCAAGTCGCTTATCATTTTATAAGTGGTTACACGGCAAAAGTTGCTGGTACAGAAGCTGGCATTGATGAGCCTGTACCAAGTTTTTCAGCATGTTTTGGAGCACCTTTTATGCCCATTCATCCAACACGATACGCAGAAATGCTAAGTCAAAAAATGCAAGATGCCAAGGTTAACGTTTGGCTCATTAACACAGGTTGGACAGGAGGTGCTTACGGCACTGGAAGCAGAATGAAACTCAAATATACCAGAGCTATGATTTCTGCCGCCATGGAAAATCAATTGGATAATGTAAATTATAAAGAACATGATATTTTTGGTTTACAAATGCCAAAAACTTGCCCTAACGTACCACCTGAAGTACTTAACCCAAAAGATACTTGGGTAGATAAAGAAGCTTATGATAAAAAAGCTAAACAACTTGCAGATTCATTTGTCAAAAACTTTAAAAAATTTGAACCTTACGCAAGCCAAGAAATCACGAATGGTGGACCAAAAAAGGGTTAAATATTTTTATTCACTATTTTGCAGAAAACAATTTTATATCATTATGATTAAAAAAACCTGAATTAAAAAATCAAAATAAATTAAATTTGTACTTTAACATTCAAACTAATAATTAAAATATGGAAAAGCACTTAGACCAATTTGTTGATCTATTAATATCCTATGCACCCAAAGTATTAGGTGCAATTATTACACTTGTTGTAGGGCTTTGGCTCATCAAAATTATTGTGAAAGCAGTAAGGAAAACTATGGTAAAAAGAAAAATTGATGAGAGTCTTGTGCCTTTTTTATCAACAATTACCTCTGTTTTACTCAAAATTATTCTTTTTATAAGTGTAATTGGAATGGTTGGAGTAGAAGCAACTTCCTTTGTTGCTATACTTGGTGCCGCAGGTCTTGCTATTGGTCTCTCCTTGCAAGGTACGCTACAAAACTTTGCTGGTGGAGTTGTCCTTTTAATTCTTCGCCCATTTAAAGTTGGAGATGTAGTCGATGCTAAGGGTTATTTAGGCATAATTCAAGAAATACAAATTTTTTATACAATCATTCATACCTTTGACAAAAAAGTAGTTTATATCCCTAATGGAGCTCTCGCAAATTCAGATATGACTAACTTATCCCAACAAGAAGATAGAAGAAATGAATGGAAATTTGGCATCGCGTATGGCGATGATGTAGCAAAGGCTAAAAAAGTTATCAAAAAATTAATCGAAGAAGACGATAGAATTTACAAAGATCCAGAGCCTTTCTTAGCACTACATTCACTTGGAGATAGCTCTGTCAATATCGTAGTGAGAACTTGGTCTAAAGTCGCAGATCTCTGGCCTGTTTATTTTGATTTGAACGAAAAAGTTTATAATGAGTTTGCTAAAGAAGGACTCAATATCCCTTTCCCTCAAATGGATGTGCACTTACATAAACAAAATAAATAAAATCAAATTAATTGATTATTTTATTAGAATACGGCTAAGTTAATGCTTAGCTGTATTTTTTTTGAATAAAATCGAAACTAAAATATAGGATAGAATAATAAGCGGTATTGATAGAAATTTCAATAAAACCAGTAATACCAAAGACACCATCAAAAACACAAATACAACCTTGTTTTCAGAAAACCGAAATGACTTCAACTTCAATGAAAACAATTCTACTTTCATATTAAGCAAAACGACACTAACCAAACTCAGCCCAATTAAAAACATATCATTTAAAATTAACTCATCTATCCAGTCGATTTGCTCATAATTCAAAATAAAAGGCAAACTCAAAATCAAAATCGCATTTGCAGGCGTTGGTAATCCTATAAATTTATCAGTTTGATTGCTATCAATATTGAACTTAGCAAGCCTATATGCTGAACCTAATGTAATAGCAAAGGCTGTAAAAGCAAACCAAGGTGTTTGCTCATTAATTGAAATGTGGAATGAACCTAATCCGATGAGATCTTTTCTGAATAATTGAAAAACCACCAAAGATGGCACAACACCGCTCGTAACCAAATCAGCCAATGAGTCAAGTTGTTTGCCTAATTCACTACTCACTTTTAATAATCTTGCTACTAACCCATCAAAAAAATCAAAGAAAATACCAAGTGCAGAACAATATGCGACAAAAATCAACTCGCCTTTCATCGCAAAATAAATTCCTATGCAACCCATCAACAAATTTAATAACGTAATAAAATTCGGTATAAAAGCTTTCAAAATTCTGATTTTGTTATTTTTAGAGCATAAATATCAACTAAATGCAATATGATTGACCAAAATAAGTTTTATATACCATATAATTAAAGATATTTGTCAAAAAAAAATTGTTTCAGTTGAAAGGCGTAATTATTTTATTTCTATTGACATCACTCGCACTTCAGGCACAAACCCGTAAATATTCCAACGAATTTTTAAACATAGGTGTCGATGCAGTGCCTTTGGTATGGTCAACGCTGTAACCGCAACATCCAAAGATGTCAACGCTGTTTATTGGAATCCCGCTGGACTCATTCATCTTGAAGACTGGCAATTTTCAGCTATGCATTCCAGTTATTTTGCCAACATCGCTAATTACGACTACATTGCTGGTGCCAAGCCTCTGGATAGCAGAAGTGCCATTGGTTTTAGCATTATCCGTTTTGGTGTTGACGATATATTGAACACCACACAACTCATTGATCAGCAAGGCAATATAGACTATGACCGTATCAGCTTATTTTCAACAGCAGATTACGCATTCACCATTTCCTATGCCAGACACTTACCCATACAAGGACTCAGTTATGGTGTAAATGCCAAGGTCATAAGACGAGTTATTGGCGATTTTGCCACAGCTTGGGGATTCGGCTTTGATGTCGGTGTGCAATTCTCATCAAAACAATGGGAGTTTGGCTTTATGGCTCGTGACATCACAACTACCTACAACACATGGACCATCGACGAAGATGAATTCGCTACAATCCAAAATGCCGTTGCAGGTCAAAACCAAGAGTTGCCCGAAGATACAGAAATTACCCTTCCAAAACTACAAATGGGAATGGCACGTCAGTTTGAAATCAACAGAGATTTTGGTCTCAAAACCGCCCTCAACTTAGATGTTAGATTTGCCGAAACTAATGATATTTTTTCCACATCAACCGCAAGTGCAACCCCAGCATTTGGCTTCGAAGCCGACTATACTGGTATGGTTTTTCTCCGTGGTGGTGTAGGTAATTTTCAAAACGTCAAACAACTCGACGGCTCAGAAGACATCGGATTTCAGCCCAATTTTGGCGTCGGTTTCAAATACAAAGGCATCCAAATTGACTACGCTTTCACCGACATTGGCGATCAAAGCGTCGGTCTCTATTCCAATGTGTTTTCTATCAAACTCGATTGGCAAATGTTTAGACCTTAATAGCATAATTGTTTTGGGCTTCGAACTGGGTTATCGCTATATTCCCATATCGTACATCTTGTCCCGACAAATTTTTATAATTAACATTTCATCAGAAACCCCTAAGCCATCACAACTTTCGTAAAAACACACAATTCATTCGACAAAAACATTAGTGCATTAGTGGCATTAAAAAACACAATTCATTTTACATCAACATTAGTGCATTAGTGGCATTAAAAAACACAATTCATTTTACATCAACATTAGTGCATTAGTGGCATTAAAAAACACAATTCATTTTACATCACCATTAGTGCATTAGTGGCATTAAAAAAAACAATTCATTTTACATCAACATTAGTGCATTAGTGGCATTAAAAAAAACAATTCATTTTACATCAACATTAGTGTATTAGTGGCATTAAAAAACACAATTCATTCGACAAAAACATTAGTGCATTAGTGGCATTAAAAAACACAATTCATTCGACAAAAACATTAGTGCATTAGTGGCATTAAAAAACAAAATTCGTTTAACACCAACATTATTAGAATTTAAAATCAATTAACAATAAATTTACAAATTTGTTATGCGTGCATAATAAATTTTTATTACATTTGAACATATAAAATAAAATGAGAGATAAGACCATTGATTATGTTTTAAGAGCAACTTGGATTGCCGTAGCAAAAATGTATAACGAAGAAGCAGGCAAAAAAGGTTCAACTATGGCAACTGGTTTTGTTTTGCTCAATATAGACCCTGAAGATGGCACACCATCAACCTCCTTAGGACCAAAAATGGGCATGGAAGCCACATCATTATCAAGAACACTAAAAACAATGGAAGACAAAAATCTCATCGAAAGAAAACCCAACCCAGAAGACGGTCGAAGCATTCTAATTTGCCTCACAGAATTTGGTAAAGAAATGAGAGAATATTCCAAAGAAGTGGTTCTAACTTTCGATCAAAAAGTAAGAGAAAACATAAGTGAAAATGACTTAAAAACATTTATAGAAGTTGCTAACACGATTATAGATATGATATCTAATCGAAAAATATATAATCAAACCAAAACAATTTCGACTTAAAAATAAACACATGAAACGACGCATTAATAAAGTAGCAGTTATTGGTTCAGGAATTATGGGTAGCGGTATTGCTTGCCATTTTGCCAATATTGGCGTAGAAGTTTTACTACTCGATATCGTTCCACGCGAACTCAACGACAAAGAAAAAAAGCAAGGCAAAACCCTTGAAGACAAAGTCGTAAGAAACAGAATTGTCAACGACGCTCTACAAAATTCATTGAAGTCAAACCCATCACCAATTTATCATAAAGATTTTGCCAACCGCATCACAACAGGTAATCTCGAAGACGACATTGCCAAAGTGAAAGATGTAGATTGGATCATTGAAGTGGTAGTTGAGCGTTTAGACATCAAGCAACAAGTTTTTGAAAACCTTGAAAAACACAGAACACCAGGAACCATCATTTCATCAAACACCTCAGGTATTCCTATCAAATTTATGGCAAAAGACAGAAGTGATGACTTTAAAAAACACTTCTGTGGCACGCACTTTTTTAATCCGCCACGATATCTTAAACTTTTAGAAATCATACCTGGACCAGATACTTCCAAAGAAGTCTTAGAGTTTTTAAACGAATACGGCGAAAAATTCCTTGGTAAAACCACGGTTATTGCCAAAGACACACCAGCATTTATCGGAAATCGCGTTGGTATTTTCAGCATTATGAGCTTATTTCATATGGTAAAAGATATGGATATGACCATAGAAGAAGTCGATAAACTCACTGGACCAGTCATCGGCAGACCCAAATCAGCTACGTTTAGAACTGTTGATGTCGTCGGTTTAGATACATTAGTTCACGTCGCTGATGGTTTGTATGAAAACGTACCCAAAGATGAACGTCACGAATTGTTCAAACTTCCAGATTTTATCAAAAAAATGATGGAAAACAAATGGTATGGCAGTAAAACAGGCCAAGGATTTTATAAGAAAATAAAAAATAAAGACGGTTCAAGTGAAATCAAATCTTTAGATTTAAATTCATTGGAATATCGAGAAAAACAACGTGCAAAATTTTCAACTTTAGACAAAACAAAATCAGTTGATGACGTTGCCAAACGTTTTTCTATTTTAATTGAAGGTGAAGATAAAGCAGGTGAATTTTACAGAAAAAATTTCGTCGCCTTATTTGCATATGTCCAATATAGGATTCCTGAAATCACAGACGCCTTATACAAAATTGACGATGCAATGAAAGCTGGCTTTGGTTGGCAGACGGTCCATTTGAAATTTGGGATGCCATAGGTTTAGAAAAAGGCATTCAACTGATGAAAGATGAAGGTTACGACATTGCAGATTGGATTTCAGAATTAGCTACTGATAATGCCCAAAGTTTCTATTCAGTTAAAAATGGTGCAACCTATTTTTATGACATTGATAAAAAAGAACACGTCAAAATACCTGGTCAAGATGCGTTCATTATTTTAGATAATATTCGCGAAAGCCAAGAAGTTTGGAGCAACAAAGATTTAGTTGCTACAGATTTAGGCGATGGGATTTTGAATATAGAATTTCGCAGTAAGATGAATTCCATAGGTGCCGATGTCTTGAATGGTATCAATACGGCAATGGATATAGCTGAAAAAGAATACGACGGTGTTGTGATTTCTAACAATGGACAAAATTTTTCAGTTGGTGCTGATATTGGAATGATTTTTATGTTTGCCGTAGAACAAGAATATGAAGAACTCAATGGTGCTATAAAATATTTTCAAGATACAATGATGCGTATGCGATATTCATCTATTCCAACGGTGGTCGCCCCACATCAAATGGCTCTCGGCGGTGGTTGTGAATTATCAATGCACGCCGATAAAGTTGTAGCTCACGCTGAAACTTATATCGGTTTGGTAGAATTTGGCGTTGGTGTCATTCCTGGTGGCGGTGGCTCAAAAGAAATGACACGTCGTGCCGCCAAAACCTATAAAAAAGACGATGTTGAAGTCAATCGATTAAGAGAAAATTTTCTCACTATCGGTATGGCAAAAGTCTCCAAATCTGCTCATGAAGCTTATGACTTAAACATTTTGGAACAAGGCAAAGATATCGTCGTAGTCAGTAGAGATAGACAACTTGCTATTGCTAAGCAACACGCCAGATTAATGGCTGATAATGGCTATTCTCAACCAGTAAAAACCAATGATATTAAAGTGCTTGGTCGTCAAGCTCTAGGGGCATTTTTAGTCGGTACCGATCAAATGAAAGCTGGTCATTATATCAGCGAATATGACCAAAAAATAGCCAATAAACTGGCTTATGTAATGTCTGGTGGAGACTTGTCAGAAGCCAATTACGTGTCAGAGCAATATTTATTAGACCTTGAACGCGAAGCCTTTTTATCGCTTTGTGGCGAACGAAAAACATTAGAACGTTTACAACATATGATTAACAACGGGAAACCGCTTAGAAATTAAGTGCCCCCTAACCCCCAAAGGGGGAATTAAATAAGATTTAAATGTTTGAGTATTTGAAAAATTGTATAATAATGATTAAAAACCTATTTAACCCCCTGTAGGTAAATTCCCCCTTTTGGGGGTTAGGGGGCTTCCTATGAAAACAGCATATATAGTAAAAGCATACAGAACAGCAGTTGGTAAAGCACCAAAAGGTGTATTTAGATTTAAGCGACCAGACGATTTGGCCGCTGAAACCATCAATTATATGATGAAGCAACTTCCAGAATTTGACAAATCTCGTATTGACGACGTCATTGTCGGTAATGCAATGCCCGAAGCCGAACAAGGATTAAATGTTGGGCGATTAATTTCTCTTATGGGATTAAAGACTGAAGAAGTTCCAGGCGTAACCATCAATCGGTATTGTGCATCAGGACTCGAATCTATAGCCATCGCATCAGCAAAAATCCAAACAGGAATGGCTGATTGTATCATCGCAGGTGGTGCAGAAAGTATGAGTTACATTCCTATGGGTGGTTATAAACCAGTGCCAAATTATGAAGTCGCAAAACAAGGTCACGAAAGTTATTATTGGGGAATGGGTTTAACTGCAGAAGCCGTTGCCAATGAATATAAAGTTTCAAAAGAAGACCAAAACGAATTTGCATTTCAATCCCATCAAAAAGCCATTAAGGCTCAAAAAGAAAACCGTTTCAAAGATCAAATTGTGCCGATTGAAGTTGAAGAAATATTTGTGGATGAGTCTAATAAAAAGCAAACAAAAACTTACACCGTTGACCAAGACCAAGGCCCACGAGCTGATACTTCAATTGAAGTCTTAAACAAACTTCGTCCTGTATTTGCTGAAGGCGGAAGCGTAACTGCAGGTAATTCATCTCAAATGAGCGACGGTGCAGCTTTTGTAATGGTTATGAGCGAAGAAATGCTTAAAGAACTCAATCTTGAACCTGTAGCGAGATTGGTAAGCTATGCAGTAGCTGGTGTAGAACCACGCATAATGGGTATTGGTCCAATAAAAGCCATTCCTAAAGCTTTAGAACAAGCAGGACTAAAGCTCAAGGATATGGAATTGATTGAACTCAACGAAGCTTTTGCATCTCAATCGATAGCCGTTAGAAGAGAATTAGATATCAATCCAGACATTTTAAATGTGAACGGTGGTGCCATAGCATTAGGTCATCCGTTGGGTTGCATCGGCGGAAAATTATCCGTTCAAATATTTGATGAAATGAAAAAACGAAACCTTAAAAACAAACACGCTATGGTAACAATGTGTGTCGGAACTGGGCAAGGTGCAGCTGGGGTTTATGAAGTGTATTAAAAAAACCTCACATAGCCTCCTCTAAGGGGAGGAACTAAGGATAATGTGTATAATAAAATGAATTTAAAATAAAGTATAATTAAACATTCTCTTTTCTACCTCTCCTTTGGAGAGGGTTGGGGAGAGGCTAATAAGAGGATTATGAAAACAACAGAAAAACAAAATGAAATGATTCGTGGCGGTCAATTTATCGTTAAGGATACAAAGGCAGAAGATATCTTCACACCAGAAGATTTTTCAGAAGAGCAAAAAATGATGCGCGACAGCATCAAAGAATTTGTGGACAGAGAAATTTGGCCTAAAAAAGAAGAATTTGAAAAGAAAAACTACGCTCTCACCGAAGAAATTATGAACAAAGCCGGTGAACTCGGTTTTCTTGGTGTAGCTGTTCCAGAAGAATATGGCGGTCTAGGAATGGATTTTGTCTCTACAATGTTGGTATGTGATTATATTTCTGGAGCAACGGGTTCAATAGCCACAGCTTTTGGAGCACATACTGGCATTGGCACTCTACCTATTTTACTCTATGGCACAGAAGAGCAGAAAAAAAAGTATATCCCAAAACTCGCTACGGGTGAATGGTTTGGAGCTTATTGTTTAACCGAGCCTGACGCTGGATCAGATGCCAATTCTGGAAAAACCAAAGCCGTTTTATCTGATGATGGTAAATACTACAAGATTTCTGGTCAAAAAATGTGGATTTCAAATGCTGGATTTTGCGACTTGTTTATCGTGTTTGCAAGAATAGAAGACGATAAAAACATCACAGGGTTTATCGTTGAAAAAGATTTAGAAAACGGAATTTCTCTAGGTGATGAAGAAAAGAAACTCGGCATTCATTCATCGTCAACACGTCAAGTGTTTTTTAATGAAACTAAAGTACCAGTAGAAAATTTATTAGGCGAAAGAAATGGCGGTTTTAAAATTGCGATGAACGCCTTAAATGTAGGGCGAATCAAATTAGTCAGCAGCTTGTCTTGATGCCCAACGTCGAGTGATTGGTTCAGCAGTTAAATATGCCAACGACCGCGTTCAATTCAACACACCAATATCTCAATTTGGAGCGATTCAGCAGAAATTTGCAGAAATGGCTACTGCAGTTTATGCAGATGAAGCGACTTGCTACAGAGTCGCTAAAAATATTGAAGATAGAATCAACCTTAGAAAAGAAAGCGGAAATTCTCACCAAGAAGCCGAACTGAAAGGCGTTGAAGAATTTGCCATTGAATGCTCAATTTTAAAAGTTGCGGTTTCAGAAGACATTCAAAGATGCACTGACGAAGGTATTCAAATTTATGGCGGAATGGGTTTTTCTGCCGATGCACCGATGGAGTCTGCTTGGAGAGATGCACGTATTTCTAGAATCTACGAAGGCACCAATGAAATCAACCGTATGCTTTCTATAGGTATGTTGGTAAAAAAAGCAATGAAAGGTCATGTTGATTTTATGGGACCAGCTCAAGCCGTCAAAGACGAATTGACAGGTGTTCCGTCTTTTGATACGCCTGATTTTTCAGAATTGTTGTCTGAAGAATTAGATATGATAAAAAAACTCAAAAAAGTGTTTTTGATGGTATCTGGTGCAATTGCTCAAAAATATGAAACAAAGTTGGAAGAACAACAGCAATTACTTCTTGCATCAGCTGATATTTTGATAGAAATTTATATGGTCGAATCTGCTATTTTGAGAGCTAAAAAGAACGCTAATGCTAAAGGCGAGGACACTCAAAAAGTTCAAATTGCAATGGCTCAACTAAAATTGTATCACACTGTAGAAAAAATCAGTGAAAAAGCCAAAGAAGCTATTATTTCATTTGCGGAAGGCGATGAACAAAAAATGATGTTGATGGGATTAAAACGTTTTACGAAATATTACAATTATCCTAATATTGTTGAGTTACGTAAAACTATCGCTAAACGTGTGATTGAAGATAATTCATATAAGTTTTAAATATTATTTTGTTAAAAATTTAACCTGTAGTTTTATAACTGCAGGTTTTTTTATGCTCATAATCAATATCAATTTTCAAGACACACTTAACAACCATCAAATTAAGATTAGAAAGGAATTAATCTAATCTTTAAAAACCAATGATATACTTCTGATAACTAAAATTGATAAAACTACATAATAATGAAGATAATCATAATAAAATTAACGAAATTTGACCTTATCAAAGATCATTAAAAATGAATCATATAATAGAATCGTTAATTAAGCCTACTGTTGTATTGATTATATTGGTAATCCTACTGATTTTTAATTCATGGATTTTTAAGAGGTTTAAATCAACAAAATCGAATCGAAATATTATAAAAGGTGCAATTTCATTATTTATAGTTCTTGTTAGTACATTGTCATTTATTTTAGTCTTGCCAATTGATAAAGCTTTAAAAGGACAAATATTGGGCTTTCTCGGAATTATTATTAGTGCAGGAATTGCTTTGAGTTCAACCACTCTTCTAGGTAACATAATAGCAGGAATTATGAATAATTCTATGAATCGTTTCAGAAATGGAGATTTGATAAAAATTGGAGACTTTCAAGGAAGGGTAATTGAAAAAAGTATTTTTCATACGGAAATTCAACTGGAAGATAGCAATTTCATTACAATTCCAAATCTCTATATAGCCAGTTATCCCGTTAAACTAACAAGAAAAACGAATACCGTAATTTCCACTTCAGTTTCATTAGGATATGACATATCTCGTGAAAAAGTAGAGAAAACTTTAAAGAATGCGACCAATGAAACTGGTTTATCCGATCCTTATATGTACATAACAAACTTAGGCGATTACTCAGTTGCATATAAAATTCACGGATTTTTAGAAGATAGTAGTAAATATTTTAGTACGACATCACTACTTAACGCTAAAGTAATAGATAAACTTCATGCTGAGAACATAGAAATTGTATCACCAGCTTTTATGAACCAACGACGAATAGATAATGTAGAATTTATTCCAAAACAAATAGCTAGTAAAACAAAAGCTGTTAATGAAAAACCACCAGAGGATTTAATATTTGATGAAGCGATCAAATCTGAAAAACTGGAGACAAAAAAAGATTATCTTAAAGAAATTGACAAAAAACAAACGGCTTTAAAAGAGAAGCTAAAGGATTTGAAAGATGATAAAGATATTGAAAAGACAAAATCTAGAATTAAAAGAAATGATGAAATGCAAGATCAAATCAAAAAAAATATTGAAGAACAAATCAAAAAAAATAAAGATAAAGCAAATTGATATTAACGAAACAACCATAAAATCATTTGTTGAATCCATACGAAAAGACCCCAAAATTCGTAAAGAGCTTGATTTTGGATATTCTTATGACTAAAAAACCGTGATACTTTATCAAATTATCCGCATTATGGAACAATCCTGAAGAAACTCAATGGAATTCACAAAAATTAGAACTATGAAAAAACCATTAACATACATTAGTCTATTTAGCAGTGTAGGAGTTGGGTGTTATGGCTTTAAACAAAATGGTTTTGAATGCATTGCTACAAATGAACTTCTTACAAAAAGGCTAAAAATACAGACTTTTAACAACAAATGTAAATACGATAGTGGTTACATTGATGGAGATATTACAAAACATGATGTAAAACAAAAACTTCTTGATGAATTAGAATTTTGGCAAGAAAAACATAAAATTAAAACACCAGATGTTTTAATTGCAACGCCACCTTGTCAAGGTATGTCTGTTGCTAATCATAAAAAGAATGACGAAATAACAAGAAATTCTTTAGTTGTTGAATCACTAAATCACTATGGACTAAAGTCATAGTTTTCTTACCGTCTAAAGAATCTCTATTTATGTTTATCTGAATCATAGAAATGCATATCAATGATAGTGTTGTCCAAACCTACTCGTTTTAAATGAACGCTTAAACTGCCTGATTTTTTATGTAGTGTATCTCTTCCATATTTTAAAAAACATTTGTTTTATCATTTAATTCAATTTTTTAAAAAACTTTTCAGACTGTAACTTAAAAAAAATGCTATTTGCTCTTCTTTTTGTTGAGGTCTTGACAAGTGTTAAATAAAGAATATACAATCACTTTATCTTTAATCATCTCGTAAATAATTATAAATTTAAAACGTTTTATAAATGCTTCTCTATAGGGTTTTCGTTTTTGTGGAAAGTGTGTTGGGTTTGCTGTTATTCTCTCAAAATAAGTATCTAAATGTTCTAAAAATTCTTCGCCTAAACCTAAGCGTTTTCTTCATAATAAAGATAGGCTTGAACGATTTCTAAGTTAGCTTCATGTTTAATTTCTAAAATATAAGACATCTATTAGCTGACGTTTCTTGCATTTTGTTTGACTTGTTCCCATGTTAAAGATTGACTTTTATTTTTTAAATGGGCTTCTCTGCGTTTGTCAATCATTTTGTATTGTTCCTCGCTTAAAGTGATTTCTTGATTATCGTTTTGATAACTTTCAGCTAAGGCTTTCATCATTTTTAATAGTCTTATGTCTGCTGTATCTATGTATTCCTTAATAGTATTTCTTAAATCTATTGTTGACATCATATTTTTTTTCTAATGTAAATATACAATTTATGTTTAACAAGTCATAATACAAGTGCGTTACAATTTTTAAAACTTCTTTTTTTTTGGATGGCGATAACAACTATAAATCTTAAGGATTAGTTTGTATTAAATTTAGCCTGTTGCTATTGAGTTGCAGGTTTTATTAATGGTTTAAAACATATAAAAAAACAGAACTTTATCTATTACTTCAATTCAGGTGGAATCTTACAAACCGGAATAGATT
Source organism: Flavobacterium sp. CS20 (assembly GCF_018080005.1). Classification (NCBI taxonomy): domain Bacteria; kingdom Pseudomonadati; phylum Bacteroidota; class Flavobacteriia; order Flavobacteriales; family Flavobacteriaceae; genus Flavobacterium; species Flavobacterium sp. CS20. The sequence goes on along the minus strand of NZ_CP073015.1, from coordinate 2,027,472 downwards.
GCATCTTATGTTGGTTGGCTTGGTTAAGTTTTTTATAAATTTTTAAAACTTGCTGTTGTTTTGGATTCAAATCTGTGAGGTCTTTGTCATCAGCAGTCATTGCCCATTCTAATTCGTCATAACTGGCACCGAGTTGATCTTCATCGCTTCGGCTATCGCTAAAAAGCCCATCGGTTGGGGTGGCATTCAAAATCTCATCTATGATATTGAGTTCTCTGCCTAAGGCGTAAACTTCAGACTTCATTAAGTCGGCAATAGGACTGAGATCCACACCGCCATCGCCATATTTGGTATAAAAACCAACTCCAAAATCTTCAACTTTATTGCCAGTGCCTGCTACTAAATAGCCGTGCAACCCAGCAAAATAATATAACGTACTCATACGAAAACGGGCTCGTGTGTTGGCTAAACTTAATGCTTTTTGATCAGTATCAGGTGTTTGTGGAATTGTAGATTGAAAGGTGTCAAAAGTCTCAGTCAAATCTATCTTAAGACTGCTGACATTGGCAAACTGGTGTTTTAAATTGTTAATGTGTTTTTCAGCTCGACTCACTTGATTGGGGTCTTGATGAATTGGCATTTCAAGGCACAAAACACGAAGTCCAGTTTTTGCACAAAGAGTGGAAGTTACAGCAGAATCTATCCCACCAGAAACACCTACCACAAAACCATTTTGTTGACTTTGTTCGGCGTAATCTTTTAACCATTTTACAATATGATTAATAATAGCTTGTGTATTCATGCGTTTGTATTTTGGTATATTTGCGAAAATTTGTTTAAAAGTAAAGAAAACTAAGTTTCACTCCTAAGCCTTAATAGTTTTTATGAAAAAAATATCATTTGTCTTTTTTGTTTTATGTTTTGGCATTTTGTTTTCATGCCAAGATTCAAAACAAATTAAACCTGAAATTGCTGAGATGAAATTAGAAGTTGATTTCATTCGTTTTGATAGTATTTTTTCTGATGCTGAACCGCAAGATTTACAACGTTTACAAACGGAGTATCCTTTTATGTTTCAAAAATCAATTCCTGATAGTTTGTGGCTTTTGAAAATGCAAGATTCTTTACAACAAGAAATAGAAAAAGAGGTGTTGGTCACATTTTCTGATTTTTCAAAATATCAAAGTGAAATCACGTTATTTTTTAAACATTTAAAATATTATTTTCCAAATCAATCAATTCCTAGAGTGGTAACTTTGGCTGAATATGTCGATTACAAGTCGAAAGTTGTTTTAAATGATGAACTGTTATACATTTCTTTAGATAATTATTTGGGTCAAGATCATAGATTTTATAAAGGGTTTCAAAATTATATTTCTATTTTACAAACCCCAGAACAAATTTTACCTGACATCGCAACACAATATGCCAATAAACTCATTGATTTTCCACAGTCACGTACATTTTTAAGTCAAATGATTTATGAAGGAAAAAAACTTTATTTTAAATCTCAACTTTTGCCTTGGGTTGAACAACATCAATTGATAGGCTATTCAAGAGATGATTTTCAATGGGCAAAAAACCAAGAGTTTATGGTTTGGCAATATTTTGTAGAAAGAGATTTGTTGTATTCAAGTCAATCTGATTTACGACGAAGATTTTTGCAATCAGGATCGTTCACTAAATTTTATTTAGAAATAGATAATGAAACACCGCCAAGATTAGGGCAGTATATCGGGTGGCAAATCGTAAAAGCTTATGCTGAAAAACATCCAGACAAAAGCTTAAAAGAAATTATAGAAATACCAGAACAAGACTTGTTTAATCAATCAAAGTATAAACCTTAAACTATGAGTAATAAAACATCAGATATTCTTTTGCGTGTTACAACAGACGAAAACAAAATTCCAGAAAGCATAACTTGGTCTGCAGAAGACGGTGGCGTTGAACAGGCAGAAGCTAAAGTCGCTTTTTTATCTATTTGGGATCATAAAGCTAAAGAAAGTCTGCGTATTGATTTATGGACAAAAGATATGCCCGTTGATGAGATGAAGCATTTTTTTCATCAAACTCTTCTCACTATGAGCGATACCTATTATAGAGCAACACAAGATGAAAAAATGAGTGAAACTATGAAAGATTTTTGTGATTATTTCGCCGAAAAGTTAGAATTAAAAGACAATGGAAAATAAAAGCAAACCACAACTCATTTTTGTTTACAATGCCGATTCAGGTCTTAAAAATGCGTTATTAGATTCTGCTCACAAAATATTAAGTCCAAAAACCTATCAATGTAAGTTGTGTGAATTAACCTATGGTGTATTTAAAGAAAAAAAAGCTTGGAAAGAGTTTAGAGAAAATTCTGATGTAGATATGAAATTTTTGCATGCCGATGAATTTATTAAACTGTATAACTCTAAATTTAGACCCAACTTTGAATTGCCTGTGATATTGTTAGAAAATCAGTATGATTTGGAAGTGCTTATAAGTTCAGAAAAGTTTAACTCTATTAATTCTTTAGAAGGTTTAATAAAACAAATCAAACGGATATTAAAAACGCTATAAAACAAGTTTCTTATTATAGAGCTTTTTTAAATTAAAATTGATTTAAACAAAGACGTTGAGTTTGTTCTTTCAATTTCATTATATTATTTTTTGTTTCTAAAGTTTTAAGTTTGGTTTTTTTATAAGCCTTGCTATTAGTAAAACGTCTCGTTGTATTCTAATATCAAATGTTATTTTAGATATCTCCTGTATATAAGGAAGCCTTACAATATACGTCGGTATTATTTCTACATTTTTTTATTAGCGATATTGTTTATTCAAATTAGTATAAAAAGCATTATCTTAGTACAAAAATAAAACCATGTCAAAAGTTAGAATTTTTAGTACAAAATCTTCGGTAGAATCTATGGGCTTACAAAATTATTTTACAGCAAACAATCAATATTATGAGGTGATAGATAAAACCGATTCGTCTTATGCTTCCGTGTTTGGTGATATTGAATTTTATGTGAAAAAAAAAGATGAGAAAAAAGCTCAAGATTTATTGGATGCATATTTTGAAGACTGATTTTAGACTCCTAAAGTGTAAAAGGACTTATCTATATGTAAAGAATACTTGGTTTAAATGACCTGACTTTTGAAAATGAACAAATGAGTGACAACTTGATTTTGTTTATTAAAAAGAATCTAATTGTATAAGAGTGTTGTGTTGTTTGACTTTGTATTGCGGTTGCTGTTGGAGGTTAAATAGACAAATGCAAGTATTTTAAAGTCTATTTAAAACTTTAAGTGAGAAAATACCAAAAAAATTAATAGGATTTTTATTATAGACTTTATTTCTATACCTATTACATATACAGTAATTTAAATGACTATATACTATATAAAATGCTAAATCTAAAATCATAAAAAGAGAAGCATTTTAATTTTTTTTTTGTGGGATATATATTTTTTCTATATTTAACCAAAATTTATAAAATCAAATATTAACTCTAAGACAAACAACAATGAAAAGATTATTTTCAACTTTAACCATTCTGTTTTTTATGGTTTTTGGTATTTACGCGACAAATGTAAACGCTTCAAACTCAAACTATGACAACTTGCCAGCATTTATTCTAACAGATGAATCAGCTGTAGAATTAGAGACTACTGCTGTAGTTGGAGAAAACCCTGTAATTCAAGAAGAGCCAGAAGGAGAAACAACTGCAGAAGAAGATTTAGGTTTCCATCAAGAACTTAAAAAACGTTTTATAGAAGGAGGACCAACTTTTATGGGAATTGTACTTTTATGTTTAATCCTTGGTCTTGCTATTGCCATTGAAAGAATTATTTTTCTCAATGCCTCTACAACAAACTCTAAAAAATTAGCTCAAAAAGTTGAAGATGCTCTTGAAAGCGGTGGTGTAGATCTTGCAAAAGAGGTTTGTAGAAATACAAGCGGTCCTGTGGCTTCAATTTACTATCAAGGTTTAGATCGCGTAAACGAAGGTATTGATGTCGCTGAAAAATCTATTGTAGCCTACGGAGGTGTTCAAATGGGACAATTAGAGAAAAACGTCTCTTGGGTTTCTTTATTTATTGCCTTAGCTCCGATGCTTGGTTTTATGGGAACTGTAATCGGTATGATTAATGCTTTTGATAAAATTGAAGCCGCAGGTGATATGCAACCTTCACTTGTTGCAGGAGGTATTAAAGTCGCCTTATTGACAACTGTATTTGGATTGATTGTTGCAATTATATTACAAGTATTTTATAACTTTATAGTTGCTAAAATTGATAGTATTGTAAATGATATGGAAGATGCTTCAATTACATTAGTTGATATATTAGTTGCTCACAATAATAAAAAATAAATAATGACAAGATTTTTAAATATTTTCAAAATAGTTATCGGAGTTCTTAAGACATTTTTCTTTGCGAGAATTATGATAGAATCTGATGATGCGATTAAAGAACAAGCCAGTCTGCAAACTAGCTTGATTAGCCCAGATCTTTACCTTGCTTATATCGTTTTAGGAATAACGATCTTATTGGTTCTTATATTTACCTTAAAAGACATCTTACGAGGTAATGTTAAGAAAACACTCATTTCTGTTGGTTTATTTGTATTAGTTGTTCTAATATCTTATTTTGGACTTTCAGGAGATTATGGTACGGGTTTTGCGGTTAGTGATACCAATACATTGTCTGAAAACGGTGCTTTATGGGTTGGTGCAGGGCTTTACACATTTTATATACTTGCATTAGTAGCCATTGCAACTATGTTTGTTTCAACAGTTAAAAAAGCAATTATCTCTTAAATTATGGCAAGAAGAAGCTCACCAGAAGTCAATGCAGGATCAATGGCAGATATTGCTTTTTTGCTCCTCATTTTCTTCTTAGTAACAACAACTATAGAAACTGATAGTGGTATTAATAGAAAACTACCACCTATCGAAGATCAACAAGATCCACCACCATTGAAAGAAAAAAACATCTTTATAGTTTTGATAAATTCAAATGGAGATTTATTAGTTGAAGATGAACCTATGGATTTAAAAAATCTCAAAACAGTCGCCATTCAGTTTTTAGATAATGGTGGAGGAAAAGGCGACGAAGCATGCAATTACTGTCAAGGTCCTGGTAATCCGAATTCATCTGACAATCCAGTAAAAGCTGTTATCTCACTACAAAATAATAGGTTGACAAAATATTCGGATTATATTGCTGTTCAAAATGAATTAGTTGTCGCTTACAATGAGTTAAGAGATAGAGAAGCAAAACGATTATTTGGTGTAACTTTCCGAGAAATGGAAGAGGCATTCAAGAGTGAAAGCTATACTGTTGACAAGGATAAATTGAAAGAACGAATTGAGCAAATTAAAGATATGTATCCTCAAAAATTGTCTGAAGCCGAACCTAAACGTACTTCAAATTAAACATTTAAAGATTTAATTATGTCTAAATTTAAAAAGAAAAAAAGTGGTGATTTACCAGCTATTTCTACTGCATCATTACCCGATATAGTTTTTATGCTTTTGTTTTTCTTTATGGTGGTAACTGTAATGAGAGATACTTCAATTAAGGTGAAAAATAGATTACCTTATGCTGATCAGGTCGAGAAACTTGAGAAAAAAGATTTAATTATGTATATCTATGCAGGCGAACCTTCTGAACGCTATCAATCCATTGCTGGTACAGAGGCTCGTATTCAGCTTAATGATAAATATGCGAGCTTAAAAGATATCAAACAATTTGTTTTTGAAGAACGTCAAGATACACGTGAAGAATTGAAACAAGCTTTAATTGCTGGTCTTAAAGTAGATAAAGAAACCAATATGGGTTTAGTTTCAGATATCAAAACTGAATTGAGAGAAGCCGAAGCTCTAAAAATTACGTATATCACGCGAAAAGGATCTGCATTTAAAAATTTAGAGTAAATAATTAGTTTTTATAAATTTTCAGAAAAGCACCTAAATGTAGGTGCTTTTTTTTATTCAGTGTATATTTGTTTTGATGAAGAGATTATTAACATTTTTTACCTTTTTTATATTTCTAACTTCTGTAAGCCAAAACTTAATTGATAAAAACTTTGCTGAAGTCGATAGCCTATACCGTGAAGATCAATTTTATGTTGGTTTGGGGATAGATATTTTAGTCAATAAACCGAAAGATATGTCTCAGTCTGGATTCTCTGGCGGTTTACATTTTGGGTATATCAGAGATATGCCATTAAATCAAGAAAGAAATATTGCCATAGGCATCGGGTTAGGTTTTTCTTTTGACACATATTCACATAACCTTTTTATAGGAGAAACCGATACAGACCAAAGTATTTTTGACGTGATTGATAGTGGGGTTGAATTTAATACCAATAGATTTTCAACTCAAGTCATCGAAATGCCAATTCATTTTAGATGGCGTACTTCAGCAATTGGTGATGATTCTGCTTTTTGGAGAAACAATACCGGATTTAATATTGGTTATATGTATCATTTCAAATCTACTTTTGAACAGCCAAACAATACCGTTAACCAAACAGATTTAGACGAACTTAACAGAGCCAGATTTGATTATTACTTTTCATTTGGTAAAAGTAAAATCAATTTCTTTTTTAGATATAATCTTAATTCTATTTTTGATGCTAAATTATCAGATACACAAGAAGACCTAAAACTCAATGTCATCAAAACTGGTGTGGTTTTCTATATTCTTTAAATAAACCAGAATTTCAAAAATATCAATTGAGACACGACCCCAAGTATTAAACCTGATACCAATTCGTGCAATTTGTGAGATTTCATTGACAATCTTGAGCTCATCACCCAACCAACAGCAAACACACTCAAACTTATTATCCATAATTTGTCAATTTGATAATAAAGACTAAAGCTGATAATAAAGTAGGAAAAACTTGATATAGCAGTGGTGTGAAGGCTGATTTTATAATTCAAAAAAGACAGAATTACGCAGACTAAACCACTAAAAAATACAGCCGAAAAAAAATAAAACGGAACCTTATAATGCACAGGGTCAAAAATATAGTTGATTATAATGGCACTCATAGTTGTATAAAACAAAAGCGGAAGTCGCCTTTGTTTGATTTTTTTAAGATGAAAACTATCAATAATTCTCAAAGGTTTCAATAATATTAAAAAGAAAATTGGAATAAAAACCGTCAGCAAAATCACCGATAGAATTTTAGCTATCATATTCTCATAAGTAAACATAAAATTAACGTGATAAAAATAAAAACACATGGCATATGTAGAGAGCCATAAAGGATGGAAGATATAAGACCCTAAATCAAGAAAAGTTTTCATTACAACTCTTTTCGAAGTCTCGCTACAGGAATATCCAAAACCTCTCTGTATTTGGCTACCGTTCGGCGAGCAATAGGATAACCTTTTTCCTTCAAGGCTTCAACAAGTTTAGAATCTGTGTAAGGGTTTTGTTTATCTTCATTGTCAATAATGTTTTGCAAAATATTTTTTATTTCTCGAGTAGAGACGTCATCGCCTTTATCGTTTTTCATTGATTCTGAGAAAAAATCTTTTATCAGTATAGTGCCATAAGGCGTATCTACATACTTACTGTTGGCAACCCTTGAAACCGTACTGATATCCATATCGATTTTTTCAGCAACATCTTTAAGAATCATAGGTTTAAGATTTCTTCCGTCACCGGTTAAAAAATACTCACGCTGAATATCCATAATGCAAGACATTGTTGATATCAACGTATTTTGTCGCTGTTTAATCGCATCGATAAACCATTTAGCCGAATCCAATTTTTGCTTGATAAAAAGCAAAGCCTTTTTTTGATCTTTGGTCTTTAGTGCATTCTCTTTATAGCTCTTGAGCATATTGTTATAATCCCTTGAAATATGCATATGCGGAACATTTCTTGAATTTAGAGTTAACTCCAGCTCGTCATTTTTAATTCTAATCGTAAAGTCAGGCGTAACCTGATCTACTGGTTTTGACCTTGACGAATAAGATGCCCCAGGCTTAGGATTAAGATGTTCAATTTGCTCAATAGCCGCTTTTAATTCCTCATCCGAAAGTTTAAATTTATGCTTCAGCTTTTCATAATGCTTCTTAGAAAACATATCAAATGCGTTTTCTAGAATATCTATAGCAATTTTCACATCTTTATTTTCTGGTTTTCTTTTGAGTTGAATAATAAGACATTCCTTCAAATCCTTAGCACCAACGCCAGCTGGATCCAATCTTTGAACAATTTTCAAAACCCTCAAAACCTTTTCCTTAGTCACATAAAGGCTTTGTGTAAAGTCCAAATCATCAATAATATCTTCAATATCTCTTCTGATGTAGCCCGCTTGATCAATACTACCAATCAAAAAATCCGCAATCTGTTCTTCTTCCTCATCAAGCCTAAATGTATGAATTTGAGATTTTAAATGATCAAAAAACGATTTTCCCGAAGCATAAGGCACTTTATTATCATCATCGTCAGCACTGTAGTTGTTAGAATAAGTTTTATAACTCGGTATTTCATCATCACTCAAATACTCATCCACATCAAACTCAGTCTCAATAACTTCGTGCTCATCATCTTGACTATTATCCATATCTTCAAAGTTATCTTCTTCCTCTTTTCCACTTTCAAGTGCGGGATTTTCCTCAAGCTCTTGTTTGATTTTCTGCTCAAAAGCCAAAGTTGGTAGTTGAATTAACTTCATCAGCTGAATCTGTTGTGGAGACAACTTTTGAGATAATTTTTGACTGAGTTGTTGCTTTAACATCTAAAATAGTTTATTATAAAAATACAAAAAAAGCTTATTCAATACTCTATTTAACAAAGCTTTTCAAAAAATAATTTAGGGCTTCAATCGAACCTGCCTAGTGGCAAAGACAGGCTATCTGCTATATTTAAGCTCGTGTTGGAGATGCCACGTATCTTGGTCAAGATAAATATTTTTTCAAGAATCCCTAAGCCAAGAACACAAGCTTACAGCAAAATGATTAAAAAATAAAGTGAATTAAAAGTCTAAATTTTTAGGCGATCGTGGATAAGGAATAACATCTCTAATGTTAGGCATTCCTGTAACAAACTGAACCAAGCGCTCAAAGCCTAAACCAAAACCACTGTGCTCACAAGTACCAAAACGTCTTGTATCAATGTACCACCATAATTCCTCCTCACTAATGTCTAAAGCTTTCATTTTTTCAACCAAAACCTCAAGTCTTTCTTCACGCTGAGAGCCGCCGACAATTTCACCAATGCCAGGAAATAAAACATCCATAGCTCTCACTGTTTTTTTGTCGTCGTTCAAGCGCATATAAAATGCCTTAATATTAGCTGGATAATCGTATAAAATAACGGGACATTTAAAGTGTTTTTCCACTAAAAACCGTTCGTGCTCACTTTGTAAATCTGCACCCCATTCTTCTATAATGTAATCAAATTTCTTTTTCTTATTAGGCTTAGAATTTTTTAAAATATCAATAGCTTCAGTATAACTTACGCGTTTAAAGTTGTTATTCGTAATAAATTGAAGCTTTTCTATAAGCGACATTTCACTGCGTTGTAGCTTGGGCAATTTAGCTTCCTCCTTGGTCAAACGTTGCTCTAAAAAATCTAAATCTTCCATGCAATGTTCCAGAACATAGTCAATAACATATTTTATAAAATCTTCAGCCAAGTCCATATCACCTTCAAGATCACAAAACGCCACCTCAGGCTCAATCATCCAAAATTCAGAAAGATGACGAGTTGTATTAGAGTTTTCAGCCCTAAAAGTAGGACCAAACGTATAGACTTTACCAAGACCTAAAGCATAAGTTTCAGCTTCAAGCTGACCGCTAACAGTAAGGTTTGCAGGTTTACCAAAAAAATCTTGTTTAAAATCAACCTCGCCGTTTACCGTTTTAGGAATAGATTTTAAATCAAAATTAGTCACCTTAAATGTTTCTCCAGCACCTTCGGCGTCAGAATTAGTAATTATAGGTGTAGTAACATATTGAAAATCTTCCTTTTGAAAATAGGCGTGAACCGCAAAAGATAATTTAGACCTTAAACGCATCACAGCACCAAAAGTATTTGTTCTCACTCTAAGATGAGCTTGTTCTCTAAGCTTTTCTAAACTGTGATTTTTTGGAGATAAAATCGTTTTTCTAACATCTTCACTATTAGCTTCTCCAAGTATTTTAATGTTTTTGACGTCAATCTCCACACGCTGACCCTGACCTTGGCTTTCTACCAAAGTGCCTTCAACTGTTACAGCACATCCAACATTTAATTTTTTAATAAACTCATCACCATATTCATCAGTTGGTAAAACGCATTGAATATTGCTTAAGCAAGATCCATCATTCAAGGCTAAAAACATATTATTTCTAAAAGATTTCACCCAAGCCTTAACTTGATATTCTTCAGAAATTCTACCTTCACTTATAATATGTTTAATACTAATGTTTTTCATTTTATATACATTAAATTAGATGTGTAGTCCACATTCGGTTTTAGCAAGACCAACCCATCTTCCTTCTCTCTCAGCTCCTTTTTTTGTGCAGTGTTTACACCCAATAGAATTGTAGCCTTTTAAAACCAATGGGTTAGTGTCAAGTTGATGTGTTTTGATGTATTCGTTTCTCTCTTCAATTTCAACATCTATGATAGGATAAAACCTAATGATATCATCTTTAAACTCAAAAATGTTAAGATTTTTCCGATGACTATTTTGAGACCGCATCAATCCTGAAGCCCAAACATTAAAATGCTTTTTAATTTTTTCTATAGGTTTTACCTTATTGATATAACAACACTGATCTGGGTTTTTTTTCCACAACTTCTCATCTCTTGTTTTAAAATGTTCCTCATAGTCTGGTATAATATTATAGACTTCCAAATTATATTTTTTAGAAAGCTCTCTTTTATATTCAATTGTTTCTTCAAAATGATAAAATGTATCTATAAAGTAAACTTTAGGCTTTACGGGCGCATTTTGACTAAATAGATGCAAAAGAAAAGAAGAGTTAGCCGCAAATGAAGATGTGACAAGCATTTCTTCGCTTGAGAAATCTTTGTAAATCTCCTGTATTCTTTGGTCTAAACTTAATTGAGCATACTTTTTGTTTAAGTTGTCAATTTGTTCTTTATAAGTATGAATATCTTTAGTTTTCATAATTGACAAAATTAAATTTTTATTACAGACTACAAATATATTTAATGATGTAAATTTTTTTAGTTTTTTTAAAAAAAATAAAAACCTCACAGTCAGCGTTTTAAAATAATGTTTTACATAATTAAAAAAAATATGGTTTTTTTTTGAAAAAGTATTTGTTGAAAAGAAAAAAGGTATTACATTTGCACCCGCTTTCGGGCGAAACAAAAAGATTAAAAAAGTACATTGACATATTGAATTGACAAGCTGATTAGAGATAATCAGCAACGCGTAAAGATAAGCGAAAAAAACAAACATACCCGAGTCAACAGATTTTGGTGTTTTTAAAAGTATAGATTAGAAAAGTTATACTTATAAACAGAAACAACAATGAAGAGTTTGATCCTGGCTCAGGATGAACGCTAGCGGCAGGCCTAACACATGCAAGTCGAGGGGTAACGCTGAGTGCTTGCACTCAGGCGACGACCGGCGCACGGGTGCGTAACGCGTATACAATCTACCCTTTACTAAGGAATAGCCCATGGAAACGTGGATTAATGCCTTATAGTACGCAGACCTCGCATGAGCGTCTGGGTTAAAGATTGCGGTAAAGGATGAGTATGCGTCCTATTAGCTATTATGTAGGGTAACGGCCTACATAGGCAATGATAGGTAGGGGTTCTGAGAGGGAGATCCCCCACACTGGTACTGAGACACGGACCAGACTCCTACGGGAGGCGACAGTGAGGAATATTGGACAATGGGAGCAATCCTGATCCAGCCATGCCGCGTGCAGGAAGACGGTCCTATGGATTGTAAACTGCTTTTATACAGGAAGAAAAAGCCCGACGAGTCGGGTGTTGACGGTACTGTATGAATAAGGATCGGCTAACTCCGTGCCAGCGTACGCGGTAATACGGAGGATCCGAGCGTTATCCGGAATTATTGGGTTTAAAGGGTCCGTAGGCGGGATAATAAGTCAGTGGTGAAAGTTTGTGGCTCAACCATAAAATTGCCATTGATACTGTTATTCTTGAGTTATTGTGAAGTGGTTAGAATGTGTAGTGTAGCGGTGAAATGCATAGATATTACACAGAATACCAATTGCGAAGGCAGATCACTAACAATGCACTGACGCTGATGGACGAAAGCGTAGGTAGCGAACAGGATTAGATACCCTGGTAGTCTACGCAGTAAACGATGGTTACTAGCTGTTTGTCTCAATTGAGAGATGAGTGGCTAAGCGAAAGTGATAAGTAACCCACCTGGGATGTACGTTCGCAAGAATGAAACTCAAAGGAATTGACGGGGGCCCGCACAAGCGGTGGAGCATGTGGTTTAATTCGATGATACGCGAGGAACCTTACCAGGGCTTAAATGCAAATTGACAGGTCTAGAAATAGATTTTTCTTCGGACAATTAGCAAGGTGTCGCATGGTTGTCGTCAGCTCGTGCCGTGAGGTGTCAGGTTAAGTCCTATAACGAGCGCAACCCCTATGGTTAGTTGCTAACAGGTTAAGCTGAGAACTCTAGCCAGACTGCCGGTGTAAACCGCGAGGAAGGTGGGGATGACGTCAAATCATCACGGCGCTTACGTCCTGGGCTACACACGTGCTACAATGGTATGTACAATGAGCGACCACTACGCGAGTAGGCGCAAATCTCAAAAGCATATCACAGTTCGGATCGGAGTCTGCAACTCGACTCCGTGAAGCTGGAATCGCTAGTAATCGCACATCAGCCATGGTGCGGTGAATACGTTCCTAGGCCTTTACACACCGCCCGTCAAGCCATGGAAGCTGGGAGTGCCTGAAGTTCGTCACCGCAAGGAGCGACCTAGGGTAAAACTAGTAACTGGGGCTAAGTCGTAACAAGGTAGCCGTACCGGAAGGTGCGGCTGGAATATCTCCTTTTTTAGAGTATTTTGCTTAAATGCAAATACGGCTGAGTATAGTCTATACTCGTTTATCTTTACTTGTCAATTTAATATAATAATATTCAGCATAAGTTAATCTAACATTAATTTATACTACAAAAAGTTCATTGACATATTGTAATAATAAAGAGTAGAAATACAGAAGGTATTAAAAAGTTTGTAAAGGGCGTATGGTGGATGCCTAGGCTCTCAGAGGCGAAGAAGGACGTGATAAGTCGCGAAAAGTTGCGGGGATCAGCACATGTGAAATGATCCGCAAATCTCCGAATGGGGCAACCTGGCATATTGAAGATATGTCATGATGGATTTATTCATCAAGCAAACCTAGTGAACTGAAACATCTAAGTAACTAGAGGAAGAGAAAACAACAGTGATTTTGCTAGTAGCGGCGAGCGAACGTGAAACAGCCCAAACCAATATTGTTTCGGCAATATTGGGGTAGTAGGACTACAACATTTCTGTGCATTATAACTAGAACAATTTGGAAAGATTGGCCATAGCGGGTGATAGTCCCTTATAGGTAGTTAGTGTATAGGATAGTAGTATCCTGAGTAGCGCGGGGCACGAGGAATCTTGCGTGAATCAGCCGGGACCATCCGGTAAGGCTAAATACTCCTGAGAGACCGATAGTGGACTAGTACCGTGAGGGAAAGGTGAAAAGAACCTTGAATAAAGGAGTGAAATAGAACCTGAAACCATACGCTTACAAGCGGTCGGAGTATTGACGATTGTGTCAGTATGACGGCGTGCCTTTTGCATAATGAGCCTACGAGTTATTGTTAATGGCCAGGCTAAGTAATTCAGTTACGGATCCGTAGCGAAAGCGAGTTTTAACAGGGCGATTATAGTCATTAACAATAGACGCGAAACCGTGTGATCTACCCTTGGGCAGGTTGAAGCTTTGCTAATCCAAAGTGGAGGACCGCACCCGTTGACGTTGAAAAGTCTTGGGATGACCTGAGGGTAGGGGTGAAATACCAATCAAACACGGAAATAGCTCGCATGCTCCCGAAATGCATTTAGGTGCGACGATTAAATAGTTTTATAGAGGTAGAGCTACTGATTGGATGCGGGGGCTTCACCGCCTACCAATTCCTGACAAACTCCGAATGCTATAAAATATTTTTAATCAGTGAGGGCATGGGTGCTAATGTCCATGTCCGAGAGGGAAAGAACCCAGACCATCAGCTAAGGTCCCCAAATATATACTAAGTTGACCAAACGAGGTTGAACTGCTTAGACAGCTAGGATGTTGGCTTGGAAGCGACCATTCATTTAAAGAGTGCGTAACAGCTCACTAGTCGAGCGGTTCGGCATGGATAATAATCGGGCATAAGTATATTACCGAAGCTATGGTACTGACAAAGATTACTTTCGTCAGTAGGTAGGGGAGCATTGTAATTTGGGTAGAAGATGATCTGTAAGGGTTGTTGGACTAATTACAAAAGAAAATGTAGGCATAAGTAACGATAATGCGGGCGAGAAACCCGCACACCGAAAGACCAAGGATTCCTCAGCTATGCTAATCAGCTGAGGGTTAGTCGGGACCTAAGGCGCACCCGAAAGGGGAAGTCGATGGACAAGCAGTTAATATTCTGCTACTTGCTTTAAGTTAAACGAGACGGTGTATAGATGTTAGTGCCTCCTGACGGAATAGGAGGTTGAATCACAAGAGATTGTGAGATAGTACAACAAAGCTTCGGTGGCGTTGATAATCTAGCGTATATACATCCAAGAAAATCAATTAAAGCAACCCGTACCGTAAACCGACACAGGTAGTTGGGATGAGAATTCTAAGGTGCTCGAGAGATTCATGGCTAAGGAACTAGGCAAAATAGACCCGTAACTTCGGGAGAAGGGTCTCCTGAGTGTGCTTGCACACGTCAGGACGCAGTGAAGAGGTCCAGGCGACTGTTTATCAAAAACACAGGGCTCTGCTAAATCGAGAGATGCAGTATAGAGCCTGACACCTGCCCGGTG